>JAFSTA010000132.1 GCA_017450695.1 Kiritimatiellia bacterium | reverse complement strand
CTGAAAAGCGACAGGAGTGTCGCTTCCCCGAAGAGCACAGCCCTTGTGGGCTAAGTCACTCAGGTGGCGCCAGCCACCACTTAGGGCGTAGCCCACTTGTGACCGAAGGTCCATTTAGCGGCATAGCCGCATGGTGCCGCTCCCCGAAGCGCGCAGCACCTGCGAGACTAAGTGCCGCTGCGCGGCTACCACGTGTAAGTCACGGAGAGGTACCAGCGGCGTCCGCATGTGTTTTGTCCGGGGTAGGTCTGGAAGTCGCTGTCGAGGAGGTTGACGATTCCTACGTTCAGTGCGAGTCCGCTTTTCACCAGCCACTGTAATTCGGCGTTGCTGGTGAGTTCCGTCGATCCGTGACGGCGTACCGGGTTCGGCGCGTAGTGGGCGGCACCTTCGCGCAGTTTCAGGAACAGGCCTTTGTTGCACCGTGTCTTGCCAAGGTCCAGTCGGTCGTCGATCCATGAGAATGCCTTGTTCAAGTCTTGCCGCAGATGGATTCCGGCTTCCAGATTCGCATAATCGAGCGCGTAGCGGCTGGAATAGCAGTCCGTGTCGCAGAGTTTCTTGAGCAGCATGCCGTCTGCGCCCAGTTCCGTCCCTGACGAGGTGCGGTACGCCCCGTTTGCAGTAATTCCCCAGGCATCGATCGGTTCTAGGTTGACGGCAGTCCATCGTGTACCCGGCGCGTCGCGAATCCAGTCCACGATGTCACGCCCCCGTTCATAGAAGCCGGTTACGTCCCAGCGTTTGTTTCCTCGTTCGCCTTTCCAGACGAGTTCAACCACGCGGCTCTGTTGCACTCCGAGGCTGTTGTCGCCGAGAATGTCCTGCGACTCGTAGTTCAGTTCGGTGTATGAGGGTTGACGGAACGATTCCGTGTAGTTCACGCCGACCGTCTGCCCCTTCGTGAATTCCCAAGTCACGCCTCCGGCGGGCGCGAACTGCGGCGAGTAGGCGGAGAACAATTCCCACGAACCGCCCAGCGTAAACGTCCACCCGCCCAGCGTCAGGTTCGGCAGGGCTGCCAGCGAGAGATGTTCGCGCGTGTGGTCTCCGAGGGCGGAACTGTCGATCGTCTCCAGTTCCGCGTCCGCGCGCGTGTCGAGGGAGAAATACTCCCCGAACGAATGGCGGTCGTTCCCGTGCAGGGAGAGGGTGTCGGTGGTATGTTCATTTTCATAAAAGGCGTGGCGGTGTTTGTCCAGCCAGTAGAGATCGTGCAACCGTTGCCACGTGGCGGTCAGTTGCGCGGGGTTGTCGGGTTCCTCCACCCAGCGCAGGTTTCCCGATACGAGGTAGTCGGTCACCTCCTCCTCGGCGGGGTAGGACGATGCCGTGCCGTAGAATCCGCGCGCGCCGAACTCGCGCCACCCGCCCGTCGCGATCAGGTCACCCTCCAGCCGTTCCCCGTAGGCGCCGACACGCGCTCCCCCCGTGAAACGCAGCAGGTCGTTGTCCGAATACCCGTCGGTTTGGCTGTCGTGGTCAAACGAGGCGAACGCGGACGCGCCAGCCGTACCGCCGTGTTCCAGTTCCGTCGTCTCGGTCAAGACGGCGTTCGCGAAGAAGAGTTCCTTGTCGCCGCCGCCCAGCGTGACGGAATGCAGGTTCTCCCAAAGTGGCGCGAGCCGTAGATCGACAGAACCGGATGGATGTCCGGAGGAAAGACGGAACCGGTCCAACCCCGTCCGCACACGGGGTGGTTCAAACCAAACCTCCGGCGCGGGCAAGTCTGCGTGCCAGTGTTCCGTTTGGGAGTTCCGCAACGCCGCCCCGTTCAGTAGCAGTCCCGTCGTGTTGAATGCGCTCCCGCGAATCGAGAGGTCAGCTTGCGCCCCGCCCGTTCCCTGCTGGCGAAGGGCGAGGGAAGGGACGTCCTCCAGCAGTTGCGAACCGGGACGGGAGGATGCGGTCGGTCGTTCCCCGTGCACCTCGACGACCAGGTTCGTCTCTTCCGCAAAGGCGGCCGCGCCGATCGCCGCCATTCCCGCCAAAAGAATCCGTGTTTTCATAAGCGGGCGAGAGTATAAGTCCGGGATGGTCTATTGTCAACCAAAAAATAATCAATCGGTTTACAATATGCGCGTCGAAAGCGAAAAAAAGAAGAACCGAGACCAGCTAAGATCCCGATTCTCAAATTGGTAGCGGGGGAAGGATTTGAACCTTCGACCTTCAGGTTATGAGCCTGCCGAGCTACCAGACTGCTCCACCCCGCAACACAGTCCGAAATGGCGCGCCTCGCAGGAGTCGGACCTGCAACCTTCTGATCCGTAGTCAGATGCTCTATCCAATTGAGCTAGAGGCGCATGTATCTCGGAAAACGGGCAACACTATAGCAAATCCCTTCCGCCACTGCAAGCACAATTTTCAAAAAAATGATGGTGCGTGGCTGGTAGGTGGTAGCGGGTGGCGGGTAGCGGGTGGCGGATAGGCTAGAGGTTCTAGGGCTACTAGCACTTCTAGTCATTCTAGGCGGCTTGCCACCTACCCGTTAAAAACTACCCGCTACCAGCCACTAGCCCCTAACATAAGGATTGACGCGGAAAACGAAAATCGGGTATAATCCCCCCGTACCTGTGAATCAGGTCGGCAAGGAGAGTGACAGATGAATCAGACAATTTGGACTAATTCCCGTTTCCCGAAAATCGGTATCCGCCCTGTGATCGACGGACGGCGGCGCGGCGTGCGCGAATCCCTTGAGGTTCAGACCCGCAAGATGGCGGAGTCCGCCGCCAAGCTGATTTCCGACAATTTGAAGTACCCCGACGGCACGCCTGTCCAGTGCGTGATCGCCGACCGCAACATCGGCGGCTGCGCCGAGGCGGCGATGTGCGCCGAGCAGTTCGAGCGCGAGAACGTGGGCGTCTCGTTGACCGTCACGCCCTGCTGGTGTTACGGGACGGAGACGATGGACACCGCGCCGCACACGCCGAAGGCGGTGTGGGGATTTAACGGCACGGAGCGTCCGGGCGCGGTCTATCTCGCCTGTATGCTGGCGGGCTACGCGCAGCGCGGCTTCCCCGCGTTCGGCATCTACGGACACGAGGTGCAGGACCGCACGGACACCTCGATTCCCGCTGACGTGAGCGAGAAGATCCTTCGTTTCGCGCGCGCCGGACTGGCGGTCTCCCTGATGCGCGGCAAGTCCTATCTCTCGATGGGCTCTTCGGCGATGGGAATCGGCGGCTCGTTCGTCGATGCCGACTTTTTCCAGGATTACCTCGGCATCCGCATCGAGAACATGGACGAGGTGGAGATCGAGCGCCGTGTCCAAGAGGGCATCTACGACAAGGCGGAATACGAGCGCGCGATCGCCTGGACGCGCAAGTGGTGCAAGGAGGGGAAGGACTGGAACCGCAAGGAGATCCAGAAGTCCCGCGCCGCGAAGGACGCCGACTGGGAGTATGTCGTGAAGATGGCGATGATCATGCGCGACTGCATGGTCGGCAATCCCGTCCTGGACGAGATGGGCTTCGGCGAGGAGGCCGTGGGACGCAACGCGATCGCGGGAGGCTTCCAGGGGCAGCGCCAGTGGACCGACTACAAACCGAACGGCGACTTCCTGGAGACCGTCTTGAACAGCCAGTTCGACTGGAACGGGACACGCGCGCCGTACATCGTCGCGACGGAAAACGACTCATTGAACGGAACCTGCATGTTGCTGATGAACCTGCTGACCAACCTGCCGCAGCTTTTCGCGGACGTGCGCACCTACTGGTCGCCGGACGCCGTCAAGCGCGTGACGGGCAAGAAGATGACCGGATTGAACAAGAACGGCTTCATCCACCTGCTCAACTCCGGGGCATGCTGCATGGACGCCTGCGGCAAGCAGCGTCGCAACGGAAAACCGGCGATCAAGCCGTACTGGGAATTGACGAAGAAGGAGGTGGAGGCCTGCCTGAAGGCGACGCCGTGGAATCCCGCCGGCGTCGAATACTTCCGGGGCGGCGGCTTCTCCGCCGGGTTCGTCTCGGAGGGCGGGATGCCGATGACCATGACGCGCATCAGCCGCGTGAAGGGTCTCGGTCCGATCCTCCAGATCGTCGAGGGCTGGTCCACCTCGCTGCCGGACGACGTACACCACACGCTGATGGAGCGCACGAATCCGGAGTGGCCCTGCACCTGGTTCGTGCCGCGCCTGACCGCGACCGGCACCTGCAAGGACGTGTACAGTGTGATGAACGCCTGGTCGGCCAACCACGGCGCCATCAGTTACGGGCACATCGGCGCGGACATGATCACCCTCGCCTCGATGTTGCGGATTCCCGTCGCGCTCTCCAACGTGCCGGAGGAACAGATTTTCCGTCCGCACGTCTGGGGACTCTTCGGCGCGGACGACCCGATTGGTGCGGACTACCGCGCGTGCCGGAACTACGGTCCGATCTACGGGTGATGAAAGGTGATTCCAGAAAGGAGAATGGATATGGATATGCAACGGCGTGATTTTCTGAAAGTGGCAGCGGCTTCAGCCGCAGCGGCGACCGCGCTTCCCTCCGTGGCGGAGGAAAAGACCTCTACCGTGGTTGTCGTGCATGGCAAGGATCTGGTGAAGATGCTGAATCTCGGCATCGAAAAACTCGGCGGCTGGGGACAGTTCTTCAAGAAAGGGATGAAGGTCGCGATCAAGCCGAATGTCGCCTGGTACTCCACCCCCGAACAGGGCGCGAACACCGCACCGGAACTAATCCGCGAATGTGTGCTTCAGGCGGAGAAGGCGGGCGCGGCGAAGATCGACATTCCCGAAAACCCCTGCTCCCCCGAAGGCAAGGCGTTCCCGCAAAGCGGTGCGCTCAAGGCAATCGAGGGCACCTCCGCGAAACTCTTCCGCCCCGACCACAAAAAGGGATATCGCAAGACGGAGATCCCGAAAGGCAAGATCTGCAAGTCCGCCGAGATCACGAACGAGCTGCTGGATGCCGACTGCCTCATCAACATGCCGGTGGCGAAGCACCACGGCGGCGCGACGCTCTCGCTCTCGATGAAAAACTGGATGGGCGCGATCTCCAACGCCAGCCGTCGCGGCTGGCACCGCGACGGACTGCACCAGTGCATCGCGGACTTCGCGACCTTCCTGAAACCGACGCTGACGATCATCGACGCCTCGCGCACGATGCTGAACCGCGGTCCGCAGGGACCCGGCGACCTCGCCTATCCGAACGAACTGATCCTCAGTCTCGATCCCGTCGCGGCGGACGCCTACGCGGCAACGCTCTTTGTGGGAAAGGTCAAGGCGGTAACGACGCCCTTCGATGTCGGGTACATCAAAATCGCGCACGAGATGGGCATCGGCTGCGGCGACCTCTCGAAGGTGAAGATCGAGCGGATCGAGTGTTAGGCGGCGGGGAAGGCGGTAGTTATCATCGATTGCCATCGACTGCTATCGATTGCTATCGATTGCCATCGACCGCTATCGACTGCTATCGTCCTACTAGCTACCAGCTACCCAAACGGAGGCATGATGACAAAAAAGAACCTGATTCGACTGGCGGTTTTCTTGACGTGCGGGTATCTGGTGCTCGGCTGGGGATTGCCGGAAGCCGCGCAGAAATGGGCGCTTGCGCTGCCTCGCCTCAGTCCGATCCTGAGTTTCTTCGGCGCAATCGCCTCCCGTCGGGCGGCGGGTTGGCTGATCCTGCTGGGCATCCCGCTGCTGGTGCTGGCGGCGTTCAAGAACCGCTGGTTCTGCTGGCATCTCTGCCCGATGGGGTTCGCGGCGGAAATGGTAAGCCGTCTCAATCCCCAAAAGGGGTGGATTCGCTCCGTTCCCGTCCTCAACCAGATGCTGGCGGGCGCGTTGCTGCTCTCCGCCGTGATCGGGTATCCGATCTTCATCTGGCTGGATCCTCTCTGCATTTTCAACGGTTTCTTCGCCGCGTGGCGCGAACCGCTCGTCTGGCTCAACGTCGGAACCGCCATCGCGTTCGGGACGATCCTGCTGCTCAGCCTGATCGTCCCGAACATCTGGTGTCATCGCCTCTGCCCGCTCGGCGGTTTGCAGGCGCTGGTGCATCAGCTCTTCCATCCCGCGAAGCGCGGGGCGGCAGCTGGCGAAGGACGCTTCCCCGCGCTGAACCGCCGTCTCTTCCTCGGTGCGGCGGCGGGAGGCGTTGCCGCCGTCGGCGGGCGGCAGCTGACGGGGAAGAAGTCTGCGGACGCGATTCGTCCGCCCGGCGCTGTGACAGCGAATTTCAACGGTGTCTGCGCCCGATGCGGCAACTGTATGCGCGCCTGTCCCTACGAGCTGATCCAGCCGGATCTCGGCTTGACCGGGATCGACGGATTCTTCACCCCCGTTGTCCGTTACCGCCACCTCGCGCCGCAACAGGAGCAGTACTGCTTCCAGGATTGCAAAGCCTGTACCGAGGTCTGCCCGACCGGTGCGCTGCGTCCGATTACCGTGGAGCAGAAGCACGAGATACCGATGGGACGCGCGGTCGTCTATCGCGACAAGTGTGTCGCCTGGGCGAAAAAGGAATACTGCGTCGTCTGCCAGGAATACTGCCCGTATCAGGCGGTGATCGAAAAGCCGCAGGACGGCGTGATGGTTCCGGTGATCGACGCTGACAAATGCCGCGGTTGCGGCGCCTGCGAAAGCGCCTGTCCCGCCGATCCCATCGCCATCATCGTCCGCCCCGTGTGAGCGCGGGCGGGAGGCGGCAGACGGGGGTGAGATCTAGAATCCTAGGCATCTAGGAATCCTAGAAACGGGAACGACCCCATAAGTTCAAAGTTCGGCGGTTGGGTGGTTGAGGCGGAAAGGGATAAACGCGATCCCGGGGATTCAAGCGAGAAGCCCGCCGCCCGCCCTCGCGCGAAAATGGAAATGAGGGTAAGTTTTGTTCACACGGAGGCGCGGAGCTGCGGAGGGACGCGCTTCGTCGCGTCCGCATCATGCTGAACACGCGTGACCTGCCGCCGAAAGCCCAATACGTACGCTTGTCAGCGAGGGAGATGATTTGGTAGAATAGGCGGCGTTGTCACTTGAAGGAGGAAACAGAATGTACACGGAAATGTTTGCTGTCGCGGCTTCCGCGCTGTTGTTGGCGGGATGCTGCTGTTCACCTGAGAAGAAAAATTCGGCGGAAGCGTCGGACGGGAAGTACGCCGTGCGGCTGATTACGCTGGATCCGGGCCACTTCCATGCGGCGTTGGTCCAGAAGTTCGCGAATGCGGACATCTCGCCTGTCGTCCATGTCTATGCGCCGGAGAACGGGTTCGACCTGCAGGCGCACCTGAAACGGATTCAGGAGTTCAACACGCGGGAGAAAGATCCGACGTCGTGGAAGGAAGAGGTGTACACGGGCAAGGACTTCCTGCAGCGGATGATCGCGGAACGCAAGGGGAACGTCGTGGTGCTCGCGGGAAACAACGCGCGCAAGACCGAGTACATCCTCGCCAGCGTCAAGGCGGGATTCAACGTGCTGGCGGACAAGCCGATGGCGATCACGCCGAAAGATCTGGAGCTGTTGCGCGAGGCGTATCGCGTGGCGAAGGAGAAAGGGGTGATCCTCTACGATATCATGACGGAACGGTATGAGATCACCACCATGCTCCAGCGCGAACTGGCGCGTGACCCCGAACTCTACGGCAGGCAGGAAACGGGAACGCAGAACGATCCGGCGGTGACGAAAGAGAGCGTGCACCATTTCTGCAAGCTGGTGAACGGCGTACCGCTGCAACGGCCCGAGTGGTACTACGACACCGACCAGCAGGGCGAGGCGATTGTCGATGTGACGACGCACCTGACCGACCTCGTGCAGTGGGAAGTCTGGCCGGGCGTGACGTTGCAGCCGGGAGACGCGAAAGTTCTCGCCGCGCGCGTGTGGCCGACGGACATCACCTTCGCGCAGTACCAGAAGAACACCTCCGCCAAGGCGTGGCCGCCCTATCTGAAATCGAAGCTGGACAAGGACGGTAACCTGCCGTGCATGGCGAACGGCGAGTACACGTGGAACCTGAAGGGCGTCTTCGCGAAGGTCTCCGTGCTGTGGAACTTCGAGCCGGAGGCGGGCAGCGGCGACACCCACTACTCCCTGATGCGCGGAACGAAATGCTCGCTCGTGATCGAGCAGGGACAGGCGGAGGGCTTCAAGCCCGTCCTCTACGTCGAGCCTCGCCGGAACGTTCCCGGCGTGACGCGCGAGACGGTGGGCGCGGCGCTCAAAAATGCGGTCGCCAAACTCCAATCGACATGGCCGGGCGTCAGCTACGAACCTTTTGAGACCGGATTCCGCATCAACGTACCGGCCAAATACCACAACGGGCACGAACAGCATTTCGCGCAGGTGATGGCGAAGTACATCGGATTCATCAAGGATCCGAAGTCCATGCCCGCCTGGGAAATCCCCGACATCCTGGTGAAGTACCAGACCCTGATGGATGCCTACAAGAAGAGCCGCGAGTAGAGTGGCGGCTGGCGCCGCCTAAGTGGGCTTGCGCCCTAAGTGGCGGCTGGCGCCGCCTAAGTGGGCTTGCGCCCTAAGTGGCGGCTGGCGCCGCCTAAGTGAGCTGGCGCCCCTAAGTGGCGGGCTGGTGCCGCCTAAGTGGGCTT
>JAFSTA010000131.1 GCA_017450695.1 Kiritimatiellia bacterium | reverse complement strand
TGTCGTAACGTTGTACGTTTTGTGGGCCAAAGTCACTTTTTCCGGCAATTTCTCTGCGTACTCCGCGACCTCAGCGGCTCTGCGTGAGAACCCAAACGAGGAATCCAGGTAAAATCTTCGCGTTTCGGTATCGCAGGCATCGACATGGATCACGGTGAATAACGCAGGTGCGCCCCCGATGCATTCCCCGGTTGATTCCCCTTGCCAAATGCCGACGACCTTCTGTATAATGTGGCGTGGACAATCCCAAGTACAGAGAGATATTCCGTACCCTCCGCAACGAGATTCTGGCGGGGAAGTACGACAACGCGCAACATCTGCCTAGCGAGAATCAGCTCGTGCGGCGTTTCGGCGCGTCCCGTTCCACAATGATCCGCGTGATGTTGGAGTTGCAGAAATACGGCCTTGTGGAACGGAGACGCGGGTCGGGCACTTACCTCAGCCCGATGGCGCGCAACTCGACGGGCTGCCTGGGCCTGATTATTCCGGGACACCGAAACGTGGAAATCTTTGCCCCCATCTGCGCGGAGATTGCCCGCGTCAGCCGGGAGGAGGGCTATACGATTCTTTTTGGCGACGCGTCATCCTCCGATCCGATGGAACGAGTCAGGCAGGCGCAGGCGCTGGCTGCGGACTATGCGCGACGCCATGTCGCGGGAGTCTTCTTCGAACCGATCGAACTCTGCCCTGACAGTCGTGAGCTGAGTCAGGAAATTCTCTCGATTCTCAACGAAAGTCACATTCCCGTGGTGCTGCTCGACCGCGACATCGTGTCGGCGGAATCCCGCAGCGGCTACGATCTGGTGGGCATCGGCAATATCCGCGCCGGACGCACCCTGGCGGATCACCTGATTTCCCAAGGGGCGCGGGACATCCGTTTTTTCATGCCGCCGCATTCGGCTCCGACCATTTTTCAGCGCTGCGAGGGAGTGGCGGCGTCGGTTTCAGATGCGGGGCTTCCCTGGAACCGGGAGAAAATCTGTATCGCTTTGCCTGAGGATGTTGAGCGTGTCCGTCGCCTTTTCCGCAAAGGCAAGTCTCCGGACGCGCTCGTGTGCGGCAACGACCGTACCGCCGCGCGTCTCTTGCAGACGCTTGGCGTGTTGGGAAAACGCGTTCCGGATGATGTCATGTTATGCGGGTTCGACGATGTAGCCTGTGCCAGGCTCCTTTCGCCGCCGCTTACAAGTATGCGCCAGCCATGCGAAGAAATCGCCGCTGTCGCCGTGCGTACTCTGCTTGAGCGGATTCGTACCCCGTCGCTTCCCATCCGAGAGATTTGTCTTGAGGCGAAACTTGTTCCGCGTGACTCCACGAAATGTCGAGCGTCGAGAGAATTATAGGGATAAGCGCGTTACGCGTGTTAAGCCGGGTAGGCGCCGCAGCGGTCAAGGACGACTGTCCTGACGAACCACAGGGACATGGGAGATGATTGGGTCACAGTTGTTGGCTGGTCACTGTCAGTTCTTCGGTTCCCGCCCGTCCTATCGTAAACTGCAGCGACGAGGTGCGGTTCTCCCGATTCGGGCAACGGGGACGTTCCCCCTCCCGTTCTCCTATTTCGATGGACGCGCTTTGTCGCGCCCGCAACCGCGTAGGTTTTGAAATGGCCTCCAAGTTGTAGGTACAACTTTCTTCTTGAATGTTCCCACAACTTTGCTTTTTTCGTGTATAATACGGTCTTGTTGATTATCTTAACAAGGAGTCTGAAAGATGAAAACACGAAATCGAAAGAGTGTATTGTCACTTTCCGCCTGTGCGATTGCATTTTTCGTCATGCAGGGGGGGGCATTGCATGCGTCGACGCTCATTGATGGTCTGGTGGCGTGTTGGCATTTCGACACGTCCGCAACGCTGGCGGAAGATGTGGGGCCGTTCCGCACCCCGCTCCAGAACATGGGAGGCGTAACCTGCGACACAGCCGAGAGTCCGTACGGAACCGGAGGATCGGCGTACTTCAACGGTTCTGCCTATCTGCGTCCCTGCAACGGAGGCTATCTGCCGGGCGCACCCAGCGGATCGGCTCCGTTCTCCTTCGCATGCTGGTTCAAGATTGAAGGGACGGGAGACAGGCAGCTGTTCGTATTCGGTCACAACTCGGACGGTCACGCCGTCGGTTTCCGCATGGAGAACGACCGGGCGAAAGGTCTCTCCTATCTGTGGGGAGCGGTGAACGAGTGCTATGTGTACCCGACCGATGGGACGGATACCTTTGCCAACGCGTGGCACAGCATCGTACACGTCTGGGACGGGACGACGTTCCGTATTTTCATTGACGGTGTTTCCGCCGAACTGGCGCCCAAGGCTAACTCCGTCACGCGTACCGCAGCCACCGCACCCGACATCCTTCCCACCGCCTTCCTGCTTGGGGCGAGCCACAACAGCGGCAAGTGGTTGGGCTGGATTGACGAGGTTGCGCTGTGGAACCGCGTACTGACGGCGGATGAGATCGCGGCGTACATCGCGAGTGGCGTACCGGCCGACGCGACGACCTTCCCCGGAACCGATTACGTAATCACCAGCGCAACCGATACCATTCCCGTCCTTACGGGATCGGACAAGCTGACGGT
>JAFSTA010000130.1 GCA_017450695.1 Kiritimatiellia bacterium | reverse complement strand
TTCAATGTACAGGTAAGATCGGGGGGTGAGTGGAAAACAGTCAAGGTTGTCCGCGACAACTACCGCCGCTGGATGGACATTCGATTTGATATGCCGATTGCGGGTGATGCCTGCCGCGTTGTCTGGACTCGCCCCTGGGGGGAGACTACGGAACAAAGGGTCTTCTCGTTTGAGGTGTACTAAAAAAGTTGAAAGGTTGAAAAGTTGCAAAGTTGAAAGGTAGGGCGCGATCACCGCGAGCGCCGAAACGGAGAATATGAGGAAGGGCTAAATGAGAACGATTTGCGGAATAATTCTTGCCTTGCTGACGCTGCCTTTTTGCGCGGTTGCGGAGATCGACGGATTCGACGCCGACGGTCTGCCGTATGCAAAGGAAGGATTTGGCGTTCGCCGCAACTTCTACCAGTCGGGGCGCATCTCCGCGAAGGTGTCCGACATCGCCGGGATATTCGAAATGAACTATGTCGGCGCACAGCCGTTCAAGAAGCAGACATTCTACCGTTCGGCGGCGGAGAACTGCCATTGGAAGCACGGATTCGATCCGTATGTCCTGATCGACGACGCTCCATACCGCCTGACGTTCGCGAATACGAAACACTATCCCTTCGGCTACACGAGCGAATGCACGGTCGGCGAGGTGAAACTGCGGCACGAACTCGTCCTCGACCGCAACGTCGCGTTCCGGAGGATAACGGTTCTGGAAAATCCGAAAGTGAAATCGATTCGCTGCCGCATTGTCCAGTTGAACTCCGGAATGGGGCAGGGCGCGCGGTGGAGAATGGAAAATGTGAGAATGTGTAAATGTGGAAACAACCAACAGCCAACGACCAATGCACGGAAGACAACAGGCCTTTTTGCGGAAGCCGTGTTCGAAGGCGGAGAGAAGGTGACGATGGAAATCGGATCTATGAATCCCGTTTCGTTTCCGCTGAACGACCGTCCGCCGCAGCCGCTCGCCTACAGGAACGGCGACGGACGTCCAGATTTCCGTTTCGACATCGACGAGACGGAGTCTGGCGACAGACATCTGTTCTGGTGGGCGTTCGACGCGAAGGACGGCGAAGAGTTTTCCGAGGCGCGTGTCGATCGCGTATTCGCGGAATTCCATGAGCGCCACGGTGCGGACGCCCGGTTCGAGACCTGCGACGCTTTCGTGGACGGCTGGCTCGGATATGTCGCGCCGATGAGCGCGGCGTTCGAGGTCGATGGAATCGGCGCGTTCCGTGCTTCGCCGACATACTGGGTCTGGGGATGGGACGCGATGGTGCATGCGGGAACGCTGGCCGCGTGCGGACGCGCCGCGGAGGTCAAGCGGATGCTCAAGTTCTTCCGCGACACGGCGAGCGAGGAAGCCGGCATTCTCCATGCCTACGGAACGGCTTTCAAGTTCGAGGGGCCGGGAAGCGGCGAGCCGGGCGGATCGTACACCATGCCGCCGACGGTGCAGCTCTTCTGGGTCGTTCTGCTCAACGACTACGTAAACGCAACAGGCGACGAGGCG
>JAFSTA010000129.1 GCA_017450695.1 Kiritimatiellia bacterium | reverse complement strand
TGAATATCTGTAAGAAGAAAAGAATGAAATCTCCTCTTCACCATTTGGGTGAGATGGATAAATACACCATCTCAAACAACAATTGGCCTTTTGCGCCATTCCTATGCGTTCTTTGCGTTCTTTGCGGCTGAAACAAAAATCTACGGAGGTTTTTAGGTTTACATTCCCGTGCGAGCGCGGGCGGGGCAACCTGAAATTCGATAATTGGACTTTATCTCATAAAATCGCATAGATAAAGTCCAATTATAATATATAACTTGACTTTATCGGATGATTTGGGTATCATATAGTCCGTTTTTGGGTTAAAAGGAGATTGCAATGATAGGAAGGCAGGTCGAATCGAAAATCCTTATGGATGCGGCTAATGCAGACCGTTCGCGGTTCATCGTCGTGTACGGAAGGCGTCGTGTAGGCAAGACATACCTCATCCGCGAGACGTTCAACTACTCTTTCGCCTTTTCCCATACGGGCATAGAGGGCGCGCCCATGAGCGAGCAGCTTGATGCCTTTCGCGAATCACTCGCAGAACAGGGGCTTCTAGACGTGGACCGCCCCAAGGACTGGATCGAGGCATTCTCGCTTCTCAAGAGGCTTTTAAAATCCAGTCCCGATGGGCGCAAGGTGATCTTTATCGACGAGCTACCGTGGATGGACACCCCGCGTGCGCGGTTCGTCAGGGCCCTTGAGAACTTCTGGAACGGATGGTGCGCCGCAAGGAAGGACATCGTACTCATCGTGTGCGGAAGCGCCACGAGCTGGATGATCAGGACGGTCCTGCGGAACAAAGGCGGCTTGTTCAATCGCGCAAACCGCGTTCTGTACCTTGAGCCATTTACGCTGCGCCAGTGCGAAGAATATATGAGGGACAGTGGATTCGCGATGTCGCGGTACGAGATCGCCGAAGGCTACATGGTGTTCGGCGGCTCGCCGTACTACTGGAGCCTTCTTGACAAGTCGTTGTCGATGGCTCAGAACATCGACAGGCTCTGTTTTACCGCCGCAGGCGAGCTCGCGGGGGAGTTCCGCCGACTCTACGCATCGGTGTTCAAGCACCCCGAAAAGCACCTTCGGGTGATTACCGTTCTTTACGACCGCCGGGAGGGGCTTACTCGCGAAGAAATCTCTCAGAAGGCGAAAATGCCGGCGACAGGGAAACTTACGCTTGTGCTGGAGGAACTTGAGGAAAGCGGATTCCTACGGAGATTCGCGCCGTCGGGACGCAAGAAGCGCGGCACGGTTTACCAGCTGATGGACAACTTCACCATCTTCCATCTCCAGTTCATGGCGGGGATGTCTTCCGTCAGGAACGGGTTCTGGCTATCGAATGTTGATACCGCCCTGCGTAACGCATGGGAGGGCATCGCATTCGAGCGGGTCTGCATGTGGCACCAGGACGCTATTAAGGCCGCGCTTGGGATATCGGGCGTATCGGTGGAGATTTCATCGTGGCGCAGTGCGGCAAAAACGAACGGTGCACAGATTGACATGCTCATCGACCGCGCCGACGGCGTGGTGAACGTATGCGAGATGAAGTTCACGCGGGGAGAGTTTTCGATAGGCGATGCCTACGCCAAAAGGCTTCGTGACAGGGTGCAGCTCTTCAAGGACGAAACCGGTACCCGCAAATCCGTACACTTGACATTCGTGACGACGTATGGTGTCAAGCGGAACGCAAACGCAGGAATGGTACAGTCCGAGGTGACGCTCGACGACCTCTTCCGCGAAGTGTAAAATCGTCCAATGCCTATAAGTTAGCCCCGTGTTAAGCCGGGTAAGCCGGGCAAGCTGAGAAGCTGAGAGGCTGAGAAGCTGAGAAGTGGGGTAGGCCGGGCAAGCCGGGGAAGCCGGATACGTAATGCGGACGCGACGTGACGCGACCGTTCTCAGCGTGAGACGAGCAGGGACATGAGACGCGAGGCGGACGCGCCCGCAGCCGTGCGGTGCGTCGCTGGGCTTGACCCGGAGACGGCGGGACGGTACGCCCTGCGGTCGAGGGCGCTGGCCTCGCTGGGGCGGGACCTCGCGCGGGATGAGACGGACGCGCTGCTGGACTACCTGCTTTCGCCGGACGGCGCGATGCGCCCGGAGCGCGTCGCCGCGCTGAAGAACGACGTCTGGAATCTCCTGCGGAACCAGACGATTGTCACCCTGACCTGATTCCCGTGACGGTAGCCGTGTTCCGCGATCCCGCGCAGCCGCCCGCCGTCCGCGACTACGCCCTGCAGCACCTCGGCGTGACGCTGGAACGACCTCTCCGCCGCGCGGAGCGGGAGGACATTCGCGAATGTCTGCGCGAGGCCGCCGGACAGGACTCCGCCCCGTGGTCGGGCACCGCGCTGATCGCCCTTTCCCGGATGCCGGACGCGGATGCCGAAGACCGCGCGTTCCTCCGTTCCCGCGCGTTGGCTGTCGCCGCCTCATCCCACTCCCATCCCGCCGCCCGCGTCACCGCCGTGCAAATTGCCGCCGAACAGGGCTGCCACGACATCCTGCCAACCGCACGCACCCTTGCGTATGACCGCGACGCCGCCGTCCCCCTGCGCCTCGCCTCCCTCGCCGCGCTCCGCCGTCTGGGTACCGTGTCCGACCTCGCCGCCCTCCGCGTCCTCGCCGCGACCAACACCGACGAACGCCTCTCCGCCGCACTCGCGCAGCCATCGGAAATGGATTGATGCGATACGGGAGGTCTGGTAGAATGAACCGCGTGATGACGAGAGTACGACAGACCAGGATGCCGAAAACACGCCGCGACGGAGACGCTTACGCCGTGACCGACCCGCTCGGCACCGTCCGCGCGCTCGTCGGTACGACTGTTGCTTCTCAGCCTTTCAGATTCCCCGCCTCTCAGCTGGCGCAAAGCGCCTCTTAGGGGCGCCAGCACCATTTAGGCACGTAGGGCCACTTAGGCGGCGCAGCCGCCACGTATCTGCTTCTCAGCCTTCCCGCTTCTTAACTTCCCCTTGCATCCGCTGAAGGCGGCGGTAGCGCCAGTAGGCGGTCATCAGGTGGGCGATACGGCAGACGCCGACGATTTCCGGACGATCGCGGAGGAGCGAATTTTCCAGGAACTGGCGCTCGTCCGCCGTGAACGGCCAATCGGGGGTCATCAGCTGGGTCAACAACAACTCCCCTTCCCAGCACATCCCGTAGTGTTTCACCCGCGGGTAGCGCAGCGCCGACGATTCGCGTTCGTGCGCCAGCTTCGCGAAGGCGGACATCGCCTCCTGGATCTTCGCGACACGCGACGGATCCTTTTCCCAGGCGAGGATCAATTCCAGCGAGGTGTTGGCCTGGAAGAGGGAGTAACACGGCATCCGTCCGCCGATCTCCTGCGGTGAGAGTTTATGGATCTGCAGCGTCCGCTCGATCGCCTCGTCGATGTACCGTTCGTACATTTCCTTCCAATGCGGATGCCGCGTCGCCAGATAGGCGGCGCAATAGATCATCGGCAGGCGCGCGGCCTCGTGCGGCCAGACATCCGGTCCCCACATGGTACAGATTCCTCTCGGGTCTTTGGAACCGTCCGCCAACCCGAAATTCCAGTTCGTTTCGGGAACGATTCGGCGTTCCATGAATGAGGCGACCTCTTCGACCAGGCGTTGGTATTCCTTCACCAGTTCCGGTTCCGCCATGCCGGAGGTTACATAGCGCCATAGCCCGTGTACCCAGTGCGTGTATTGATCGCGCGAGGAGAGAGAACAGGCCGTCTTCCCGTCATCCGCGCAAATCCCGCGCGCGACGAATCCCTTGTACCCGTGGGCTTTCGCGAGGTTCAACACGCCTTTCGCGACCTTGGCGGCATCTTCCCGCGCGGAAGGGTCTCGAGTGACCAACCATTTGTCGGCAAGCCCAGAGAGCGCGGTTCCGCAGATCAACGCGCAATCGGACATTCCCGCACCGTACCCGCTCAGAAGTCCCGGATGCCAGTGGAAAAGGTTGTTGGTGCTGTTCGCGGAGGACTGGACACGCTCGGCGGGACAGTCATAAACGAGCGCGGTCTTTTCGTACCAGAATCCCATCGCGCGCCGCCATCCTTTGTCGCTCGCCTCGCGCAACCGCGTGTCGGCAACCGGGGCGCGAACGAGGGGGAAGGATTGCCCTTTGAATCCGGCAAGCAGGACGCGCTTGCGAGGGTTGTCGTCGCTGCGGATGAACTTGTGGACTCCGGGGGCGGCAGCTGGCGCGTGTTCCACGCTCCATCCCTGCCACTCGCGGAAGGCGTGGTACGTCCAATCCCAGCCGTATTCTTCGAAGAGCGCGATGCAGTCCGCCAAGTAACGGGCGGCGCTCTCGCCGGGCGCCCAGGAGATCGCGGAGAACTCGCCGACATAAATCCGCGACCGCGCCTGTTTCGAAAAGGCCATGACCGGATTCAACAGGCGGTGCAGGTTTTCCTTGTCGAAAGTCACCTTGCCGTTCGCGTCCGTCACGGGATAATCCACGGCGTTTGTCAATCCGGCCAGGACGAACTGGTGGGTGAAAGCGTGGGGCTGGTACACATGCACTTCATACACGGTGTTCGTGTCGCCGGAAGGCTTGAGTGCCTCGAATCCGCCCGGCAAATCCCCGTCCGCAACCTCCCAGATCAGCGTGGTCGCCTGATCGACCGCACGCACGGTATCGCTACAGCGACGCTGGACGGTCTGCCAGTCGCAGTTGGCCGCCGCCGGTTTCCGCTGGATCGGCTCGTTCAGCAAATCATAGCCGTAGAGGATGTCGGCGTTGCCCTTGAACCGGGCGGCGATCCGCCCCCACGTCCGCACGAGATGCGCCGCCAGCACGGGATCGTGGAACAACCGCGTCTCTCCGTCCGGCATCCGTCCGCCCGGCCCGTCATGCAGATCCACAACGACCTGGAGCTTGTATTTCCGCGCCCACGGGAGAATCTGCGTTTCGAGGATGTCGAGCCGCTTGCCGAGCCACGTGTCGAAGTGATCCATCGCGGCCTTGCGGGTTGCGTTGGTCGGAAGCGAACCTTCCGCGCACAGCTGGTACCGGATCAGCGACGCCCCCATCTCGCGGAGGTCACGGAAATCCGCCTCGCGCGGAACGGGCGCCACCATCACGCCGCGCAAACGTGGCGCGTTCGGACGGAGATCGGCGGCGCGGGACGCGAAGGAAGCGAAAAGAACCAACAGCAACGGCAGAAAACAGATACGCATGACGTACACTCCTTGGAAAAAAGTCAACCGAAATTCCTCTGTTCCTTTTACCGGACAACGGTTTTGATCTGTCGCAGAGGCGCAGAGGTGCGGAGATACGGCAAGTTTGCGATGGTTTTCCGGGCGGTTTTTCGCTTCACCCATTTGGTGAAGAATCGATCCCTTCTTTTCTCTTCCCAAACCTCGCTCGATCCTGCAAAATGCCCCTATTTTCAGACCTTTCTCTACGCTCTCAGCGGCTCTGCGTGAGAACCCAAAAGAGGAGTCTAGGTTGAACAATTTGAAAACCACGGAATGCACGGTACTCACGGTATGAGCCGGTGAGGAAACGCGACTTTCCCCGCATGTTGCATATCGGGAGGCGGATTCCATTCGTTTGCGCCGATTCCCATTCGGGTGAATGGTCTCCCGCTCTCCAGTCGCGCATGGTGTTTTGAAAAACCTCATTTTTTGACACTTTCTCTGCGTACCCTGTGCCCTCTGCGCTCTGCGTGAGAACCCAAATCGAAAAATCGAGGAACGCTGTCAACGAACCTGCAGGATCAGTCCGTGGATGCCGATCACCGTTGCGTAGATGACCGAGTTCTCCACCGTGAAGAAAGCCGTGCAGCGTGTGGAATCCAACTTGGGTATCCATCCGGAGACATCCGGCGTGTCGCATCCCGCGAGAACCGCGACGGGAATCTCCTCGCCGGATTCGCGATAGGCCTGGTACCCGTCCTCCCCGTTCGGGCTTTCGATCCGGACGGTGAGATTCGCGGGCAGGGAGAGGTCGCTACCGAAGCGAAGCACGCCGGACTCCGTTCCGTCCAGCGTGACCGCCAACCGGGAATGGGCGGAGAGCGTTCCGTTCGAGATCACACCCGTTCCGCGAATCGCCGCGAATCCGGCGGTCGTCCCGCCCAGATCGATCGCGCCCTCGGCAAGGATCGTGTCGCCCGTCTGCCGGAAGACATCCCCGTTGTCGGAAACCGCGGCGAGAGCCAGAATCCCGGCACCGGTTTTCGTGACCGTGCCGGTGCCGCGGAACGGGGTGGCGAAGGCGTGGTGTATCGAGCCTCCGATGTAAACCTCCATGCCGTTTCCCTGCGTGGTGAAACCTTGACAGGCGGGAACCGCGAACGTGGTCGTGCCGCCGCCGCGCATCTCCAACTTCCCGCCGTCGAAGATGAAATCGAGGTGCTTCTCCTCTGTCGCCCCGGTGTTCTCCGAGGTGAAGTGCGTCGTCTGCAAAACGCCGCCGTTGGTGACGCGCACGGTTCCCCATGCGCCAGAGGTGATTTGCATTCCCTTCCCCCCGGAACCGTTCCGCTCCGCCCGCAAGATGCCGCCGTCGGTGACGGTGACATCGACGTCGCGCGCAAACGTGATGCCGAGAGTGGAGCCGCTGGCGCGGTATTGGTACACCTCCGCGTTCCGACCGATCACGACGCGCGGGTGTACGGTATCCTTCGCCACGCCGATGTTGAGCGCGTACTGCAATTCCATCGAAGAGTCGATGACCTCCAGCGTGGGGTAGATCGCATTTCCGGCGCTGGTCGATCCCAGGTCAACCGTGTTGCACCAGAAGGTGCTGTTGGTCAGCGAGAGCGCGGGATGTTTCGGCGCGGAGGTCGCCGCATTGTATCCGACGCACAGCGCACGTAACGGCCCACCCTGCGTATAGGTGCAGTCGGCGATTTCCAGACGGGTTTCCGCGAGTTGCCCGGCATAGCCCGTACCGATATTCGTCCGCTGGGTTTGCGCGACGGTCGTGGCGCTCCTCCCCTCCCCTTGGACGCGGAGTGTGCCGTTGAGAATCTGCAGTCCCGCCTGGTTTCCCGTGGAAGCGGAAGGCGGATCATAGACGGTGTCCTCAAGCGACCAGATCACGCCGTCGGACTGGTTTTCGGTTCCGGAACCCAGCGTGTGAGAACCGGCCGGAAGATCCAGCACCAACGTCCCGTCGCCCCGTTTGATCAGACCGCCGACGGAGGAGTACGCGCCGCAGACGGTCAGGTCGTTAGCCGTGTCCAAAATCACGCGCCCCTCATTCGAACCGGTCCGCACGGAAATGGCGCGTTCCAGCGTGGCCGCCGTATTTCCCGCATAACGCAGGGTTCCCGCCGTGATGGTCAGGGGACGCACGTTCTCCGTCGTTCCAAAGGCAAGCGGGTCGGTGAACTCCAGCAATCCGCCGGAGAGCGTCCATGCGCCGTCGTAGAGCGGGCTGGCCGCCGTCAGGTGCAGGCGTCCGCCGCCGGTTTTCACGGCGGAGACGCCCGTTCCACTGACAGCCGCACCGAGCGTGACATCGGCGGAAGCCGCGATACCGAAATCTGCGGAGGCTCCGGAGAGGTGCAGCGGCGTGTTCACCGTGCTCGTGCCGGCCGTCGCGCCGATTCCCGTCGGCAGACGAAAGGAACCGCCGGAGAACGTGTAATTCCCCGCCAGCGTGATCTGCTGCACCGCCGTTTCATTCGGGACGGAGACGGAGAAAGAGGTGGCGTCGCCCGGAAAAGAATACCGCTGGTAGGCGGTCGGGGGCTGGGTGAAATCCGTCTCGTCCCACACGCTTCCGGCCGTACCCGTCCATGTGTTGTCCGTCACCGCCTGTTCCGAGATCGTGAGGGAGACAACGGTCACGCCGTTTTCTTCCGCCGTGGTGAACGCATAGCCGCGTGCGGCGGTCTCGTTCGCGACCGAGAGGTTGTCGAGCGCGCCCGCCGCCAAGGTTCCCGCCACGCGGAGGACCGGATAGGTTCCGGCGGTGGATGAATCGGTCAACAGCAGAGCCGCTTTGCCGTGAATGGAAAAGCCACCATTCTGGGAGACGTCCAGTACATCCCCCGTGTCCAGGCGGATGACCGCCGGCTTCACGCCGCCCGTCCCCAACGTCAGGGAATCGGCGGCGAGCGTCGTCGCCGTTCCGGAAAGATCCAGCGTGGCGCCGGAGGCGAGCGTCACCTCCCTGCCGTAGGTGAGGGTGGCGAGACTTCCCGTGAGCGTCCCCTCCGAGACGATCGTCTTCGCGTGCGAGGAGGTGGCGGAGACCAGCAGCGTCCCCGCGCCTGTCTTGGTGAAAAGCCCCTGCACGCCGTCCGCGTCCGTGAACGTCTGCTTGGTCTCAGCCGTCACGCCCTGCTGCACGGCGACGGTCAGTCCGTTGGTGCCGAGAATCGCACGGGTGAAACGCTCCAGCGCCGCCGTCCCGCTGACAGCGCCGAATACCGTGAAGGTGCCGCCGTCGGCAAGGAGGGTGGCAGTGCCGCTGCCGCCGCGAAGACAGAGCGCGGCGATCTCGCCGCCGGTGAACTCCAGGACGGAGGAAACCTCGCCGCTGAGAGAGCAGATGAACTTCGAGTCCCCGGTTGCGCTATTGTTCCGCTGGTTGATGGTGAAGGTGCCGCCGCGCATCCGGAAAACCGCCGGGTGGTCCGTACCCGCGTCCGGCGCTCCGCTCCCGCTCATCGTCTTGCCCACGCCCAGCCGGACACAGGAATTGGCAATCACCCTGCCGCCGCTCATCTCGACGCAGATGTTGCCGTTGGTGTTGCCGATTGAAACCGAGGTGTTTTGCCCGTTGTATCCCGTCACGCGATGCTCGCCCGCCGTGATGTAGAGCGTGTTCGTCGGCAGAATCCACGCGGGATCGGTAATTCCGTTCTGCGGTTCCCCCGTCAGGTTCCACTGGTGGAACGTGGTCTCGCCGCCGTCGAACCGGACGATCGAGTTTGTGCCGCCGACGTAAAAGATACCCTGCGGGAAAGAGATCTCGCCGCCCTCCAGGAAGAGACGGGCTTCCGCCGCATTGTTGTTCCCGAACCGCCAGTTGCCGGATGTCGAGAGACCGACATCCGACGAAAGGCAGTTGCCGGAACAGACCAGCCGGGCGTTGTCGCGGATACGCACGGTCGCGTGCGTGTCCTTCGACCGTCCGAGGATGAAGCCCGCGTCGCTCGTCGTCGTCAGCTCGCCGTTGCCGGAGAGCGTCAGCTCGCCCGAACCGGACGGATTGTGGGAGACGGTGACGCGCGCCGCCGTCACGACGCGCCCGTTCTCCGCCACGGTCAGTTTGCCCGTCCCGCCCGACGTGGCGATCTGGATGCCGCCGTTGCTGTCGCTTGTGCTGGTGGCAAGCAGTTCCGCGTTGCCGCCCACGATCACCTCGCCGTATGCGTTGCCCTTGCCGTTCCCCGGCCAGACGTACCCGCCGACCGTGACCACCGCGTCATCCGTCAGCGTCAGCTTCCCGTATCCGTCCGAGACGGAGGCGTATCCGCCCAACTGCAGGTTTCCCGACACCGAAGCGCAGGCCTGTCCCGCAATCGTCACCGTTCCGGTTCCCCCGTAGGAACCGCT
Source organism: Kiritimatiellia bacterium (assembly GCA_017450695.1). Taxonomy (GTDB): domain Bacteria; phylum Verrucomicrobiota; class Kiritimatiellia; order RFP12; family UBA1067; genus RGIG8368. The sequence continues at coordinate 31,526 of JAFSTA010000129.1, read as the reverse complement.
GCCGTAGCCGACCGACAACTGGCGGACCTCCAGTGTCGTGTCGCCGTCCATCGAGAATGTCCCCGTCGAGCGCGCCGAGGTTCCCACATGGAGGTTGGTCGCCAGCAGGGTCCCCGTTCCCGTCAGGATCAATTCGTTCACGCGGGCCGACGTGCGGTTTCCGACCTGCACCGCGCTGCCAACCGCAACCGTTCCGCCCTCAATCCGCATCCGCGAGGGATTGGCGGACGATCCCGCCCCGATGTTGACCGTCCGCAGGAAATGGGAACCGCCCTCCACCAGGAAGAGGGAGTCCGCCATGTTGGCCCCGGGGGAGAGAGAAATCGTACCGCCCTTCAGCGTGGTGCCGTCGCGAAGGATGATCTTGTCCTGGGCGCGCGAAGCCGCCGCCGCAAAGCAATTGAGGATGTTCCTCTCCGTGGCGGTTCCGCCCGCCTCGTAAAAATCCCAGGTTCCACGCGCCAGTTCCAGCACGGAGCCGTTGTTGATGTCCGGCGTGAGACGGACGATCCCGTCCGTCAACTTGAACACCGGGTACGAGGTCGTCGGGGACTCGCTGTTGAAGCGGACTTCGAGGATATGCGGGTAGGAAACGCCGCTCGGTCCGCCGCACATCGTGAAGATCTGCCAGTAGGCCGGGTAGGTTCCGGGTCCCAAGAGCCACCAGGTGCCCGTCGCGTCAAAGGTCAACGTATTGCCGGCCGCAATGTCCTTCGCGAAGTAGTAGATGCCCGTGTCGGTCCAGCCCCCGGACGGGAACCGCACGGTCTTGTTCCCGGAACCGGTAAAGTACGCCGTATCCCCGGCGGTGCTGCCGCTGCCCTGTGTCGGAGGAATGTTGCCGTTCCAGTTGGTCGCGACGTCCACAAAACCGTCTGCCGCCGACCAGTTGCGCGTCACCCCGCTCGCGGACAGCCCGATGCACACGCAACCGCACAGCGCCATTCTGCGGATCATCCGCATGAATCCCTTGACCGTGAAATCCATGTCCTGCATACCAATCTCCTTGATCAATCCTACTCGCGACTTCTCTTCCGAACCACCCCGCCCGCCGGGCGCTGCCAACTGCGACACCCGTTGCAGGGCAAATGCCCGCGCCCTTGTTTGTTAGTGGGAAATAGTCTAGCAAATTACGGTCACGCCTGCAACCGGCACTTCATTCCCGCGCTGTCCATTTTACCAAACCGCCCGGAGGGAGAAAGGAAAGATTCAATCGCCGCTGGCGCGGCTTTCAATCGCTGCGCTTTAAAAATGAAAGTGCGCTTATGGACGCGACAGGGCGCGTCCAACAACACTCCGAAAAGCGACAAGGCACCCGCGCCGATTGAAAGCCTCCGACGGAGGCGATTGTTTTCGATTCGGCGTGATCCATCAGTCAGAATTCTTCCGCTCCGTATTTAGGTTGCACGTAAGTTCCCGCATACTCATCATCACGTTCCCAGCGTGATGCCATTCCCGCAAACCAGAGCAGATGCCAAATATCTTCCATTCCGGGGAACTGCGAAAACATGACACTCTGTAACCGCCCGTTTTCAAACAGGAAATAATCGTATTCGCCAACATTGTAAATTCTTCTTTGCCCGTCCAGCGTATTCATCGTTTCGCGAACTGGGATCATTCCAAGGAAATGCGTTTCGTCCAAATAGACCATATCGCCACATGACAACGCCTCTTGAACAATACTCGATTTCAAATTTATTCCAGACACCCTTTCACTTGTATAACCGGCAAATCCCTTGCGCCACCTTATTGTCGCAGCGGGAATTCCCCTGCAATCCTGAAAACAATGGGTTATGAACGCGCGAGCAAAGTCCTCGTCATAAGGGTGAATTGCAAACCATGACTGCATACCGGACGGATGGGAATAAATTTTCACCCACAGGGCACTTGGGGAGAACCGGTGGTCAAACCGAAATTGGAATCTTTCAAGACGGGCATCCGTCAAGGCAAGAAAATCCGCGTAACTTCGACTGGACGAACAAATCTGCTGTTTTTTCGTTATTTCCCTCGCCGCCGGTTTGTATGGCGAAGTATTTATCCGCCCTCCATAAATCGGAGGTTCGAGATGCTTCCGGAAGGTGAACACGTCAGACGGTCTCATTTCACCGCCGCGAGACATCGATCCACCGTCCCTTATTCCATCGTTATACACAGACCGTTCCACGGCAAGCGTGGAGGTATGATTCGTCCCCTCAAACCGGAGAACGTAAATCCGATTCGTCCATCCATACCGGGTTCCATCCACCCTCACGAAGTTCAATGGGCTTTTATCCCAGACCTGCTCAGGATAAGAAGCCGCAGCTTCCCTGAAACTCATCCGGGGAATCCCCGCGTCCCACTTCCATCGCCATCCTCCAGGCGCGGGGGCGGCATAAAATTTCACGGCTTCGAGGATCGGGGGGAGACCCTTCTCGTCCCGAAAGTAAAGATCCACCGAGTCATGACAAAGGTCTTCCCGTACAAAGCCTCCCGAACTCCCCCGCCGGAAGCCGCCTGCTGAATGTATAGACCCGGTTTGTTTCCGCAGCATCCAGGCGGGCCATGTCATAGTGGTGGGTTGGACCGTTACCAAACGCTGGAGACGCGAACGAAAACGGATTACACCTGGTTCCGATTTTCAACAGTACATTTTCGACAGGATGCGCATCAGAGCAAAAAGAATTCAACGGCAGTAACCCGCATGGGAAGATCATCCAGAGCCACAATATACAAACCTTGCCCATATCCTTCATCTGTCCTCCCCGAACTTACCCCGTTTCGAACCTATTCCTAAGCCATTTCCTGAACGACTTTTAGACCCAAATTCCAATTTCTGTTCTCCCTCGCAGAAATCCCAACTTGCTTTTATCTCACCCCATCCGTTGTTGCCATTTTTCTTATACACCTCCGCAAGATTCCCTGATTGATCGGTTTTGAAAGGGGGGAAACTGTCTTCCGTCCACTTAAAATTTCTGGCTTCCGCCGTCGGGTTGCCCAATGAGTCGCAGGAATACGAGATGGCGACCGAGCCGTTCGCGGCAACGAGCGCATGGACGATTCCACGGCGGACGTGTCCGAGTCGCGGCGTGTTTTCGGAATCCTGATCTGTCTCGTTCTCATCATCACGCGGTTCATTTTAGCAAACCGTCTGTTCCCCTTCAATCGGTTTTCCTCGACTGCGCAAACACCGCTGGGAATCGTCACCGAATCGACGTTGTTTCGCCGTGCGGATCGGGGAAGCGGAAAAATTAAATCGCTGCGCTTGTGGACGCGACGGGGCGCGTCCAACAACACTCTGATAAGCGGCGGCAAGTGTATCGCCTCTCAGCTTCCCCGCTTCCCAGCCTCTCAGCATCCCCGCTTCTCAGCTGGCGGCATAGCCGCCTTTCAGCTGGCCCGAAGCGCCCCGCGCCCCGCGTCGAGGGAGCGGTTGACGTCCGGGACTGCGGCGAGGAGGCTTTTCGTGTAGTCGTTCTGCGGGGTTTCCAACACGGCTGTCGTCGTACCCGTTTCCACGAATTGCCCCTTGTACATCACGCATACGCGGTCGCAGATCGTGCGCACCACGGCAAGATCGTGGGAGATCAGGAGGATCGCCAGGTTCAATTCTTTCTGTAGGGTGCGCAGCAGGTTCAGGATTCGCGCCTGTACGGAGACATCCAGCGCGCTGACGGGTTCATCCGCCAGAATCACGCGGGGATTCAGCGCAAGGCATCGGGCAAAGCTGACGCGCTGGCACTGTCCCCCGCTGATCTCGCGCGGATAGGCGGCCAACACGCGTTCCGGGAGGCTGACCAGTTCCAGCAGTTCCGAAATACGTTTCGGGATTTGTCCGGCTGGAACCATACGGTGTACGCGCAGCACCTCTTCCAGCGTCTGGCGCACGGTCATGTGCGGGTTGAGCGAGCCGACGGCATCCTGAAACACCATCTGCACGCTCCGGCGGTACTGGATGCGCTCCGCCCGGTTCATCTTGTGTACGGATTTCCCCTCGAAACGAATCTCCCCGTCGAACTCCGTCTGGAGTCCGATGATCGCCTTTGCCGCCGACGATTTCCCGCATCCGCTCTCCCCGACAATCCCCAGCGACTGGCCCGCGTTCAACTCGAAGGAGATGCCTCGCACCGCACGGAGCGGCGGACGTCCGATCTGCCGATAGGTCACTTGCAGCTGATTCACTTGCAACAGCATGGCTCGCCCTCCATTCGCTTCCAGCACGCGCACATCCTCCCGTCCGCGAGACGGTGGATCGGCGGAACTTCGCGTCGGCATCGGTCGAACGCTTCGCCGCACCTCGGTTCAAAAACGCATCCGGGCGGCCAGTCATCGGGCGACGGGACGGTTCCGGGAATGTCCGCGAGCGGCTGGTCTTTCGGCGCATCGAGCCGGGGAACCGCCGCCAGCAGTCCCTTGGTGTAAGGGTGCTGCGGATACAGAAGGATGTCCCGGACGTCGCCACTCTCCACCGTGTAACCGCTGTACAGGACATACACGCGCTGCATCCGCCCCGCCACGAGTCCCAGGTTGTGGGTGATCAGCAAGACCGCCATATTGTACTTGACCGCCAGCGCGTCGATCAGGTCCAGCACCTTTTGTTGCGTCGTCACATCCAGCGCCGTTGTCGGCTCATCGGCGATCAGCAGACGGGGACGTTGCGCCAGCGCGATCGCCAGCATCACGCGCTGCTGCTGTCCGCCGCTCATCTCGCAGGGATAGGCGCGGGCCAGGCGCGGCGGATCCGGTAACCCCACTTCCGCCAGAAGCTGTTCCGTCCGGGCGAGGCGTTCCGCTTTCGAAAGTTCGCGGTTGGTTTCGGTAATCTGCCGATAGACGCGCATCACCGGATTCAAACTGGCGGAGGGATCCTGAAAGACGTAGGCGATCCCCTGCCCTCGCACCTGCTCCAAGCGTTTCTGCCCCGCCCGCAACAAATCCTCCCCCTCGAAGAGAATCTCGCCGCCCAGCCTTGCGCGATCCGTCGGCGACAGTTGCGTGACGGACATGGCGGAGAGGCTTTTCCCGCATCCGCTCTCGCCCACGACGGCGACGCGCTCGCCGCGATGGACGCAAAGGGAGACGTCGTGGACAGGCGTCGTCTCAACGCCTTCGTGACGAAAGGTCACGGAGAGATGGCGAATCTCCAACAACGGTTCCTGTTGACCAACTGATTTCGCTTCCTGCATTTCTTCTCCAATCATCCCAAAGCCTTCCGTCCGTCCCGTGTCAATAGAGACTCGCCTCCGCCTTCACGCCGGGCGAGGCATGTTTGCTCGGCGAGACGGCGCGGTGAATCGCCTCCGCCAGCGTCTCGGTGATTCCCGGCAACTCCAGCAAGGCGGAGACAGGCGCGTTCGCCAGCCGCGTGACCGAACCGAAGTGCGACAGCAACATCTTCTTTTTCGCGGGACCGATCCCGGGAATCGTGTCCAGCGCGGACTCGCGGATCAACCGGTTGCGCAAGCGGCGGTGGTAGGTGATCGCGAAACGGTGGGCTTCGTCGCGCAACCGGGTCAGCACCTGCAGCGCACTGCTGTCACGGGGCAACAACACGTTCTCGCGTCCGTCATCCAGCACGATCTCTTCCTGGCGCTTCGCCAAGCCCACGCTGGCGATATGCGAAAGTCCCAGCTTGTCCAGTTCCGCGCGAGCCGCGCGCAACTGCGTCTGGCCGCCGTCGATCAAGATCAAATCCGGCAGTTTCCGATTCTCCGCGAGCTGGCGGGAATAGCGCCGCCGGATCACCTCCGCCATCGAGCGCGGGTCGTCCGCGCCGACCACCGACTTGATCCGGAACCGATGGTAGAGACGGCGGTCCGGAATCCCGTTCACGGAAACGACGAGGCTTGCCACCTGATTCGTTCCAAAGAGGTTCGAGATGTCGTACCCCTCGATCAACGCGGGCAAGACGGGCAGGTTCAACGCCTTTTGCAGTTCGCGGATTCCGTGCGCCGCTTCCTGCGCGAACAGTTCGGGCTGCTGGACGAGATGGATCTTCTGCTTCACCATCTCCTTCAACGCCAGCCATGTGTCGCGCAACGCGGACGCCTTCTCGAAGTCCTTGTCGTCCGAGGCGCGGTACATCTCGCGGCGCACCTCCTCGATCACCTCCAGCCGTTCTCCGCGCAGGAAGGCGCACGCCTCGTCGAAACGCGCCCGGTAGTCCGCCTCCGAGATGTGGTGGACGCACGGCGCTGTGCAGAAGCGAACGATGTCGTTGATGCAGTGGCGGTAGGTCTCCTCGTCCGGCTGGATCGGGGAACAGCGACGAAGCCCGTACCGCTTCTCGGTAAAGTCCAAGACGGTACGCACGACCGTTCCGGACGGGAACGGACCGAAATAGAGGGCGTTGTCGTCGCGAATGATCCGGCAGGTCGTGATACGCGGCACGGGGTCGCCCGGATCGGCGCGCAGGGCCAGGTAACGCTTGTCGTCGCGCATGAGGATGTTGAAATGGGGACGGTACTGCTTGATCAGATTGGATTCCGTCAACAACGCCTCAGCCTCGTTGCGGACGATAACGGTCTCCAGATCGGCCACGGAGTGAACCATGCTCCGCACCTTCGGCGGAGCCGTGCGGAGGGAGGATTCGCGGAAATAGCTCTGGACGCGGCGGCGGAGATTGACCGCCTTGCCGACATAGATGATCGTGCCTTTCCGGTCCCGCATGATGTAGCAACCGGGTTTCGTAGGCAACGATGCCAGTTTTTCCCGCAGAATCGGATTCACATTCATTTCAGCTTTTTCGCCTCATCGCGGAGGTCTTCCAGAATACGCAAATCCGATTTCGAGAATTGGTCCGTATTCCCGATCGCCGCCAACGCCTTCTGCGCCTGTTCCTTGTTCGACCGTTTGATCGCGATCAGCGCCTCCGTGAAATAGAGGCGCATATCCGTATCCTTCCGTTTCCAGGCTAGCTCGATCTCTTTCTCGGCCTCGTCCAGCTTCCCGTTTTCGGCGAGAATGTATGCCAACGTGGAATGGGCCTCGTAGCCCTCCGGATCCTTCTTCGCGGCCAGCCGCGCGATCCGCTCGGCATCCGCGTTCTTCTTGATCAGGCACAAGAGCATCGCGTAGTTGTTCAAGACTTCGGGCTTGGCCCCCTGCTCGTCTTTGCAAGCGATTTTCAGGTATCGCTCCGCGTCCCCGTATTCCGCGTCTTCCAGCCGGATCGTTCCGAGAACGAACGAGGCCAGGTAATCCTCCGGTGCCAAACGCAGCAACGTGAGCGCATGGGCAATGGCGGACTTGCGGTCGCGAAGCTCCATGTCCAGCGAGAGGATCGTGCGAAGCAAGGTGACCATGCCGGGATTGATGGAAAGCGCCCGGATGTAGCAGCTGCGCGCCTGTTGCAGGGCTTCCGGATTGTCTTTCTTCTTTTCCAGCAGTTTCCCCTTGATGACGAACGAGAAATAGTTGTCCTGCCCGTTCGACCGTTTGATCAGCGTCGGCAGGATCTTGTGCTCGACCTCGACATAGTCGTTCTGCTCCAGCATCGTGATCGCGAGCAGGGAGAGCGCCATCGAGGACGGCTTTTCCCCCATGCACATCTGTTCTAGCTGCATCCGCGCCTGTGCCAGGTCGCCGGAGGCGAACGCAATGGCCGCCCAGTCCAGCCGCAGTTTTTCCTTGTCCGCGCCAGCCGACTCTCCTTTTTCGAGAATGGCGCGAGCCGCAGGCGCATCGTTTTCCTGAATGGCGATCCGGGAAAGTCCAGTGAGCGCCTCCACATCCGCAGGATTCACCTGCAACGCTTTCAGGTATTCCTCGCGGCTCTTCGCGTAATTGCCCTTCAAGGCGTAGATCGCGGCCATCATCGCGCTCAACCGCGCACGTTTCTCCACGTCCGCTTCGACCGCGTAGGTGCGCCGCATACCGGCCAGAACGGACCCCGGCGAACTGGACAACGCCCACGCCCATCCCATGCGGACGAACAACTCGTAATTGCGGACGTATCCGTAATAGTTGTTCAAGGCCCAGAGCGGATACCGCGATTTCGGATCCCGGACCTTTTCCATCAGCTGCCGTTCCACCGTGTCCTTGCGTTCGGGGTGGACTCCCCGGCTGATCAGCTCGAAAAGGTTGAGCATGGCGCTGACATGGGAGGGAAGAATCCGCAACGCCTGTTCGTATGTCTGGAACGCCAGCTCGGAATACCCGGCTTCATCCAGCACGATTCCCAGATCGTTGGCCAGCAACGCCATGTGGTGCAGCAGCAGCTTCCGCGTCTGGGTTGAGAGCCGACGCTCGTCCATTTCCTGGTTCTGGAAGAAATCGTCCCACTTCTGCCAGAAGTCCGTATGCTTCTGGTACAGCTCTTCAATCGGAAGCTTGCGGACGTCTCGCGCCCCCGTGAAGAAAAACGTACTTGCCACCGGCGTCCAGTTCGTAGAGGCATACCAGAGGTCGGGAATTCCGATCGTGACGGCCTTCTCGTTGATCTTGTCGTCGCCGATAAAGAAGTCCTCCAGGAAGAGATGGAGGTTGTACTCCAGCAGGTTTTTCGCGCGCAACTTGGTGTTCTCCGTCAATTCCGGCGCATTCTGGATGGCGTCGGAAACATAGGCAAGGTATTTCTGCTCCTGAAGCCGGAACGGGGAAAGCAGGATGACGTCTTTGCCGGAGACCTTGGCGGCGATCCGGATATGCGAATCGATCACGCCGTTCGAAATCAGCCAGCGGCGGTTGCCGAGATCGTCCAGCAGCTCACGCGCGGCGCGGTCGGCGAAATCGACCTTCTCGGCGAGCACCCACTTCGCATGGGAGACGGCGGAGAAGATCAGCAGGATGCACAGGAGCGGGAACATGAAGAATCCCACCAGCCGGGTCAGTTTCCAGATTACGGGGTGCGAGGGCGGCAACTCTTCGGGATCCGCGTCTTCTTTCGCCTTCGGATTCCATCCGTTCGCCGCCAGTGTCTCGTCCGGATCGCCCATGATCAGATAGGAGAACCAGGACGCGACGGCCAACCCGAACCCGACCGCAGCCACCGCGTAAATCAACGCGGGGATTCTACCCCGCAGCATCAGCAGGGTGTCGGGCGAATGGGAGAAGCTGAACAGCAGGCCGATCTCTAGCACGGAGAGAATCAGCAAGAACAGCAAGTGGCTCCACCTTCTCACGTTGACAAATACTTTCATCGACACCGAGACAGTGCCGATCGCAACCGCGTATCCGAGGAAGGCGATGGCGATCCAGAACCGGATGTTGAATAGTTCGCCCAGTTCCCTCCACTGTTCCCGCAAAATGGGAACCGAATCGGGAAACGCCCGAAGTACGGAGAACGTCTCCCTCCCCGCCGTCAAATACTCGGCATAGAGATACACGCCGGCAGCTGACAGCAGCGCCAGGAGCAAGGCGCCCAAAATCGTCGAAAACCGACACCAGGAAATCTTCCATTCCACAAGAACCGCAAGGATCAGCAAGAACGGAGCCGCCAGCATACAGGTCGTGCTCTCCGCAAATCCCGCCCCCAGCAGGATGCCGAACAGCAACATCCAGACAATCCACTTCGGTTTCTGATCGAACTCTTCCGCATCCGAAAGATCCTCGGCGGAGATGGGCGGATTGTGATAGGCATAGACAATCAGGAGATGGATGCAGAGGAAGATCCACGCCGTATCGAAAATCTCCGGGCGGAACTGGATCGCCCCTTCCCAAATGCCGATGGAACAGCCCGCGAAAAGCGCCGCGACGACACCCGCGATGAGGGAGACGAGATTCGACCACTTCCGTTCCGATTCATCGCGCAGATATTCGTAGGCGAGGAACTGCGCGGCCTCGAAGGCAATTGCGACAGAAAACGCGCCGGCAAGCGCCGCCAGCAGATTCAGGCGGATTGCCAAAGTTCCCCACGAAAGGCTCGCCACCCAACCGCCCAGCGCGGTCAGGAGCGGGTGCGTGACCACCTCGCGGACATCCGCCCCCGTCACCCACGCGACCCACTGCGCGGACAATCCGGGGAAAACGGAACGGCTGGCGGTGCAGGCATAGACAATCAGGGAAATCAGGAAGACCGCAAAAACGCCTAATCTCGTGAAACGCCATCTTCCAACCGGGATAGAACGAAATGCCAAAAACATAGTAGCTCCTTCACAGGTTAATTTTCCAGCTGCGTCAATTGCGGCAGGAGTTTTTCGTAACACGCGGCCGTTTCAGGCCGTGCCACAACCTCGTCCTGCACGGGGGTGAACACCTTCGTCATCGCGGAGAGGGACGTCGCGCCGCCGATCAGGGACGATTCGGCGGCGGCGGAAGACGCCGCCAGCATCGCCGATCCGAGCGCCGCCGAATTCTCCAGCGCGATCCGTTCGACCTTGGCCTGAAAGACATCCGCCAGCGTCTGCCGGATACCCACGCTCTTCGACGCGCCCCCCGTCACACGAATGGTGTTGAACTCCCCGATCCACTGCGAGTGGTGACGAATCGCCAGCGCCTGTCCCTCCACCACCGCGCGGACCAGCACTTCGGGCGAGACCTTCGCCCAGTCGAAATTCGCCCGCAGCCCAGTTTCCGCGCGGGGCGGCGTGATCTCCGCCTCGAACCAGGGCAGGGCGATCCGCCCCTCGTTTCCCGGAGGCGTCAGCGCAAAGGCGTCTTCATCGAAGAACTGCCAAGAGGCATCCAGCATGGTGCGGACGCGATCCCGCGAGACCGAACCGTTCTTGAAGCAAATCAGGCTCATGAATCCGCCCGCCGGATTACCGAACACATGCCCGCACCCGTCGGGATCCGTCCGGAACGCATCCATCGAGGCGAAGAAGGTGTCGCTCGTTCCCAGACTGACCACCGCGACGCCGGACGCCCACGCGCCCGTCCCCACCAAGCTCGCGGGATTGTCGCCCGTCCAGATCGCGACGGGAATCCCCGCCCGCAATCCGTACTTGGTGAAGTAGCGGCAAAGTTTTCCCGCCACGCCGTTCTTCCGGAGCAGGGGCAGTTTCTCGACGAGCGGCCGTACGGGAGTCTGCACGCGGCTCCGTTCCCGCGCCTCCTCCGCGCGCTGGTCGATGAACGCGGTGATCCCCCGATCCCACTCGCCCCGCTTGAGGTTGAGCAGGCTCATCCCCGCCCCGTCACCGAAATCGATCGGCGCGTCCCCTCCGATCAGGACGGAGCAGAGGAAGGAGCTGACCAGGTGGATTCGCTGCGTCGCGGCGTACAGCTCCGGTTCCGTCTGCGAGAAGAGCATGATCTGCGGCCCGGCAAACCGTTCGATTGCCGAAGAACCCGTCTCCGTCTGAATCTGGCGGCCGAACGCGGCGTTGAGATCGGCGCATTGGGTGAAGGTGGAGCTGTCCATCCAGATCGGACTGGTGGTGCGCGCCAGGGCGGGATTGATCTGCGCGGGCAGACCGAGGCGCGGGTCCAGCGACTGCACACGCTTCTGCCATTCGGCGTTGAGATAGACGGATCCGTGCTGCTGCCCGTCCCCGCCGATTCCGGCAATCGCCGCCATGTCGCATCCGCCGTCCCGCAACCGGATCAGCACGAGATCCAGCGCGGCGAGCCACAGCAAGGGATCCGCGTGCTTCACCAGACGGTCGGCGTTCGCCAGATACCCCTCCGGACAGTTGTACTGCGGCAAGTCCTTCCCAAAATTGACGCTGGCTTCCGCAACCGTCTTGCCCTCGACCGGGTCAATGACGATCGCCTTCATCGACTGCGTGCTACAGTCCAAACCGAGATACAGATTGTTCTTCATTTCACTTCCTGTTGTTTCTGAATACCGAACGCTTCGACGGGAATCCTCCGGAAGCCGGGCATCAAGCGGAAAAGCTCGGCTCCTGACTCGATCCGGAAATCGCCGCGCGCGGCATCACGGAACCCCAGAACGATCGGGTTCCCCGCCGTTCCCGAAACCGAACCGACGCCTTTCACGCGCGGATCGGGCTTCGCCAAAGAGGACTCCCCCGTGGTGTTCACGGCCAGATTCCCGTCAATCGCCAGCTTCTCCTGTAACTTGCGCGTGTTTTCGTCCAGCACCAGCACCTCCTTTTGGCAGTCGAGGAAAAGGTTGGTCTCCACCGGATTGTAGAGCGGTTCGCGGGGCGAGTCGTTCCAGATGTTCGCCAGACGGGGATACCGCGACTTCCACGGCTCTTCCTGATAGTTCAGGTCCCGCGCCTTCTTGTCGAGACACCAGCTGGGGTCGGCGGGATTGTTCCACTGTTTCCAGATCATGCCACGCGCGTCGATGCTCATGCCGATGTGGCACGCCGCGAAGATGTTGTTGCGAACCGGATGTTCGCGCCCGCCGCCGATCATGATGCCGCGGCTCACCTTCCAGAAGATGTTGCCATAGACCTCGTCGCCGCAGTCGCAGTCATCGAAATAAAAACCCATCGTGTTGCCGACGCCCTCCGCGCCGGAACCCAGCTCGTGCGTGAAGTTGTACCGCAAGACCGTCCCCTGCGTCGTCCAGTCGCGCCCCGTGTAGTAGGCGCCCGCGTCGCCGGTCTCCAGCAACACGTGGTGTACGTCGTTGTACTCGAACAGATGATCGTTGCCGCCGTACAGCACCGCGCAGTGCGGTGCCCGACAGATTTCATTGTGGCGAATCACCTGCCCCACGCCGTTCACATGAATGCCGGCGGCGTATGTCTTCTGGAACTGGGCATAGTCATGAATCCGGTTGTTCTCCAGCACGTTGTCGGCACGGATCAGTTGTTTCCTGTCCCCGCCGCTGACGGAGATGCCGCCTCTCCCCAAATTCCCGATGTCGCAACGGCGGACGGCGCACTTTCGCCCGTTCAGGTGGATTCCCCCCTGCGCCCCGTTGGCGATCGCGCAACCGTCGATCTCGATGTCCTCGACATTCGCGAGCGTGATGACGGTGTCGTAAGAATACTCGAATGAGAGATGCCGCAAACAGATGTGGCGGCTTTCCGGCTCGAATCGGACGAGCGGGCGATTCGCCAGCGTGAGAACGATCTCCTCCCCGCCCGCGAGTTTCCCCTCCGGCGGGTAGAGGTAGAGCAACTTCCGCGTCCGGTCCACATACCATTCGCCGGGCGCATCGAGTTCGTCCAACAGGTTGAACGCATAGAACCGGCGGTCTTTGCGTCCCCACGTGCCACCCGCGATCCCGTAGGGCGAGACTCCCGCCAGACGGATTTCGTTGCTGGACGTGTTGATCGTCGCCACGCGGAGACTGCGGTTATCCCAATCGTGCGTCCAGAATCCGTTGAGCCAGACCCCCTCTTCTGGATGCCAGCGACGAATCCGGGGATTGCCGTACAGAAACGCGCCGGGATATTTCTTTTTCGTCTCCTTGTCGATTCCGTGGTCGGTCGCGTTCGTGAAAGAAGTCCATCCCTCGTTCGGCCAACGGGCCAATTCCATCAGCCTGTGGTTGACGTAGAGCAGCGGCGGATTCGGGGCTGCGCCGTAGGAATCGGCCAGTTCCGGAATTTTTCCCGGCACCAGGTCGGCAAGATCCGCCACGACAACATGCGCGCGCGCCCCTTCCGGGATACGCTGCAGAATCCCCTCGTCGGAAACCGGATGGAAGCGCGCGGCGGAAATCGGGATTCCGCCGATCACCCGCGCCGCGCCCTTGCCGTCGGACCGCCACACCACCGGCGCGCGCGCGCTTCCGCTATCCTGCTTCGAGAACTTCCATGTATCGGAGAGCGTATAGGTACCTGCCGCCAGAACGATCTCCGTCGGTCCGTCGGGAGTCGGGGAACCAGACTGCCGCAAGCCTCGCACGGCGGACTGGGCTTCCGCGATCGTCCGGAAGGGGGCAGCCTCCGTCCCCTTCCCGCCAGGCGCGGCGGAAGGGTTGACGAAGAGGCTTCCGCCCTGCGCCGACACCACGCAAGCCACCACTGCACCGATCCGCAAGACATCACCGCTCCTCATCATACGCCCCTCTGTTTTCCACTCTTCACGCTTCACCCCGCAAGACAGCCCACGTTCCCAAAGGCCGTCCGCGACACCGAATACCGCCAAATCACAAAAGAGAGTGTAGCAAAAACTTCATCCCGCAACAAGACAAAGCGCGAAAGAAATGTTGAGATTCCCCAAGTTCTGAATCTAGGTCGAAGAATCCAAAACTCAAAACTTGTCGCTTTTCAGCGCATTGTCCCGGCGACAGAGCATCTGGAGGTTTTCAGGAACGGTATTCCCGCCTTTCGACCACGGGACGATGTGGTCCCCCTCCATTTCCCCGAACTCGAAATGCTTTCCGCAGATCGGGCAAATCCCCTTTTGCCGTTCGTACGCTTCGCGTTTCTCCGCATCATCGAAGGTACGCAGATTCAGCCTCTCGTATCGCGTCCTGTCCGAGAGGAGGAACTCGTACACGCCGCCCTTCTTCTGCACCTCCCGGTCCGCCATCAATTCCGAGACCGCCACCTCCAGCTCCTTCGGATTGTAACGCCTCTCGCCAAACTCCTTGTGGAGCCGCCCCCACTCCAGCCCCTTCATCTCTTTGCGGTATTTCGGGAACAGCGTCTCGACCCAGTTGATCACCTTTTGGAAATGCAACCAAAGCGCCGTCGCCTCTGTGTCCCCTTGATGAATCGCCATGTAGTCCTCGATCGCCTTGTCCTTCGTCGAGTTGATGATCCACGTAATCGCCGTCTCCAGGTATTCCTGCCGATCGACGCTCCCGTTCAGAAATCGCGAGCCGATTTTCTGCGCCACGCACCCCGGCTTGCTGAAATACCTTTTCGCGTCACTGACCCACGGTCCGGAATAGACGGCGTTCCGCATTTCCTGTCCCGTCAGCTTCAGCCCCGCGATGTTGATGACCTTGAACCAGTCGATCTTCTCCGATTCCGTCCCCTCGCAGAAATAGACCATCAGCTCGTAGCCGAGGAACCGCTCCTGGATGTCCTTCGGCTGGCGGTGAAAGAACTTGGCACCGATGTCCAGCTCGCCCCACGAGAAATCACCGTTGGCGTACTGGCAGAGCGAGATCGTCCGCTGCTGCCCGTCCATCACCTCGAAGTTTCCGTCCGGGCGTTTCACCCAGTACATCACATTCAGGGGGAAGCCCTTCATCACGGTGGAAATGACCGCGTTGCGTTCCTTTTCCTTGTACACGAACTCGCGCTGATATGGAGGACGGATGTCGAGACGTCCACCGTACCCGCGCACGCCCGCCTCGGCATCATCGACATACCCTTCGACGAGTTCTCGTATCGTAATCCTATGCAGTTCGATTTTCATAGTCCTGTACCTTTCTCATGGTTTGCGTTTCGACAGGTTTTCGTCACGCCAGATACGGCGGTCGAAAAAATGGGATGGACACGCTTCCGCATCCGTTCCAGCCACGACCGCCCCCTCTGGCACGGACGTCTCGCCCGCGTATCGTAGCGTCCAATGCCGCACAACAAGAGAAGCTGGTTGTTGGATATTGGCATTCGATATTCTCACATCTGCACATTTCTACCCTCTCCGTTTCATCGGATGAAAAGCACGATCGGCTCGTCGCCGACGGAACAGACGACGTTCGGGTTCGACGGACTCCATCCCCTGCGAACCACCTTCGCGGCGTTCCATGTCGCGTCGAATAGGAATGGCGGCGTCTGCGGTTGCGTGAAGACCGGCTGACCGTTCACCGTCGCCGAAAGCGAGCGGGGTTTTCTGTCGCGGTCAAGGCGCAGTTTCCAGTCGAGCCTGACGCGCCCCTGCGATCCCGCGCAGACCGTCTCCTCCCCGCCAGCGCAATCCACGATCTTCCACTCCCCGCAGTCGTACCCCACGGCCATGCCCTCTTCGGAGCGCGAAAGAACTCCGTCCCTGTCAGCGTCGCGCCCGAACACCACCTCCACGCAGTTGGACGGTGAGGCGTCGAGTTCGATCCGGACTGAGAACATCCCGCCCGATTCCCGCGAAACATCGAAGGTGCAGTTGGTGAGGACCTCGAAGTCCCCATATTCCGGCTCCGGCAACGACGTCACCGTAAGCGCGGCGGCGAAAAACAGCGCAGTAATCATTTTCCTTCCTCTCTTTTTTCCGGGAAGAAAAGCGATTCTTCCTCCTTGGACAGTTTAGCCCGCTCAATAAATAGTTTGCGGAACGCCTCGGCGTCCTCTTTCTTCAGGGAACGCAGGTAACGAGAAATCGGAGCCGAGAAAATGCCCGCAACATGATACCGATGATTCTTTGCGGTATGATTCCATCTGTCGATTCGTCGATACTTGTTATAGAGCGCACGAAGGTTTGGAGTTCGGGGATACATACCGATGATAATCGGCGGAAGCTTTATTGCGCCCGAATCAACCAGTGCCTTGTCCTGTTTCCGAGCAAAAGTTATCTCTTCCAGCTGGTTCGTCTTTGATATCAAGTTTTCCGACGCAAGATAGTCCGCAAGTTTGAGAAAATAGACATTCGTCTGTGCGATCGCGTCGCAACATACGATTTCGCGCATGAAACTTTCCATGCTGTTAAAGCGTTCCCAAGCCATTGGAGCTCCGATGCTGATTCTTTTGTCCAACACTTGATCGGCAATCCGAGTTAGGAGTTCGTTCGGCTTGCAGGTATTGGCAAAATATCCTTCTTTGTCGGCCTGTCTGAATAGCGGTGTGGCCATTTCCTCGCAAATAATAATGTCCGGATCAGCCAACGCCTTTTCAAAAGCCGTCACCATATCATCCTGTTCGGCACGGCAGAAACCGAGCAGAATAACCGCAACTACCGCATAAATGAACCCTCGTCTCATCGTTTTGTTCCTTTCAAGGTATGAATGTCGTAAAGTCATTCGTGCCGCACATGACACAATCTCACAGTCCTCCTTTTCGTCTCTTGATGATTTCGTCCATCCTCCGCCGCGAGTCAGCCTCGTATTCATCCAATGAACGGACCGGTCTGCCGACCACCCGCTCGAACCTCGCCTTGAAAAGCGCGAGGTCTTGGGGATCCGGTGATTTACACAAATGCTGCAAATAAAGGAAATGAAAGTGGTACTCTATACGGTCCGCCACGAATTCCACCTCTTCCCGAATATGTTCGATTGTCGATGGTATCGATTTTTCCAGTCTCCGTTCCTCAGTCTTCAACTTTTCGATGAGCTTGAAATATGGCTCGAACTGTTCAGCGCAGGGTGTCGACACACGTGTAAATGCAAGATTTTCCCATATATCATCAGCCAGTCGTCTTAGTGGACGATATGCGTCCCACAACGCACCCAATTTAGGATCACCGTACATACCCGACCAGATGAGGAACCCATTTGACTCATCCGGCATCTTTTCCTCGGGTACATTTTCTACAATCTTCACGAAATCCACCTGACAGGCACTTTCCATAAGCTTACGAAAATAACGGTATCGCGTCTCAGGGACGGGACACTTCACGATTTTTTCACAGATCATGGAAGTGTACTCTTCGACATTGTTGGTCATGGAAAGGATCACTTCTGGAGCCTTCGCAATAGACTCCTCAATCTCGTGTCCTTCCTTCGAAATTGTCCAGGAAGTCTCATTTGTGTTCCCAGCAGTCACTACGTCATTCGTTGCACACCATGCGGGCTTTGCGCCGTACGCAAAGGCGCATACGGATACCAGCAGAATGGTTTTCGTGAATGAATGCTTCACAGTCCTCCTTTCATGGTCACCAAGATAACGAATATTGCGTAAAAGTAGTCGGGAAATTATTGTCATTCTTTTTTCCATTTCTCTGTTCGCCTCATTTTTATTGTCCCGCCTTTAATCGGAACAAGAAATTCATCGCATTTGTTCGTGCCGTCGAAGAATTTCAAACAGCCTCCAGAAACAAGGGTTGGCTTCCCCACGGTTGGATTGTCAGGATCCCAGATGTACAACTCGCGCCGGGCGACTTTCTTGAGCCTGCCTTGCCAGTCGGCTTTCTCCTTTTCGGGAAGAGATTTGAAGTATAAGGAAAACGGGTTCATCTCAAACCCCCTCCAAATGAAATCCGACCGCATGGTTTTCAGCGATTCCAGATACAACTGTTTCGTCATGAACGGACCGCGACCGATTTCCTCCATGCTGTACACACCTTCCGGCGGTTCGTTTTCGCATCGCCGGATTTCCTCGTTCACCCTGTCCAGTGCGTCAAGTTTGAACCGCCAGGCTGTATCCTGAATATCCTCCGTCAATCGGAACCGGTCGGTTAATTCGGAAACGATCCGAAAATAATCCGACAGGGCGGCTGCGCGGAGGGCATAAGAACGTTCGTCGAATTCCAGTTTGCGAAAACGCACGGCCAACGCGGCAATGAATTCTTTTCTCCGGTTTGGAGGAACTCGGCTGAACAATCTCCAAATATCTTCCTGACCTTCCGAAACCTCGCGGAGGCGTTCTTCTGTCCCCACAGGGAGTTTTCCGAATTTCCCGGTCATGATTTCCGATAACGTACGCTCGTTATCCCGGCACCCCACAACCGGGATGACAAGCGTCAACATGGAAATCAAAACAAACATGCATCTATTAAGGTCCATATCGTTCTCCATTTAGGAAGATCTCGCCTTCAAACATATTCATTTTCCTCCTTTCTGCGGGAAGAAAAGCGATTCTTCCTCCTTGGACAGTTTAGCCCGCTCGGTGAAGAGTTTGCGGAACGCCTCGGCGTCCTCTTTCTTCAGGGAACGCAGATACTGCCCCAGCCGTTCAGCAAAGATCCATGCGACCTCATGCCGATGCTTTCCCGCCCAAATATTCCAATTTTCGATAGGACCGTACTTTTGCCACCATGCGCGTTCATTCGGGGGAACATAGCGGTTGACAATAACCACAGGGCGTTCTTTCACCCCGGAAGCCGCCAAAGCCTGATCCTTCTTCTTGGCGAGTTCCCATTCTTTCTCCTTGTCGGGAGTCGGAATCGTTTTTTCAGCCGCCAGATAATCCGCGAGCTTGAGGAAGTAGATGTTCGTCCGTGCGATCTCATCAAAACATACGATCCGCTTCATGAAGTACTCCATGCTGTGAAAACGCTCCCAAGCATTCCAGTCTTCTTGACTGATCCTGTTTGCCAGTACCCGACCTGCAACCAGTGACAACAGCTCGCCGTGCGGATTCGTGTCGGCAAAGAAACCTTCTTTCTCCGCTTTTTGAAAAAGGGGCTCGCAATCAATCTGGCAAATGATAATGTCAGGATCGGACAATCCCTTTTTAAAGGCTTCCATGATCTCATCCTGATCGACGCCGCAGCGTCCGTTCCGCGCATGGAGTTTATTCCGCCCCCCGCCTTCTTTTCCCGCACAATACCGTCCACTGCTACCAACGTCTCTCCGTAGGGGTTCATCGGGACGCCGCCTTAAGAAATCAAACGGCAACGAGGCAATACCGATGTCGGGAAACTCATCCTGTTGCGCCACGCGGTCTTGTCCCGTTTGCGGCGCATCCTGTTTCTTCTTGGCCCTTTCAGGGAAGAAGCGATCTTCCTCTTTCTCGGTCAGCCCCGCCCGTTTGCTGAACAGCTTGCAGAACCCCTCCGCTTCTTCTTCGTTCAGGGAGCGCAGATACTGTTCCATCCGCTCGGCAAAGATGGCGGCAACACGTTTACGATGCACGAAGAGCGATTGATTATAGTCCCTGATATGGTCATACTCCTGTCGGAGTGCCGACAGGTTTGGAGTGTATGGACCTCCTGTGACAACGGGCGGAGGCTGAATCTCCCCTGCGGCAATCAGGGCTTCATCTTTCTCTCTGGCGAGCTTGACCTTTTCCCACCAGTCGGTAGTCGAGATCATCTTCTCGCCCGCCAGATAATCCGCGAGCTTGAGGAAATAGACATTCGTCTGTGCGATCGAGTCACAACATACGATTTCACGCATAAGGCTTTCCATGCCGCGAAAGCGCATCTTGTCATTCAGTGAATTTTCGGGGCTGATTCTTTTGTCCAGGATTCGGTCCGCGACCAAGGTCAGGAGCGCGTTGGACTTTTGCGCATCGGTGAAGTACCCTTCCGCCTTCGCCTTTCCCAATAACGGCGAGAAGGCATTCCAGCATGCGACGATATCCGGATCCGCCAACGCCTTTTCAAAAGACGCCATGATGTCATCCTGTTCGGCTCGGCAGAAACCGAAAAGCATAACCGCAACTACCGTATAAGTGAATCCTCGCCTCATCGTTTTGTTCCTTTCAAGGTATGAATGTCGTAAAGTCATTCGTGCCGCGTCTAGCACCGACACCGTACTTGCCTACTTCCATATCAGCGTTCGTGTAAATTGCGTTGTATGACCAGAGGAAACTGAGCAAGTTCGTTTCAATTTCACTTTCCACAAACCAATAGAAGGGGATGCAAAGCTTAAAACTTCCGTTCTCGATGCTGCCAGGCAGATATTCCGGGTTAAAGCCGATGCAAAGATTGTCCCCAGTCCCGATGACGTTTCCGTCCATGACTTTAGCCTTCCTAAAGGCTCCCGCCCTGATGTTATGGTTAATTAAACCTCGAAAGACCGCATTGGTGAAATAGCCCTGCACCTCCACCGCATTCGCAAGCCCCTCCATCATTATGATGTTCTTAAAAGAAACAGTTTTCGGGCTAAGGCTAGTGTCGATGTGAAGCGCGGCTCCAATGTTCCCCTCGACAAATGGTTCCAATTCCATTACATCCAGCCATTCGTTTGTCGTAGGCAACCGTACACAATCCACATTAAGAACCGACGACGGCACGATTACCCGGAAAGGCAAACCAAGACTGTTGTCCCCGACGCAGACATTCAGAGAGAATGCACACGCTTTTGATGGAACCCTAATGGAAATACAGCCGTTGCTTAAAGTGTTTAATCCGTCAAACGGAAGGATCCCGTTGAGCTGGAGCGGTAAACCAGCGGGATAACGCTTTACCTCCACCGTCTCAAACGGTCCGAAGACGTGGCGGTGATGGTTCGTCGGGAACGGATCCACGGCATAGACCTCGATTTCTCCGGAGGTCATGTATCTGTTCGCCAGCGCGGACTCCTCCGCGTCGCGGACCTCGGCCCGGAGGCAGACGTCGCGCATGGAACCGCTCGGCTCCATCCCCTCCGCGTAGAACACGCGGCTCCCGCTCACCCGCGCCGGGAGGTTCGTGATCCAGCCCGCCACCACGGGGCCGTTCGTGCTTCCTTCGTGCAGCGCGATCTTCCCCGCACCCTGCGTGACAAGGAGGGAGACGACCGCCGGATTCTCGCCAGCCGCGAAATCCAGCGCGATCTCCGAGAACGTCGCCTGCTTGGCGACAGCCTCCCCCGGCGCGTTCGTGTAGGCGTCCTCGAAGAGCACGACGTCCCTTTCGAGCGAGAGCCCGACGGAAAGCCCAGTCTCCCAGCCGTTCGTCCCCGGCCCGCCCTGCTGGGAAGCTCCCGGACACCCGCATCCGAGCACCACGAGCGGGAGGGCGTACCCCTCGTACAGGAACGACCCCGCCGCGAAGCATCCGCCGCAGTCGCATGCGCCGTTGCAGTTGAACCGCAGGACGTTGTCCCTCGCCGTAATACAGCAGCCGTTCGTCCACGAGAACCGACCGGACAGGATCTCCGGTATCATGGAGAACACGTAGGCTCCGGGCATCGGGTCGAAGACGGACTCCGCCGGCCAGCTGATCGAGATCCCGTCCCCCCACGGGACTGCGGCGCTAGAGAGGACCGCGTCCGCAGGCGCGCTGACGGTGACCGGCACGTCCGACGAGACCGCATAGGTGGCGCCGATCAGCAGCGGCACGCGGTTCGTCTCGCCCGCCCGCGCGACGATGACCGGGTCGCCGAGGCGCGACGGACCGTCGGCGGTGAAGTAAACAGGCGCGGGCCCGTTCGAGACCACGACATCGACGAAGTAGTAAGCGTTCGTGTTCACGTCCGGGGCGCGGGGGGAGAGGGCGACTCCGCCGCCGGGGGTCTCCGCGGCGAGGAAGACGTTCGAGCAGACGTTGTTGTACCACTCGGCGTTCGTGCCGTGCGCGTCAGGTCCCGCGACCAGCGGGTCTGGATCAACGGAGTTCTCCAGCCCGTCATCGTCCCAGTCGAACGGCGGTACCCTGCGGAAGACTCGCTCGACGTGGTTGGAGCGTGCCGTGAAGTCGCCGTTCCCCCGCAGCTCGACCTGCGCCGAGTACTGTCCCGTCAAATCGCGCCCTGCATAGACGTTCTCCCACGTGAGCAGTTTCGCCGCGCCGCCCTCTGCATCCGTCCACCAGAAACGCCCAGTGCCCGGCACGAGCGACGCCCATTCCCTCGCCGCACAGACCGAGAACAACGGCGGACTGCTGCGCGGCAGTGACTCGACTGCGCCGCCCGAAAGCACATCGATGCGGCGCACGACGCCGGTCCCGGCGGGGAACCGGAAGTCACCGAGGTCCAGCGCGAAATGAGTCTCGCGCCCGCCACGCAGCGACCAGCGCGCGTACTCGACGCCGTTCGACGGCATCGCGTAGGAGACCGCGCCGTTCGTCGCGACGCCCTCCAGCCGCCACCCCCGCGCGATGTCCTCGGCGGTGATGGTCACGGTCTGTCCGCCTCCCGACCTGTCGGGCGGCGGCTCACCGCCTCCAGGCGGATTTCCGCCACGCTTCGTGCCACCGCACCAGACGGCGTACAGGCAGAGCGCGAACGCCACGGAGGCGCCCGGCGACGAGAACCTGCGGCGCAGCGCAGCGGCCAGCCCTCGCCCTGTACGCAGCATCACCGCGACAAAAAGGGCGACCGCGAGGACGGCAAGCGTCCCCTCGCAGACCCATACCAGGCAGCCCCGGCAGGTTTCTATGGCGTCATACGGATTCATCGCGTTTCACTTCTCTCCCGCATTGTACCAAAATCCCATGCCTGTTGGAACAACATTCCTCAGGCAAAAGGCGGCTGCAACCGCCCGTTCGCAGTTCGAGGGTATGTCGTTTTGAATATCATTTCTGTTTCCGTCGGATGAAGATGCGCTTATAAACTTTTTTACCATTCAAGTAAGGTTCATTATGACTTTTAAAATGTGGTAATTTGTATTCGTCAGCAACAGCGCCGTTATCACTACATCCTATGATTTCAAATTGATCCGAATTGTACTTGTCCATGAATGTGATTGGAACGCCCATCACGCCGTAATCGTCGCATGGTATGTCCGCAGACTTGGAAACTTCAATCGCATCATAATTGTCGTACTTCGGGAATTCCGCCAGTGTATATTTCTTGTAGAGGGGAAGTATCTCGTGACGTTTCTGTATGTCGAGATTGGTGAACCACATGACCCCAGACACTCGGATCATCCCTTCTCGGTGATCCGATGCCACCGCCGTATCCTCATAGCGGGAACGGAAATGGGCGGCATTCCCTTTGAACCCGAAACCGAGCCAGATTCTGTTTCCTTTGAAGAGAGGGAATATCTCTTTGTAGGTGATGGCGTTCTGATGACCGATGATCAGAAACTTCTTACCGTACTGGACGAGCTGCGCGACGTATTCGCGGAAGAGCGAGAATGGCGGATTGGTAACGACGATGTCCGCTTCCTTCAGGATCTCGATACATTCCTCGCTCCGGAAATCGCCATCGCCCTTGAGTTCGCGAACGCCAATCTCGTCATCATCGACAATCATGTTCCCGTTCTTGTCGCCCTCATAGATTTGGCAGATAGCCCGTTCGCAGTCGCCCTGCGAGAAGAGATCAACATCCTGCGACTTGTAGCAGGTAGCGATGAGGCGTTTCAAACCAAGCATCTCAAAGTTCTCCGCAAAGTACTTGAAAAACTCGCTCTGACGTGGATCATCACAGTTGCAGAGGACAACCTTGTCCCTGAAATGCGCCTTGTAGTGCCTTAATTCGTTCTCGATATCGACTCGCTGCGTATAGAACTCGTCCTTCTTCGCCTTCTTTGCGGCGTGAAGTCCTTTTACGTCGCCCATCGTCATGCCTCCGCAAAGGAGCGCGGAGAGCAGGGCGATAATCGCCCGATTCTTAATACCCATGCCGTGACCCTTTCGTCTGGTGCGCTCGCCGCGTCGCGGACACCATGTCACATGCATAAAAAGAGAGCGCATTACCCATTCATACACTCTGTCGTAGCCCTACCACAGGCTAATCTGTAAATACATGAAGAGACAATGCGCCCATACGGGCGCATCATCGCTCACATATCGTTTACAGATTGAAATAGTGGTAGTACTTCGACAGAACGACTTGTTCGCGTTGATGCTAAGCAATCTTCAGACGTGCGGATTTCTCCCGCCTCGCCAGGTTCGTCCGCGCACCGCGCGAACGAACGAATCCAATATAACATCGCCTTTCACTTGATTCAAGGGTGTTTTTGACATATTGCCGATCCGAGGCACCGACGCCAATGAAAAGGTTAAATCGCCGCGTTGCGGCTTGAAATTGTCTAGCGATACCGATAACTTCACTTCGCGAAGCAATGACGAATGAATGTAAAGCCGCCAGTTCCGCCAGTCCGTTGCAGGCAACGTCCTCGTTGCCTTCTTCTCAGCCTCCCCGCTTTTCAGCATCCCGGCTTAACATGCCTAACCGGCTTAACACGCTTAGCGCGCTTATCTCGCGGGCGTCATTGCCGCCCTCATTTTCTCCTCGTTCGCAAGTCCGCATTTTGTTATACTGGTTGGCATGAAAGTTGGAATTGATGTTTTAATAGACGGGAATTGCAAACTACTCGCGGGACAGCGCGTGGGCTTGCTCAGTCATCTGGCGGCTGTGGGCAGATGCGGGGCAACCTCCGCACAACTGCTCCATCGCGCACTGGGTAAGAATCTAGTAGCTCTTTTCGGTCCCGAGCACGGATTTTTCGGGAATTTCGGCGCGGGGGAACGAACGGTTGGGCGACAGCATCCCGACTGGGGCATCCCCGTCTATGCGCTCTACGGCGACACGCGGAAACCCACACCCAACATGTTGGCGGGTATCGACACGATGGTTTTCGACTTACAGGATCTAGGCGTTCGTTGCTACACCTACCTCGGCACGCTGCAACTCCTGTTGGAGGCTTGCGCAGAAAACCATCTGCGCGTGGTTGTCGCGGATCGCCCGATTCCCCTACCCGATGTGGTGGACGGCCCGATGCTCCATGCGCCGTTCGCCAGTTTCGTCGCCCCCGTCGCCGTTCCGATGGTCTATGGCATGACAATGGGGGAAGTCGCGACCTGGATGGTGAAGCACCTCAGCCTGGACGTCTCCCTGCATGTCGTGAAGATGACCGGTTACCGCCGTCCCTCGCCGGGATTCGCCGAAAGCGGGTTTCCCGATTTCATCCCGCCCTCCCCAGGAATCCGTTCCCGCGAAACGGCGATGACATACGCCGCGACGGTCTTCTGCGAGGCGATTCCGGAAATCGACTGCGGACGCAACACTGCGCTGGCCTTCCGAATCTTCGGAGCACCGTGGATTCACGCCGAGGAATTTTGCAGGAAGGTCGCCGACCTTGGCGTACACGGCGTCACCTTCTCCCCGCATCGCTACACTGCCGTCGGGGGCAGACACGACGGCAAGGAGTTGGACGGCGTGAGGCTGACGGTAACAGACGCGCGAAAGTTCCGTCCGGTGCAAACCTCCCTCGCCGTCATCCGAACCCTAACCGAACTGTACGGGGCGGAGAGAGTGTGGAAAAGCGAAGGCGTCCGCCCCGAATGGTTCGACAAACTCTACGGAACCGACACCGTGAGACGGCAACTCGAAACTGGAACAGACCTAGCGAACATCGCCAAGGGCTGGAAACGTTTCTCACGTGTCCTGTTCTACTAAACCTAGACTCCGCCGTTGGACAATTCGGGAGAACCGCGGAATACACGGAATACTATGGAAACATCATCCGTTTCTTGAAATGGTGATTCCGAGCGGAATAAAAGGACATGCGCCTGTCGCCCGTCGCGTGTCGCACGTCGCTTCACGGAGCAACCGGATGAAGCGGCAGGAGTGCCGCTTCCCCGAATCATCCGCTGACTACGGAAAACACCGGAGAGTGAAAAAGAACAACAAAAGAAACAACGGATCAACAACTCGATTCAAGTTGTTCTCAATGTTGTTTCCAAATCCCTAGGCAAGCGTGTTAGACCGGAAAGACCGGATATGCCGGGTAAACCGGATATGCCGGAAACGCATTGCGGTCGCGACGGAGCGCGACCCTCCCATTTTTCTGCGTGCGACAAGCGACACGCGACATACGACGCGCACCTATTGCTTTTCAATCAGCTTCTCAGCCTCTCAGCTTCCCCGCCTCTCAGCTTCCCCGCCTCTCAGCTGGCGCGCAGCGCCCCCCCCCGCTTCCCAGCGGGGGGCTTTACCCCCCCCGCCCCTAAAACTCTTCAATTCTTTGCTTGCCTGACTGGAAAGAAAACACTATACTGGAAAGGAAATGACGAGTTACGGTTCCTGTGGGTATGGAAGAGGCGGCTCATCAGGTTACATGGCAAAAAGGAGGATGGAATGAATTCTGCGGTTATCGTGGCGGCTGGGAAAAGCGAACGGATGGGACCGAATATCGACAAGGCTTTTCTCTCGCTGGGATCGAAACCTATTATCGCTTGGTCTCTGCTGGCTTTCGAACGCTGTCCGGATATTGACCAAATCATTCTGGTTATCCGTAAGGAACAGATCCAACCAGCAAAAGGATTGGCGAACATGTTCGGCATCTCGAAATTGCGTTGTATCATCGCGGGGGCGGGGAAGCGTCAGGATTCCGTGCAGTGCGGTCTGAGGGAGGTCGATCCAGACACGAGAATCGTGGTGGTGCATGACGGCGCGCGTCCCTGCGTCACGGCGGAACTCATCTCCGAAACCGTCAAGGGCGCCAAGCGTTACGGTTGCGCGGTCGCCGCGTCGCACATCTGGGACACGGTGAAGTACGTGGAGAAGGGAATGGTCGTCCACCACACGCTGGACCGCGAGAAGCTGTGGGCCGTCGCGACCCCGCAAGCGTTCGAGCTGCCGCTCCTGATGCGCGCGTACAAGGCCGTCAACGAACAGAAGGCCACTGTCACGGACGACTCCGCAGCCGTCGAACTGATTGGCGAGCCGGTCCGCCTGATCGAGTGGAAGCGTCCGAACATCAAGATCACGACGGCGGAAGACATCCCGCTGGCGGCAGCCGAAATGCAAATCGTCTAGCGGAGGGGCGATACCAGCCATGGATAAAAAATTCGCTATTTTGGGAGACATTCACGCGAACCTCGATGCCCTGCAAACGGTGGTCGAGGATGCCCGGAAAGAGGGCGTGACGGACTTCGTGTCGGTCGGTGACATCGTGGGGTACAACGCCTGTCCCTCCGAGTGTATCAAGATCGTCCGCGACCTGAACTGCGTGACCGTGCGCGGGAACCACGACCACTATTGTTCCTCCGGCGAGAACCTGGACGACTTCCAGCCGCTTGCCGCCAGTGTCGTCGAATGGACGCGGCGCAAGCTCACGGAGGATGACCGCGCCTGGCTGCACAGCCTGCCGTACAAGAAGATGGTAAACGGGTTCACGCTGGTGCATGGTACGCTGGACACGCCGGAAGCGTGGGGGTATGTCTTTGACCTGTTCCAGGCGAGCGGGAACTTCAACTACCAGATCACCTCCCTCTGTTTCCACGGGCACACGCACGTCCCGATGACCTACCAGAAACAGCATGACGACATCATCCGGATCGACCCCTGCAAGCTCCAGGTGGTCTTCGGCAAGAAGTACTTCATCAACGTCGGCAGCGTCGGCCAGCCGCGCGACGGCGACCCCCGCTGTTGTTACGTCACCTACAACGTGAAGACGAAGGAAATCGAATTTCACCGTCTGGAGTACGATGTCCAGACGGCTATGGACCGGGTGCGCAAGGCAAACCTGCCGGAACGTCTCGCCGCCCGTCTGGCACAAGGACGTTGAGGCAAAGAATGGCCGACTGGATTGACATCCGCGCAGACGAACAGCACATCGCGCGGGAACGCGCCAAGGCGAAAAAGCTGCGCGAGTCCGAATGGTGGCAGGCGCAGTTGCGCAAGGGTGTCTGCCATTACTGCGGGAAGCACGTCGGAGCGGAAAACCTGACGATGGATCATGTCATTCCCGTCGCGCGCGGCGGGACAAGCACCAAGGGGAATATCGTCCCCTGCTGTTTCGCCTGCAACCAAGGGAAAGGGTTCTACACCCCCGCCGAATTGATCCTCCAGCAACTGGAGGACGAGGGGCAGCTTCCGGAAGAAGAAGGTTTGCCATGCGACGACTGATCGTTGTGCAGCCGCACGGTTTCTGCTCGGGGGTTGCCCGCGCCATCCGGACCGCAGAGGCGCTGCTCGCGAAGCATCGATCAGAGTCCGTCTTCTGTCTGCACGAAATCGTCCACAACCGCCAGGTTGTCGAGCGCCTCTCGCAACAGGGGATGGTCTTCGTCAAGTCCGTGGAAGACGTGCCGCCGGGAGCGTTGTTGCTGTTTTCCGCGCACGGGGTCTCGCCCGCCGTGCGGGCGCGCGCGGCAGAGCGGAACCTGCGCGTGATCGATGCCACCTGCCCGTTCGTCGCGAAAGTCCACGCGGAGGTACGCCGCTATGTGAACGAGGGGCGCGACGTCATCTGCATCGGGCACCGCAACCACGACGAGGTGGTGGGTGTTTCGGGAGAAGCGCCCGACCATGTCCGGATCGTGGAGGACGAAGACGAAATCCGTTCCCTCCCCTCCTCCGACCGTCCGCTCGCGGTCGTGACGCAGACGACGCTCAGCATGGACTCGGTGGGCGGAATGCTGTCGCTCCTTTCCGACAAGTTCCAGAACCTTCTCCTCCCCGATGCCACGGAAATCTGTTACGCTACGCAAAACCGCCAGGAGGCTGTGCGCACGCTTGCCGAAACCGCACCGCTTGTTTTCGTCTTGGGTTCCCGCAACTCGTCGAACAGCCTGCGACTGGTCGAAACCGCCCAGCGGGCGAGCGCAGAGGCGCGCCTGATCAGCGAGACCGGCGATCTCGAAGACTGCGCGTTTCCCGCAGCATGCGTCGTCGGGCTTACCAGCGGCGCCTCCACGCCGGAGTCTTTCCTGCACGAGGTGATTTCCATCCTGCGCGAACGCTTCGGGTTTGAGGCGCCGGAGGAATTCACCGCCGTGGAGGAAAACGGTTGCGTCTTCCGCCTCCCTCCAGAAGTCGAACGGGGTGGCGGCGGCTAACGCCGCCAGCTGAGAAGCGGGGAGGCTGAGAAGCTGAGAAGAAGGGAGTATGGCAGTAGTGGGGGAAGTCGGAATGTCGCCGCGCGTGTCGCATGTCCACCGTTTCATTTAAACGGGAGGGGCAACGTCCTCGTTGCCTGAATTGGGAGGGACGAGCCCCGTCGCGTCCGCAATGCTGAACACGCCGAACCAACTTATAGACAAGGAGAAGTATCGATGAAAAGTTGCAGCGGTCTATTTCTAATCACGGCCATTCTCTTTTCCATGCAGGTTCTTTTCACGTTGCAGTATTTCAGTTCTGAAAATGCGGAGGTCTTTTTTGGAGAAAAACGACGGACGGACATGGAGACGATCTCGGAAAGTCTTTTGTCGATTCCACACAATATTTCCTGGTTCATCAGAGGAGGAATGGCGGGTGAAAATACAGCAAGATGGCAAGGGGTTGACCAAATAGAGGAGTTTCTTAGGCGCAACGGGTTGGATGGCATACGTACGGACACAAGGACACGCACAGTCAGGTGGTATTGCAGATGGCATTGCGGGCGTTCTCCATTTTCATGTTACATCTACTATGGTGACAAATCGAGGATACCGAAGGCAGAAGACCCTTCTGATAACAGCGGTCTAATTGGGGCAGAACGCTGGCGTTTCAAGAAAGGGGTCAAGATATGCGATTGAGGGGATCGGATGTCATCTGTTTTCTTTCCACGTTTCTATCCGTTCTTGTCATTCTCCACGGGTGTTTCTTCGTGAGACCTAGACAAGGTTCAGCCATTGTAGCCTCACTTCTATTTTTCTTGATTATCTACAGCCTTTCGCGCATGGTCAAAGTGTTATCGTCTCCCGTCCCAGGGGAATCTTGCGACTCGGATCATCCTACTCATTTGGAACTGGTGAAGAAGGTGTTTGTGCTGCTGTTATCAGCTCTCATGTTGGGCATAGTCACTTGCTATCTGTTCCCCGAAATCGAGGTTGCGTTAAATCGATTGGTATTAGCTTCTAGCTTGGCTATACCTTCAAGGTTCGGTGGTTGAAGAAAGTTATCCTCATTCACATTCCCGTGCGGAGCGCGGGCGGGTGATTAACTTATAGACAAGGAGAAACGGGATGAGAAATTTACGGATGACGGCGGGGACAATCGTGGTTGCACTGGGATTGTGCCAGATGGCGAAAGCCGTAAGCGGGGAACCACAATACTGGGATCGAAGCGTCGCCGAATTTCCCCGAATCGAGGGAGAGACGGATGATGCGCCTCGACTCCAGCGAGCCGTCGATGCAACCGAGAACCGGGTACTGTTCGTGCCGTCCGGAGACTACCAGCTGGCGCAGACGCTCGTCATTACCAACTTCTGTTCCGTGCTGATGCACAAGGGCGCCCGGCTTCAGGCGAAAAAACCGATGGACTTCGTCGTGCGGGTGAATTTGTCACCCGTATTCAAAGCCCGCGACAGGATGGACTTCGGCACATTCTTCAAAGGAGGACGTATCGACGGATGCGGTATCGCCTCCTGCCTCTCGATCCATGGGTACATTCATTTTACGCTCCGGGATGTCTGTTTCCACAACGGCAAGCTGTACGGTCTGCGCGTGAAGGGCGAACAGGGACCAGGCGGAGCCGAACTCAACGCATACAACCTCCACTGCGTCAACAAGGTGAGCGGGAACGCGGGCAACACGGCTGTACGCGTGAGCGGATGCGACGATCATTTCACCGACTGCTGGTCGATGGACTACACCACCGGTTTCGACATCGAGGGTGGCGCGAACCTCTTCACGCGTTGCCATGTGTGGGGCGGTGTAGTCGGTGCCCCCGCACCGGGTGAGATGCCGGAATACCTCCAAGGCTCGATCGGTTTCCGGATCCGCAAGGATTCGGCGAATATCATCTTGCGTGAGTGTTATGCCGACACCGCCTCAATCGGTTTCCTGAACGAGGGATGGGAGGTGCGCATCCTCGGCTGCACCTACTTTTACAACACGGGATGTATCAAACACGTCAAGCCGGAGAAATTGGACAAGATGTTCGTCTTCCGGCAACCCGGCGGCACGATGCTCGTGGCCGACGGAATGATCTGTAAAAATCTCGACGCCCTGACCATTTACGAAGGCAACGGCAATGCCCGCTTTCGCGACATCATCTACTGCGGAAAGAACTACGCCCCGAACGAATTCAAACCCGGCGCCTGCGATTTCCGGCTCAATCCGCCACGCCAAGCGGCTCACGCCGCTGTTCCCGGTTCTGAATGAATGGTTAGGTGATTGGGTAGTTGGGTGGTTAAGTTAAATGGTTAAATCGTCGCTGACGCGACTTGAAATCGGCAGTCCCCGTGAGCCAGGATCGACGCAAAAGCTAACACCCTCCAGCCAACACCCACCTACTAGCCAACAGCTCGTCTATGACTTCATTGTTCACAAATCTCAAATGCTCACAAATGCCAACCATGTCACAAATCACAATGCCATTTCAATTTGTATTTGTGGCAATGATGACAATTGTGCCAATTGTGAACAATCGGAGAAGTTATCTGAATCGAATCACT
>JAFSTA010000128.1 GCA_017450695.1 Kiritimatiellia bacterium | reverse complement strand
TTGATTTTTGTTTCAGCCGCAAAGAACGCAAAGAACGCATAGGAATGGCGCAAAAGGCCAATTGTTGTTTGAGATGGTGTATCTATCCATCCCGCCCAAATGGTGAAGGGGAGATTTCATTCTTTTCTTCTTACGGATATCCATCTTTGCGATCTTTGCGATCTTTGCGGCAAAAAAACACAGAGGCGGGGAGGTCTCAACAGAGGAATATAGGATGAAATCCGCAAAAGACATCTTCCGGTTCTTCTTCCAGAAGCGCTCCAACGACTTCGACGCGGACGAGACCCTCCGCCGCAACCAGGCGCGCTACAACGCCCTCCGCGCGCTCGACCCGGACGTGCTGGTGCGCCACCTGGAGGCGTTCGAGCGCGGCGACATCTGCGGGCTCATGCGCATACTCGAGGAGTTCGAGACGCGCGAGGACAAGATGCGCATCGGCGCGTTCAAGATGTCCGCCGCCGTCTCGTCCAAGCCGTGGGAGGTGCGCGCCAACAAGGGCGAGGAAGACAACCCGCGCGCAAAGCTGCACCGGGAGACGCTGACGAGGTTCTGGAACCGCGCCGAGGCGACGGACACGTTCTGCCGCAACCGCAAGGGCGGCATCCGGCTACTCGTCAAGCAGATGATGAGCGCGCAGAGCCGCGTCTACTCCATCCACGACATCTGCTGGCACGTACACGGCGACGGCACGCTGACGGCGACCTTCACGCACGTGCCGGCGTGGTGCTTCGAGAACCGCACGGGCCGCCTCCGCTACATCCGGAACGACGGCGAGACGCACGGCGAGGAGATGCGCGACGGCGAATGGCTCGTCACGGTCGGCGAGGGCGTCGGCGTACCCGCGGCCATCCTCGCGATGGCGAAGCGGCTCTCCTGGAACGACTGGCTGCTCTTCAGCGAGCGCTGCGGGATGCCGGTCGTCGTCGGCAAGACTCCCGCGCCGATCGGCTCGAAGGCGCGAGCGGCGCTCGCGCGGGCGATAAGGTCCGTCGCGCCGAAGACCGGGCTTGTCGCCGACCTGGACGCGCAGATGGACATCGTCTCCCTGGGCGCGAACGGCGGACCCGCCACATACCGCGCCCTCGTGGACGTGGTGGACCGCGCGATATCGTCGCTCTACCGCGGCGGAGACCTCGCCACCGTGTCGGCCGCGCCGGACGCCGCCGGCGTGAACGCCCAGGACGGCGAATCGGAGCTGATGGACGCCGACGGCTGCGCGATGGTCTCCGAGGCGCTGCGCGACCAGGTGGAGCGGTTCGTCATCCGCTTCGAGTGCGGCGACCTCGAGCCGCTCGCCGGCATCGTCGTCAACCCGCCCGCCGAGACGGAGGACATCGACCGCGAGATCAGGATCGACACGCACCTCTCCGGCCTGGGCGTGAAGCTCTCGAAGCGGGACGCGCTCGCGCGGTACGGCCGCGTGGAGGCGACGGACGAAAACGACGCCCTGCAGCCGCCCGCGCCCCCCCCCGCAGGGCGGTTTCGGCGGCCTCGCGAACGAGGCGAAGCCCGCAACCCCCTTGCAAACGCGCGGGAAGGCCTTGCAAAACGCGCCGCGCGATCCGGACGGGCAAGGGGAGGGGGCGGACGCCCCCGCGCCCCTGCGCGCCCTCCTGCGCGCCCTGCGCGACGACAGCAAGCCGCTCGCAGACGAGATTGAAATCCTCTTGGATGACCCCACGCCCGAAAAGGCGCGCGCGCTCCTGGAGAGGCTGCCGTCCTCCCCGCCGAAAGACCCCCTCCTCGCACCCCTCCTCGCGGAGGGAATGGCGAAGGCCTACGGCAAGGCGTGGAATAAATCCCACGCGGAGTCTCGGAGAGGATTTGGCGAACTCCAACCCCGACCAGCCGCGCGGAGAGACCACGCCCGGAACCAACAGCGGCTCTTTCGCGCCGGCGGGCGGCGCGTCCAGTTCTCCGCCGGGCACGGCGGAGAATAGGCCAAGGATTCGCGCCGTGAAGTCGTCGCCCATCGCCGACGGCCAGGCGCAAGCGTGCGGATACGAAAGCGTCAAGGACATGATGGCGAAGGCCGAGGCGGTTGGGGCAGGGCGCGTTTCCGCCATCCAGGACGGATTTTCCGGCAAGTGCAAGGCGCACGAGGCGATTGCCGTAATATCGGAGAACAAGCCATTCAAGGACGCCGAGGGAAATACGGTGGATTTCGGCGGTGACATCCTTGAACACTATATCGAAGGACGGCGGCGCCGCGACAATGCGCCCAAGGTGGACAACCTTGAAGACTTGCCGTATGCCATCAAGGCCGTGAAAACGGACACCTACGGCGTGACGCGGCTGAAATATCCGGGCGTAACAACGCCGGACCCGCTCAATCCGCCGCGGGGAACGCAGCGCGAATACCATCTGCCGACCGATCACGGGCAGATGAAGGTATTCGTTTACATCCAGGGAGGGCACATCAACGGATGGCACGTCGAACAATAAAAAACGCCCCGCTGACGGACAAAGCCGGCAGACGGGGACATGCGTTCCGAAGAACGCCGCACAGTATACCACAACCCTCTGACGAAAGGCAAGGCTGAAAATGAAGAACCTCAATCTATACGCGCTGGCGAACGAGCTGAACCTCGGCGACCCGAGGAGCGGCACGATCCGCATACCGTTCGGCCGCTGGGACTTCGGAGAGAAGCAGCTTGGCGACGGGCGCACCGTGTACTTCGAGCAGGAACTTTCCAAGTCCGGAGCGGGGCAGATCGCGGAGAAGGTCAACGCGGGCGTCGCCGCCGGCGAGAAAGGCGTGCCGGTGTACTGGGGGCATCCCGACGTGCCGGAGCTTGCGCACAAATACCCAGACAAGCGCGCCAAGGGCTGGATCAAGTCGGCGCGAGTCGAGGACGGTGCGCTCGTGCTGGGTGTCGAATGGCTGGAGGACAACGCGACCGACGGGTTCGGCTGGTTCTCGCCCTACTGGGGCGGCCCCGCAACCGACCTCGGCCAGGGCCGCTACCTGAAGACGATCGACCGCCTCACGTCGGTCGCCCTCGTCAACATCCCCAACATCCAGGAATTTCGCCTTGCAAACGAAAGGAGCGAAATGAAGGCATACATGCTCCCTGAAAAGCTCGTCGATCTCGCCGCCCGCCGAGTTCACGCTGCGCGACGGCGGCAGCCGCAGCGGCACGGTGCAGCGCTGCAGCCGGGTCGCGTTCGAGGCGATGGTCGCCGACTGGAAGGCGCGGGGCGCGCCCGACGTGCTCGTGGACGTGGACCACGCCTCCGCCACCGGCGGCAGCACCGAGGCCGCCCGCGCCGCCGAGCTACTCACCCGCGCCAAGTCACTCTCCGGAAACGCGGCCGCCCTCTCCAAGCATGACGCGTAGGCCGCCAGGGACTTCGACCCGCGCCGCGGGGACTATGCCTACTTCGGCGACTGGAACCGCGCCCGCATCCGCGACCGCACCCTCGACGACCAGTCCGCCGGCTCCGCCCGCCTCGCCCGCTCCGCCGCCCACCTCACGGACACCCTCCAGCGCATGATCGACGACGACGCCGACCGCAGCCGGAGGAACCTGTAGGCAGGTCCCTTGCAACGCCCCCGCATTCCCAAATCTTGATTCTTTTTCTCAACCCCCACTACACGATACACGGGCGTGAATTGAAACCAGGAGATCGTCAACCGCGCCGACACCGCCGCGTCGCCCGTCGCACACCAGTTGTCCAAAACCTGTTGACACCCCTTTTGTTGCAATGTTATACTTTTTTCAGTCTTCTATTCAAAGGAGAAAACAGATGAAGCAAAATTCGAATGGTTTTGGAAGGATGTTCCTGTCCTTGTGCCGTCTTACCGCCCGTGTGTCATTCTTTTTGGTCGTGTCCCTGATGCTGACGGCATCGGGGACGCCTGTGCTGCGGATTATGCCGCTGGGCGATTCCATCACGCGGGGAGACAAGTCGCAGGAGACCGCCGGGTATCGCGGTCCGCTCTGGACGAACCTGCTGGCGGCGGGGTACAACGTGGACTATGTGGGTACGGCGACCGACTACCCCGGGACGATCAGCGGCATGGACATCAACCACGAGGGGCACAGTGGCTGGCGGCTCGATTCATCGGAGGGCGGTAACGGCATCTACGAGAAGCTCCCCGGTTGGTTCGCGGCGATTGATGATCCGCACGTGATCCTGCTGCATCTCGGCACGAACGACGCAGGGTCGAACAATCTGAACGATATGAGCCGCACGACCCGGCTCCTGGACCGCATCTTCGCCGCGCAGCCGGACACGCACGTGATCCTCACCACGCTCATGTGGCGGAGTAATACGAATGCCTACGCCCACATCCAGACGTACAACGCCGCCCTGCCCAGCATCGTCTCCGCGCAACAGGCGAAGGGGCAGCTGATCACGTTGCTCGACATGTACGCGGCCTTGGGCAACGATCCGGCGAATTTCGACACCGACCTGCTCCACCCGAACGCGACCGGGTACGGGCTGATGGCCAATGCCTGGCTGGGCGCGATCCAAGACCTGTATCCGGATCCCGACTCGTTCGAGACCGCGAACACGCCCGCCGTGGTTCAGGCAGAAGTCTCCTCCGCGATTTCGAGCGCGACGACGCTGAAACTCCAGTTCAACCAGACGGTGGACGCGATCACGGCGGCGAACGCGGCGAACTACACGGTCAGCGACGCCACGCTGGGTGTACCGACGGTGACGGTCTATCCGAACAACCGTTCCGTGAGGCTCGTCTTCGCCGGGGAGCATCGCGGCAAGTCGTTCTCGCTGACGGTGAACGGCGTGAAGGCGGGTACCAACACGAAGACCGTCAGCCAAACGCTCAACTTCACTGTGACTGAGGTGATGGGAGCGAAGAATCATGTCCCGATGGAAGAATTCAACCAGTACCGGCTCGTGTACGACATCAACATTCCGGCATCGATGCCCCACATGGGGTGGGACTCCCAGGGACCTTACTACGCCATCAACCGGGCGAGACAGATGGCGGGATGCGGAATCGGGCGCGTGGCGTACTGGTTGGAGACGAAAGACGTGAACGGCAAGTACGACTGGGTCTGGGTTTCGCTCGATACCTTCACGGACGATCCCGCGAAGATCGGTTTCCCGACGCGGCGTTCGGGCGCGTTGTTTCAGCAGAAGGTGAAGAACCTCCGTATCTGGAGCAATAACGCGACCATCGTGAACCGTACCGGAGAGTTGGTCGAGGAGGGCAACATCGAGTTCTGGCCGAATTCGTACGGGAAGGAGTCCAGATTGGGGCTGCCCGGCGCGAACGACAACGCGTACGATTTTGACGACAAGATCGGTGGCAGCTTGTATGGGTCGATGCAGATCCACGACTACCAGAACGGCTGCACGATCTTCGGCATCAACCACTGGGCGTCTGGGACTCCCTACTTTGGCGTCGGCACCTGCGCAACCGCCGGCAATGCCGACTGGACATCCGTATCAACCTCCTACTCCTACGCGAAGTTGCAGATTTACCTGATGGACGATGTGAAGGACGTCACCCCGCCGGAATTCCTCTCCGTGGAAACGAGAAATGGCGGTACGGAGCTGGTGCTTTCCTTCTCCAAGCCGATTGCGGAGAATCAGGATTTTGCGGGGGCGATCTCCGCGAGCGGCGTGGCCGTCCGCAGCGTCAGCCGCGATTCCGACGAATGGTCGAAGGTGATCGCCCGCGTCTCCGCACCGACGGGCGGCGTAGTTTCCGTGACGGCAACAGGCATACGGGACGACTCGCCGCACCGCAACGCGATGGCGGCGCCGGCCACCCTCGAGTGCAGCGGAACGGAGTTGCCGACTGAGGTGGTGGCGCATGTCTCCGCCGCCGCCCGTGACGGGTATGATCTCGTGTATGCCTACGACCTCCCGGTGGAAGGGTTGTTCGAGAGCATCCCTGCCGACCTGCCGCTCGGTCTCGCCCACAGCCGCTACGTGACGCGCGCCGACTATCCGAAAGCCTTTGACCGCGTGGCCTACTACATGGAGCTGGTCTCTTCCGATGGCAAAACAACGAACTGGGTGTGGACGAGCTTCGACGCCTTCACGCAGGATGTGAAACTGCTCGACTTCCCCTCCTCGCTGGCAGTCTCGACGGACTCCACCGTGATCGACAACCTAGATGTGGAGTCGAACGTCTCGGGCATCGCGACGGGTACCGGGCTGAGCGGAGGTTCCGTCAAGGTGTCCTACGGCGCCAACAATGCCGCTTCGACCATGCGTGTGATGAACGGCGGTTATGCTGTCTGGGCAATCAACAACTTCCGTAGTTACCACTCGTGGGTTTGGTACGGTATCGGCGTGAACAACACCGGCACCGGCACGGCGGACTGGCTGAACATGGGCAGCTCGACCGTTTCCAGCACGCGTTTCCGTCGCCTGTACGTAATGGTGCGCCCGACGGCGGCAGCTTCCGTCGTGGACTATCCCGCGCCCCGCGACATCGTCGCGCATGTCCCCGAGGCGGCGAACTACGCGCTGCTCCAGGACGTCACCATCGACCGGACGGCCACATACTTCTACGATGCCGCCAACTACGCGAGTCATGTGCTGGACAACAGCGCGGCATTCGCCGGCAAAACGTTTAGTCGCGTGGCCTACTACATGCGGTATCTGTACAACAACGAAGAGCAGTGGGTGTGGACGAGTTTCGACGCGCCTTCGCAGAACCTTGCCGACATTCGCGTACCCGACAGCATTACACAGGACTTCGCTTCGCGCGTCGCCAACATGAACGTGCGTTCCAACGTGGAAGGCGTACGGACAGGAGACAGCATCCAGACGGGGCTTGTCAACTTCTTCGGTAGCTGCCCCAATACCGGACCTTACCTTGGCGTTCCCAACGCCACGGCGAGCTACAGCACGATCGACTACACGCCACGTTCCGGCACCTATTGGGGGTCGTTCATGGTCTGCAACTGGGCCACACCCCAGTTCATCCTCTCGTTCCACGGGTTGACATACAAGAACGAAGGCGGTGTCGCTGTCGGCATCGGCAACAATACACTGGGCGGCTCCAACGCCCCAAGCTGGATCTTCCGGTACACCGTCTCGCAAAATACCTTTACGGACGTGAAACTCTACGTGTTCGTGCAGGAGGGACCGGCGCCAACCGCGCCAGAATACCTTTACACCATCGCGGAGACGGGCGGGAAGCGCGCGTGCGTCCTCTTCTCCTCGGCGGTGCCGGACACGTTGCTTGACCCGGCGGCGTATGCGGTCTATCCGGCAGACTCGACAGTCATGTCGGTCGAGCTTTCGCCGCAGGACTCCCGCGAGGTCATCTTGACCTTCGCGCAACCGCTCCGGACGGGCGTTACGTATATGATGTCTGTCCCCGGAAACGCGAATGGAACCCGATCCGAGCCGTGCAAGACGATGAACCGCCAGTTTGTCGTACCGGAGGAGACGCTGCCAGATTTCCTGAACACGGCGAATGTCTCTGAGATCGGTGATTATGAACTGCTGTACAAGTTCTCCATTCCATCGGGCAACTCGTCGTGCGGCACCTACGGCGCCCCCTACGCGATCGACAAGACGAGGTTCGGCAGAGGCTTCGACTTCGACCGCGTGGCGTATGCCCTGCACTTGGTGGGGACGAACAACGTGGAGAAATGGGCGTGGGCATCGATGGACGCATTCACGGACAACGCCGCCCACATCGGCATTCCCAGCGAACGGCGCAAGCCGCTCTGGCAGTGCTACGTCGATAACCTCATCGTGCGGCACGGCGTGTCAGGCGGTTCCGCGCCGGACCTGACGGACGGCGACTACTTTCAAGGCAACATCGAGTTCTTCCCCGGCAATTACGGACAATCTCTAGGTTTGGGCATCCAGGGCGCGAACGCCAGCACCTACGACTTCGATGACAAACCCAGTAGCACGACGGGAAGCTCTTACTGTTCGCTTCAGGTACATAGTTACCTCGCGGGGCAGACAGTCCTCGCCGTGGACTGTCTCGGCGGCGGAGGATGGAGTACCTACACCCCCAATCTCGGAATCGGGAACCGCCCATCGACGGAGGCCGGATATCAAGGCCCCGACTGGACGGCGTGGAGTTATTGGAACGCCCCGACGTTCCGGACGCGCGACCTCTACATCTTCGTGCGCCCGAGCGTGAGGGGAAGCGCGGATGTGCCCGTGTTCACCCTCCAGCCGCAGGGAATCCACGTGATGATCGACGAACCCGTAACGCTGACGGCGTATGCCCCGAACGCGGTGTCCTACCAGTGGCGGAAGGACGGTGTGGCAATCGAGGGGGCGACGCAGACGAGCTACGAGGTGCCGACAGGCGGGAATCTGAGCGCCACGTTCGACGTTATCGCCTACGATGCGGCGGGACATTCCGCGACAAGCGCCGGCGCCGAGGTGCAGGTCTCTTCCGGCGGCACGATGATGATAATTCGGTAACAGCCGCCGGGCGCTTTGCGCCAGCTGAGAAGATCGAGACTCGCGACACGTTCCGTAGAAAACGGGAGGGGCGCGCCCCGTCGCGACCGAAACGCTTCCCCTTCCTAATCCGCCTAACCTGCCTACTCGGCCTAACCCGCTCCCCCGGCTTCCCCGGCTAAAAAAAGAAACCCCTGCGGTTGCAGGGGTCCCCAAAATGGTAGGAGTGCAGGGATTCGAACCCTGGACCCAGTGATTAAGAGTCACTTGCTCTACCAACTGAGCTACACTCCCATTGGAGCGAGCTACGGGATTTGAACCCGTGACCACTACCTTGGCAAGGTAGGACTCTGCCAGCTGAGTTAAGCTCGCCCATCGATACTTGCGTACCGAAAAACGTGTGTTACTATACCGAATTCCTTGGGGGAATGCAAGCACAAAATTTCATTTTTGGAAAGAAATTTTCTCCGGCCGTAATGATCCTGTGAGAGGCAGGACAAAATTTACCTTGAAGCCGGGTGAGCCCGCCGCCCGCGTTCAAGCGGGAATGGAAATGGGAATCAGTTTGTCTCGCGCAAAGAACGCGGCGGAAAAACCAAATCGGGAAAGCGACACTCTCGTCGCTTTTGCGGGGTAACAGAACAGAATGAAGCGGCAGGAGCGCCGCTTCCCCGAACGGCTCACCCAGAACTCAGGACTTGGAATTTTGGAGACAACATCAACAACGGATTGACAACACGCGAGTGGTCGTCGCGCAACCGCACGACGGTTCTCATCCGGCTCGCGGTTGCGAGCCGTACCGATTGAAGTTGTTCCAAGTTGTCTGCGTTGTTTCCCCAATCCCCGCCTTTAGGCGAACGTGGCAAGCCGGATATTCCGGACAATCCGGATATTCCGGGTAAGCAGTGCGGACGCAATCCTTCCTACGCCGAGAACGGGAGGGGCGCGCCCCGTCGCGGCCGAAACCGACGGCGAGGGCGCCGTCGCTACGCAAGCGGACGCGACGGGGCACGTCCCTGAGTGAGACAACAGACACGCGACGTGCGACATGAGACGCGAGACGAGTCCCCGTGTAGCCTCTCAGTCTTTCGCTTCTCCGCTGGCGCGTAGCCCTCCCCCTGTGCATACCCGTGCTCGCGCGACGGCACAAACCTTTTCCGTGGACATCCCGCCGGGCATTTTGATACAATGCGTGGTCTATGAAGAACTTGACTTTTTTGCTTTGTTCAGTTGCCCTTTCGGCGGGTGCCGCGCATGTCGTGCAGACCGGA
The DNA here is from genome assembly GCA_017450695.1 of Kiritimatiellia bacterium. GTDB lineage: Bacteria > Verrucomicrobiota > Kiritimatiellia > RFP12 > UBA1067 > RGIG8368. Next base: position 15,019 of record JAFSTA010000128.1, on the reverse strand, counting down.
TCTATCGCGGAGGGCGGTTTTGGCGTCTCCACCGCCGAGACGTTGACCCAGGATGGTTGCGGAACGTTGCTGAACCTTTTCCACAACAAGTGGACGCCCGAAAAGATACGCGCCGTCGGGGAGCATTGCCGCAAACACGGCTGCACGTTCACGATGGACGAGATGTTCAATCGCTGGAGCGGAGACTGGAAAAGCGAATACGTCCCTATCAAGGACGGGATTCTCGCCGCACTCAGGGAATACCGGGACGTCTGCGAGGGAACGCAACACTACAGCGAGTCTGGCGGACTGATGTTCTACTGGCATCCGCTCGACGCGATGTGTCGCGGCGAACTTTCCCCCCGCATCGCGAAAGGCGGAAACTCGTTGGCGGGGGCGTTTGCCGAGACCTGCGCCCAGACCCGGCGTGATCTGATGCAGGCGAAGGCGTCCGGGTTGCCGGGACCGTTCTTCTCCATCGAGTGCTCGTTCGGTTTCGCGCCTTACCTGTTGCGGGCGGGATACGACCGCGTCGATCTCGAGGTCATCTACTCCGACGAGCTGGAACGCGCCTACGCGGGCGTGAAGACGGCGGCGGAGGCCTTCGGCCGGAAGCGTTTCGGTACGGACATGGCGATGGACTGGTACGGCGGAATGCAGAGCGACGGACTATGGGAGGCGCGTTGGCGCACCTCCCTCTACCACGCCTACGTGCGAGGCGCGGATCCGATCTACAACGAACACGGGCTCATGAGCCTCAAGTGCCACGGCCGCCGGTTCGAGCATGACGATCCAGTCACGCGCCGCTACCGCAAGGTACTTGCCGACTTCACGGCCTGGTGCAAGTCGCACCCGCGCGCCGACGGGTACCCGCTCGCGACGGTCGGCGCGGTACAGGGGCGTTTCGACGGCTATGCGGGAGTATTCCAGACGCACCTGTTCGGGCAACGCACGAACGATTCCTTCCGCGTGACGGAGGCGGACCGAACGGTCTGGCGGCTTTTCGACGGGCTTTACCGCCGGCGCGGCTGGCAGGAACGCGACAGCTGGGGGGACGCCGACGAATCGGGCAATCCTCCGCTAGGCGCGGCGGGTATTCTGCCGTTCGACGCGGCACTGGATGAGTTCGCCAAATACAGGTTCCTCTTCTTCTTGGGACGGAATGTGATGGACGATGAGCTGTACCGCAAGTTGGTCGGATACGTCAAAGGCGGCGGCACGCTGATGCTTGCGGCGAGTCACCTGACCGCGCAGGATGTTCCCAACGGGGCATTTGTGCCGTACAACGGCGGCGACTGGTCGGAGCTTGTCGGCGTGAAGATGCGTAACGGGAAACCGTGGCACCTGCCGCACGGGATGAAGTTCGTGAAAAATCCGGCGCCCGGCTGGAACTTCCAGCCGCTGACGAATCTGTGGGACCCAGATTTCATCGAGGGCGGATTCGACATTCCTGAGCTTGATGCAACCACGGCAACGCCATTTGCGGTGGCATCGGATCACTTCTGTGAGAGTCGGATCGCCGACTGCAAGGGCATTCTCTTCGTGAATGAGATCGGTAAGGGGCGCGTGATCTTTCTCGCCTCGCTCGATTCACCGGGGGCTTTTGGCGTCCGTAAACTCTATGCATTCCTCCTTTCCAAGGCGATGGAAGCGATCGGTTCCGAAACGTGGCCCAAGGTCGAATGCGCGGACACCGTTCGCTGGAGCGTCTATCCCGACGGTACAATTTACCTGCTCAACACGGAAACGCATCTTGCCCAGGAAGCGATTATCGAACGTACCCGTGGCGCAACGCGCGAAACAATCCGCCTCGCGCCAGGTGGACTGGCGATTCTGCCGATGACGGAAAAGCGGGAAGGCGGTAAAGAATAGGCAGTCGTATTTCCTCTTGTAGCGTCCCAGAAGGTGGCAGCCGACTTACCTATCATCTCGTGGTCGCGCGAAGCGCCCTCCACGGAAAATTCCGTGTATTCCGTGGTTATTTCAAGCATTGCGGACGCGACGGAGCGCGTCTCCCAAAAGCCGTGTGCAGGAAAGTTAAAAATTAAATCGCTTCGCTTTAAAAAGTGAAATGGTTCAATCAGGCTGATTTCAAGCCGCGCAAGCGGCGATTTAACCATTGAACCTAGATTCCTCGTTTGGGATCTCACGCAGAGCCGCTGAGGCCGCAGAGTACGCTGTGAAAGTGCCGAAAACAGACGGTGGGGCATTGCGGACGCGACGGAGCGCGTCTCCCAAAAGCCGTGTGCAGGAAAGTTAAAAATTAAATCGCTTCGCTTTAAAAAGTGAAATGGTTCAATCAGGCTGATTTCAAGCCGCGCCAGCGGCGATTTAACCATTTAATCATTTAGCTATTTAACCGGCGTCAGCCACCAGCTGAAAGTCTCTTGCCGATGGGTGGGAAATTCGATATACTAACGGCATGAATAGAATTCTTGTTTGTCGTTTTTTTGCGCAGGCGTTGGCGGCTTTCGCCATGTTCACCGCGCTGAATGGAGTTGCCATGGGGACGTATGATTTTGACAAGGCTTGGACGGAGGTCGTAGAGGCGCAGCGGAAGGATCTGCCTCGCACTGTTACGAACAAGGTGGAGGAGATTGCGCGGGAGGCGACCGCCGCGAAGCGTTGGCCGGACGCGGCGCGCGCCTTCCTCGTGCGCGAACAGGCGATGAAAGCGTTCACTGACGAACAGACCGCCGATTGGCTGCCCGCTTTCGCCGCGTCGGTCGATGCCCAGCCCGCGCCGCTTCAGGCCGTGTTGCAGCTTCACCTCGCCCACACCTATCAGGAGAACTCGCAGCGGTGGCGTTGGGGCGGCGCGTCACCCACGAAGCTCGACGATGCGGCGGCTAAGGACAAGATGCCGCCCTGGTCGCCGGAGAAGATCCATGCGACGCTGGAAGCCCAGTTCGCCAAGGTCTTCTCCTATGCCGAGGAACTGCAGAAGATGAAGCTGGAGGATTGGTCGGTTCTTTTCCAGAAAGGGTCTCTCTCCGCTTCCTATTGCCCTACGCTCTTCGACTTCGCCGTGCGTGATGCCCTGAAGTTCTACGGCGAGACCATTCCGGACAAGACGCTGGAGAAGGGGCTCGCGCTTTACGACCGGTTGATCGCGTTCCACCGCGCCGACGGCAGTCTCGATGCCCTCGTGATGGCGGAACTCGACCGCGCCGAATACATCCGTGCTTTTGACGAGAAACCGGATAAGGTGCGCGAGGCAGCATTCGCCGCGTCGGTCGATGACCTGCTGGCGCGGTATGCGGGCAAGACGGAGGCCACCGCCTTTGTCGCCGCGAAGAAAGCGAACTTGCTGCGCAGCGCGAACCAGCTTGTCACCGCGCACGACCTCGCCGCCGAATACGCCGCCAAGTGGCCGAAGTCCCCGGGCGGTCAAGCGTGTACACAGATTGTCGTCGAGATCGAGTCCAAGAAACTGTCGGTCGGAACGGAACGGAACTGGTGCGCGCCGTGGCCGGAGATCCAGGTGCGGGGCAAGAACTTGGATGAAGTCTATTTCCGCCTCGTCCCCGTCTCTTTCAAAGAGCTGGTGGAGGACGGCTCTATGGGCACCGGAACGCGGGACTACAATGCGTCGGACGCGCTGAAGAACACATACGTGAAGCGCAAACCCGCGAAGAAGTGGAAGGCCTCCCTTCCGTTGAAGCCGGGATACGCGATGCAGTCGTTTTCGCTAACCGCCCCGTCCGATGTCAAACCGGGGCACTATGTCTTTTTCGCGGCGACGAACGAGAAGTTCGGTTCCGACAAGAAGCCGCTCTTCGCACAATACATCAGCGTCACATCGCTCGCGCTGGCGCTCCAGACCGGCAACGGCGATTTCAAGGGGACGGTCTATCGGGCGGAGTCGGGCGAACCGGTCGCGAAAGCGCAGGTTGAACTCTGGGGTTATCCGCCCAAAGGCGGACGGATCCAGGCGTTGCGCGAGAAGTATGTGACGGATGACAACGGATGTTTCGTCGCGGACGTGACGAAAAAGGACAGTTACAACGCGCTCGTGCGCCATGTGCGCGTCCTCAAAGATGGCGAGGAAGTGCTGTCGCTCGGTAGCGATGGGTCGGGGGTCCGTGAGACCGAGGATACGCGCTATGAGCATACGGATATCTTCACCGACCGTTCGCTGTACCGTCCCGGACAGGAGATCATGGTGAAGGGCATCGCCTACCACGCGAATCCGAAAACGCGCGATTTCCGCACGCTTCCGAACGAGGTTGTGCTCGTCACGCTTACGGACCCGAACGGGAAGGAAGTCGCCGCGAAGCGGATCAAAACGAACAAGTGGGGATCGTTCCAGTATGTCTTCACCGCGCCAACCGACAGGCTCACCGGTGCCTACACGATCATGGCGCGTGTCGTTCTCAAAGACGGCAAGACCGGCGAGAAGCGCAAGAGCGTCTATGTCGAGGAGTACAAGCGTCCGAAATTCTCCGCTTCGTTCCTTGCCGCGCCCGAAAAGGCGACGCTCGGCGAGCCGGTGACGGTGACGGGCGAGGTCCTGACTTATTCGGGGTTTCCCGTCCAGAACGCCAAGGTCAAGTGGCAAGTGCATCGCACGACACGCTATCCGGGCTGGTGGCGCTGGTTCGGCGGGTCGAATGACAATGACAACGACGGCGAAAACTTTGTCGGGGAGGGAACGGCGGAGACGGACGAGAACGGCGTCTTCCAGGTGATGTTCACCCCCGTCGCCTCGCCGAAAGCCGACCTCGCGGGCGATCCGGCGTTCGACTTCACCGTCTCCGCGATCGTCACCGACGCAACGGGCGAAGCGCGAGCCGCGGAGTCGTCGTTCGTGATCGGCACCGTCGCGTGGCGCGCGAACGTGGGGGTGGACGGACAGTGGCACGAGGCGGCGAAGCCTGTCGCCGCGCACGTGTCGCTTCAATCACTCGCGGGAAAGACCGTACCGGTCAAGGGAACGCTCAAGGCCTTCCGGCTCAAGGCGCCCGCCCGCCCCGTCCGCAAGCCCGTCGGGGAGGGACGCTACGGGTACGACCAGAATACGAAGGGCGCGTGGGACTTCGACATATGGGAACCGGGAGAGGAGGTTCTTGCCGTCGAGGCGAGCGGCGAGAAGCCGGAGACGTGGACGAAGGAACTCACGCTCGGCGTCGGCGCCTACCGGTTCGTCTTCGAGGCGAAGGATCCGAACGGCAAGGTTGTCAAGGACATGAAAACTGTCTGCGTGTTCGATCCGTCGGCGGATGGGTTCGGCATTGCCGTGCCCGATTTCTTCTGCACCGAAAAAGGCACGGTCAAGGTCGGCGAGACGCTTCGCGCCTACTGGGGCACGGGATACGAGAGCGGGTACTGCCGCGTACGGGTGACGACCAATGGAAAGACCATCCTGGACAAGGCGGTCACCGGGAAAGTGCCGACGTGGCTTTACGAGTTGCCGCTCACGGATGAGCATCGCGGCGAGATTCGCATCGAGACGACATTCGTGCGCGAGAACCGGCTCTACCGCCACGAGACGACCGTGAATGTGCCGTGGGATAACAAATACCTTGAGATCCAAACGGAGCATCTGACCAGCAGGCTCAATCCTGGCAAGGAAGAAACATGGAAGTTCAAGGTGTCGGGACCGGCGGAAGTTCTGGCTTTCCTCTACGACCGTTCTCTCGACGCATACCGGTGGCACGATGTCTCGCTCGGGTTCTCGAGTTATTTCACGCCGTGGACGCGGTATTTCCAAAGCGTCCGCATCCAGAACTCGACCGCGAACCTTTCGCTTCTCTCCGGTGTGTTTGAGAACTCGGGACAGGCGGGAATTCACTACAGCTGGCCGTCTTGGAAAGTTTTGCCAAGCGCGTATGGTATGATGCGAAGCAAAGGCGCCGGACGCCTGTTCAACATGGCAAGGGCGGCGGGCGGCATTGGCGCTGTCTACGAGATGTGTGCAGAAGAAGCCATTCCTGCGGCGGTTGAATCCGTTACCGACAAAGCGGAGGCGGAGGCTCCCGAGGTGGCCAAGGAACCTGATTCGCCACCGCGCAAGAACCTGAAGGAGACGGCGTTCTTCTTCCCAGACCTGGAGACGGACGCGAACGGAAATGTCTCGTTCACGTTCACCGCACCGGACGCGCTCACGGGCTGGAAGTTCCTGATGGTGGCGCATGACAACGCGCTGAACGGCGGCATCCTCCGCAATGACGGGATCGTAACGACGAAGTCGCTCATGTGTGAGCCGAACGCGCCGCGCTTTGTGCGCGAGGGCGACGATTTCCGTTTCGCCGTCAAGGTGACGAACAGCGAGGATGCGCCGCAGAAGGGCGAGGTCTCGCTGGCGTTGGAAGAACTGGGGCGTAAGACCGACTCGTCTCACGTCTCCTGTCTCACACCGTCCCAAGCGTTCACACTTGCCCCGTACGAGTCGAAGACCTTCGAGTTCCACCTGAAGATCGCCGACGGCTGCGGTTACATCAGGTATGTCGCGAAGGCGAAGGGCGAAGCGTTCTCGGATGGCGAGGAAGGCATCCTGCCCGTTCTCGCGCGGCGCATCCTCGTGCGCGAGGCGGTACAGCTTCACGCGCGCGGAAAACAGACGAACTCCTTCAAGCTCGAAAACCTCGTGGCGAGCAAGGATTCTGAGACTATTCGCCACCAGGATCTCACGGTTCGCGCCGTGTCGCGTCCGGCGTGGTATGCGGTTCTGTCGCTCCCGTATCTGATGGAGTTCCCGCACGAGTGTTGCGAGCAGACGTTCAGCCGTTACTACGCGAACGCGCTCGGCGAGTTCATCGCGAACGCAGACCCGCGCATCCGCGCGACCTTCGACGCCTGGAAGGCGATGAACGCGGAGGCGTTGAAGAGTCCGCTGGAGACCGATCCGCACCTCAAGGCGATCGCGCTCGAATCGACGCCGTGGGTGCGCGAGGCGGAACACGAGACTGCCGCCCGTGCGCGGCTCGGCGAACTGTTCGGCAAGAAACGACTCACGGAAGAGCAGAAACGTTGCATCGAAAAGTTGCGCCTCGAACGGAATCGCGACGGGCGCTGGCCTTGGTTCCCGGGCGGGCCTTCATCGGATGGAATCACGCTCTACATCCTCACCGGTTTCGCGCGGCTGAACTTCCTGGCCAAGCTGGACTATCCCGACTTCTTCGCCAGCGCGACCGCCGCGCTCGACCGCGAGGTCGCGGAGAACGTGAAAGAGCGGCTGGAAGCGGAACGGAAACACAAGATTCCTTTCCGCGTGAACGGTTTCGACATCCGCTGGCTCTATCTCCATTCCTTCGCGGGTGTCCCGAAGGAGAAAAACGAGAAGGATTCGAAACTCTTTGTCGATCATCTCCGCCAGGAGTGGCCGGACCTCGGACTCGAATCGCAGGCGCTCGCGGCAATCGCCCTGAAGCGTCGCGGGGAAGAGGCACTCGCGAAAGAGATCATGGCCTCGATCAAGGAACGCGGCGTTCTCTCCGACGAACTGGGCATGTACTGGAAGCGTCCCTACTTCTTCTCGTGCAGCGTCTTTGCCGCACCCGTCTCAACCCAGGCGCTCATCATCGAGGCGTTCCGCGAGGTGACGGGCGACGAAGAGAGCGCGGAGGCGTGCAACGTGTGGTTGCTCAAACAGAAGCAGACGCAGGACTGGACGACGACCGCCGCGACGGCAGACGCGATCTACGCGCTTCTGCTCGGAGGCGGCACGGATCTCCTTGCGGGCGACTCGCTCGCCGAAGTAACGCTCGGCGGAGAGAAGGTGAAGCCGGAGAAGGTCGAAGCGGGAACGGGAATGTATTCCGTGCGCTATGCGGCGGACGCGATCCGTTCCGAGATGGGCGAGATCACCTTCACGGGCGCGGAGGAAAAGGGTGTCGCGTGGGGCGGCGTCCACTGGTCGTACTTCGAGGATGTCCTCAAGGTGCGCGCACACGAACCGAAGGAACTGCGCGTCGAAAAGAAGTACTACAAGAAGGTGAAAGGCGCGGAAGGGACACGCCTCACGGCGATCGGCGGTCCGCTCGAACCGGGCGACGAGATTGTGGCGCGGCTCGAAATCACGAGCGACCGTACCTACGAGTTCGTGCATCTCTCGGATGAGCGTCCGGCGTGCGCGGAACCGGTGGATGTCCTCTCGTCCTACCGTTGGCAGGACGGTGTCGGCTACTACCAGTCCACGCGCGACACGGCAACGCACTACTACATCGACCGGCTGAACAAGGGCGTGTTCGTCCTCGAAACCTCGTACCGTGTGCAGCAGCGAGGCGTCTTCATCGGCGGTATCGCGACGATCCAGTGCATGTACGCCCCCGAATTCACCGCCCACTCCTCCGCCGAAACCGTTCGTGTCGGTCCGGCGGAAGAGAAATAGGCGGTGGTCGGCAGCTTGTAGCCATTAGCCACCTTCGTGCCTGCGCGGGTGGCGAGCGAACCGGTTTTCATCCGAGATTTCTCGTTTGGGGTCTCACGCAGAGCCGCTGAGGTCGCAGAATACGCAGAGAAAGCATCGAAAACAGATACTTTCGATCCCCCACACACACGTTACGACAGAAAACGGATTCACCCAAATGGGGAAAGTTGATTCACCACGAAACACACGGAACTCACGGAATCGACGTTCCGAGAAACGGATGATTTTCCGTGTATTCCGTGTGTTCCGTGGTTTCCCAAAAATAGTCCAACGGAAGAATTCAGGGGGATAGACGGCTCACAACCGTCCGGGTTGTCTATCCGCGGTTCCCGTTCTCCCCTTCCCGTTGTCCCCTACCTGTCAGCAGGATCGGTGAAGAAGTGATACGCCTGAACCGATGTTGGCGAACGATTTCTGTCACCGCGATGCGGGAATGGCAAGAAGGGGTTCTCAGTTTATCCGCTTTCCGGGCCGCCGCGCCTCTTCACTTGATCAGCAGGAAGTCTTTGGCGGCGATTGTCCGATCACGGTACGTGAAGGGCTGGTCTCCGTAGTTGGTGATCAGCTCGGCACCGTTGGAATAACCGGTCCGAAATACATGATCCGCCAACTGGTCATGCGCTTCCATGAACTCATACTGAAGGGAGGAGAGTTTTTCGTAGATGTCCCATCCCACCTTGACCTTGGCAACACTCGTCCGGAGTTCCTCGTCCGTTGCGCATCCGAGATCCCCCTCGCCCATCCAATTTTTCCCGTCGCTCTTGAACTTCGAGTAGAAGTAGAAATTCGGACGTGCGCCGAACTCGATTGTCTTGAGGAAGGAATCGCGACCCTGCGCGGTAAAATTCACCGTCGTGGTGAACGGGTTACTCACGATAATTCCGTGGTAAACGAGCTCCCAAATCGGAATCTGGCGATCGATCATCGGATTCGACAGCTTGAACGGATTCGCGAAAGAGACATACAACACGCTGTCCAGATTATCCACAAAGTGGTCGTATGCTCCCTCCGAAGCGCAGCCGCCCATCGCCTCTTTCGCCAACTTCATCATCTGCGAGATATAGAACGCGCTCTCCCGTTCATTCAACGGATGGCGGGAATCCGAACAGGCGGGGGAAGGAACGCAGGAGAACACGTCATAGTACGCGAGACCGCGGAATCCCAGCCCCGCCACTTGGAAAATATCCCGCGTCGCGAACCGCTCGTAGGCACGTTTCGGACAAATCGTGTACATCCGTCCGCCGCCCCACGAGGTTTTCGTGCGCGGAATCGAACCGTCGGCGTTTTTCATGATGTACTCGGCGTCCCAGTTGTCCGCGATAATGTATGCATCGCGATGGTTTCCGTGTGCGACGATCTGATATCCCGCGGCCTGCGCCTTGCGGATCACCGCACGGAGTTTCGCTTCGCCGCCCAGCGATTCCTCGACCGGGAAAATCTGTGGCCAGCGACCGTCGTGCCCGCCGATATTCCACCCGACGAGACAGAACTCCGCCTTGCCGACACCCTGCTTCCGAAATTCATCGACAATGTCGCCGAGCCGGTCGAAGGTGATCACCGGCTTCATCGGCGGCTCGTCCATCGGTGTCTGCTCCGGCTTCGGGCTTGGAACCGGTTTCCAGCCGTGGCGAACCCGCACCTCCGGAGCCTCCACGGCGTAACGCAGTTCGGGCGACGACTTCACGCGTTCCCGCAACGGAACACACGCCTTGCGGTTCAGCTGGTACCGGCGGTAGGCGCGTGCCATTCCCGCATAGTTCGCCTCCTCCCCGGAAAGGACATGGTACTCGATCGCGATATCCTCATACGCCCGCAACAGATTCTTTCCGTAAATCGTCTCCAGCGCATAGTTGCCGTTCTCCGCAGTGACGGTATTCTGGAAGTAGTACGGCATCCCGGTACCGATCGCAACAAAGGTCAGGCGCGGCGTCTTCATTCCGAACATCGGCATAAAGGGGGCGCCCAGCGTGACGCGCCCTTTCGTCTCCCGGAACGTACCCAAGTTTCCGTTCGCCAGTACCCAATATCCCGCATCCCCCGATTTCGCACGAGCAAACTCCGGAAGAATGGAAAGGGACTTCACGTTCGGCGGAATCGTATCGCGGCGAATCTCCAGGCGATATCCGTAAGCGGTCTCCGCAAGCGGCACCTGCTTCGTTTCATTTTTCCCGTCCCCATACGTCCAAGTCAATTGAACATCCATCGCCAAGGCGACGGAAACTGGAAACAAGACACATCCAAACATCCACTGTCTCTTCATGTGATTCCTCCAATCCTTACGTCCGGTAGTATCGCATAAGATTCCCCATTCGCCGATCTCCAAATTTTGAGACGGTCGAAGCTGGGGAATCTAGGCTTCTGCCCCTCTCCGCTAATTGGCGGGAAGCGCCGGGGCGAAGTGTTTGCGCCGAGCGGCCGCGAACAGGCGGATCCCGTCGAAGACCTTCTGCTTTTCGACCTCGAAAGCTTTCGCCCAGGGCGCCACCAGAAATCCCTTCAGCCGTTCGCGCCCGACCCGCTCTTTGCAGAATTTCAACATGGCATCCGGTGCAGCATCGGTACTCCAGTTGGAAGTACAGGGAATCATGTCAAAACCGGCCTTGTCCAGTTCCAGAATCGAGGCGGCAAGGTTACGTTGCGTATCCCAGCTGTCCTCTTTCTTCTCGAAAGCCGGATCCCATGTCACGTGTTTCTCCGAGAAGTCGCTTCCGTAGTACCAGGGCATCTGCAACACATCCTTCGTCATGCGCTTCAGAAACTCCTCCCGTCCGCCGCACATCTTGTCAGACCACATCACCGGACGGGAACCGTTCTTCTCCACTTCTTTCACCGTATAGAAGAAATCATGCCACCAGAGGTCCCCGGTCCGAATCACCATCGGCGTGCGCCCTTTCACGGCCACGGGAATCTCCTCGTCGAACCCGATATGGAAGTAGCGCGGAGTGTCGAAAACCTCGGCGACATCACGGATGACATCCGCCACGACCTTGTAGTACACGCTGGAGGATGTCATGCGGTGGTACTCCTTCAGCCAGATGTCATGTCCCGTTGAGAAATTGAGCTTCGGGATCGGTTCCAGTCCGAGCTTGCGAAGCCGCGCCAGTTCATTCCGCATCTTCTCGGGACTCCAGCTGCCGTGAACCCGCAATTCGGGGCGGCTCGGATAGGCATACGCCTCACCGACATCGATCACCACCAGATTCAGACCCTCCTGCTTCATCAGATCCGTCTCCTCGTGCCAAACCGCGTCTTCCGCCTTGAGATAGTTGCGCGCACGGGAGGGTAGCACGCCGTTCTTGCCGGGCTTCTGGTTCGGATACATCTTCTCTTCTTCCTCCGGCGAACTCGGAACTCCCGCGAGATCCGGTTTCCAGTCACCCCACATATTCGACCCCAGGTGGAGCAGAGCCCCCCAGGCAAAATCCCCTGCGATCGCAGGAGCCTTGTCCGCCATTCCCGTCAGGCGAGCGCCCATCCACGCGCCGCCGGCCAATGTCATCAATTTCATGAATCCACGTCTATCCATACCGAATCACTCCCTTTCCCTCGGACTTCCTCGGCATCGCGAGACAACAGGTCCCGTGCCGCGTCCAACTCGTCACGGAGAAGAAGCCCAACGTCAAAACAAAACCATTGTATCACCCCTCATTCCCGCACATCAAGCATTTTTCAGGAGATACACAAGTGCGCGGGAAGAGGCTTTCCGATATGCTGAAGGTGGTTTGGTAGTCGCGCCCCTCGCAACCGCAATGCTTACCCGGCTGAACACGCGTAACCGGCCAACACGCTTGCCTATCCGTTCCGAGTTCAAAGTTCTGAATTCTGCGCAAGACAAACGTATCCTCATTTACATTCCCGCGTTCACGCGGGCGGCGGGCGGCGGGTCAACTGATAGGCAAACTGCGACTGCTAAAATTTCAAAAAAATCTGCTTGCATTCTCTGGTAAACTATGGTAAAGTTCTCTTACTTTTCGATACGGAAACGTGTCTGAGGAGCGAGCTTAACTCAGCTGGCAGAGTCCTACCTTGCCAAGGTAGTGGTCACGGGTTCAAATCCCGTAGCTCGCTCCATTTTTTTCGATTTCAGGGTACGAAACTTTACCAACGGGGGGCATATATATGTCCAGATTTGTGATTCGTGGGGGTCGTCCGATCAGCGGGAGACATCGGGCGGCCGGCAATAAAAACGCCGCTTTGCCGATGCTGGCGGCTTGTTTGTTGACGCAGGAGCCTGTGACGCTCCGCAATCTTCCGTTGATTTCCGATGTCCGCACGATGCTGGAGCTGCTTCAGCGGATGGGGGCGGATGTGCAACTGGACGCCGAGGCTCACACGGTGACGGTCTGCGCCAAGCGACTCCGGTCCACGAAGTTGAGCAAGACTTTGTGCGGCCGCGTCCGTTCCTCGATCCTCTTTGCGGGACCGTTGTTGGCGCGGTGCGGTTCCGCCACGCTGTATCCGCCGGGCGGCGACGTGATCGGGCGACGACGCATCGACACGCACATCAACGGACTGGCGGCGCTTGGCGCGACGATCAAGGCGAACGGCGTCTATGTCTTCAAGGCGGGAGCCGGTCTCAAGGGGTGCCGGATCCTGCTGGACGAGGCGAGCGTGACCGCCACCGAGAACCTGATGATGGCGGCGGTACTCGCGTCGGGAACAACGGAACTTTACAACGCGGCCTGCGAACCGCACATCCAGGATCTCGGCAACATGCTCATCGCGATGGGGGCGGAGATCGAGGGACTGGGAACGAACCGGATCATCATCCGGGGCGTGGAAAAGCTGCACGGGACGGAACGGGAGATCGGGGCGGACTACATCGACGTCGGCAGCTATGTGGTTGCCGCGCTGGTGACAGGGGGCGACCTGACGATCGAGGGCGTGTCGGTGGCGGATTTCGAGGTGCTGGAAAAACCGTTCCAGAAACTCGGCGCGAAATGGACGATCGACCGCGAAAAGAAGACGCTCCACGTGCCTCCCCAAAAGAATCTGGAGACGACCTACGACTTCGGCAAAGCCATTCCGAAGATCGACGACGGTCCTTGGCCGATGTTCCCCTCCGACCTGTTGAGCGTACTGATCGTGCTGGCGACACAGGCGCGCGGCACCACGCTCTTTTTCGAGAAGATGTTCGAGAGCCGCCTTTACTTCGTCGATCACCTCATCGGCATGGGTGCGCGGATCGTACAGTGCGATCCCCACCGCGTGGTGGTAACCGGTTATACGAAGTTAAGCGGGTCGCGGGTCGCCAGCCCGGACATCCGCGCGGGCATGGCCCTACTCATCGCCGCGCTTTGCGCGAAGGGGGAGACGGAAATCCTCAATGCGAACAGCATCGACAGGGGCTACGAGTCGATCGATCTGGAATTGCGTCGGCTGGGCGCGAATATCGAGCGTCTGAACGACTAAACAGGATGGCTTCCCATGCTTTCGCCGGAAACAATCGAAAAAATCAAAGAGAAGATGGCTCTCGCCCATGTCTTTGAGGAAGACCTGACGGAAACGTTCATCCTCGGCTCCGGTCCCGGCGGACAGAAAATCAACAAAACCTCCTCGACCGTGCGGCTTTACCACGAACCGAGCGGGATGACCGTCAAGTACGGGCAGGCGCGTTCGCGCGAAATGAACCGCTGGCTGGCGCGGCGTGAGCTGGCGGAACGCATTCTCGAACGGGATCAAGCGGAGAAGTCCGAACGCCGAAAGGAACAGGAAAGGATCCGCCGCCAAAAACGCCGCCGTTCCCGTCGCCAGCGGGCGAAGATGCTGGAGGAAAAACACCAGCACAGCGAGAAGAAGGCCGCCCGCCGTCCCGTCAAGCTGGATGAGTGAAGCCCGGGTGGCTTGGGCGGCTGGTAGCCCGCCGCCCGCACTTCGCACGGAAATGTACAGGAGGGTAACTTGTGTTTTGCTCACACGGAGGTACGGAGACGCGGAGGGAGGGACGCGCTCCGTCGCGGCCGTGTGAGCAAGGATGGACGTTTCCATACAAGCTAAAAGCTGACAACAAGCCCTAAGTTACAGACAAGGAAGGGAACGATCCTTCACCCGATAGGTGAAGCGAGAATCGTTCGGGAACCAGTCGAAAACCTGCAAAATCTCTGAGCCTCCGCGAGAGATAAAAACTGGTGACCGGTAAAAGCAACACAGGAATTCAGGATCAAACTCCGATTTTTCCGATTATCTCGCTCACGCTCGGCGGGACAGAACAGGGCGGAGCTTTCGCGCAGCCTCGGACGAATCGGAGGTTCAACTTGGATTTCCTGCGGGGTTCTCATAAAGTACCGATATTCTTCCTGGTCCGCCCTTGCCCCATCAATCCTTGCAACTTATTGAAAATAAACGATTTACCACACATTCGAAAATTCTGCTTTTCGCTTGACTTTACCGAAGCGTCCGTGCTATGCAAATTTTTTCGCGAAGAGCGGGAAAGACGCGGACGATAGTCCCGTGACGGGTTTTCGGGGACTGCGGACTATGAGGCGGGGCGGTGTGCGCAAGCATATAGCCCCACTCAATTGGGAAAGTTAGAACTTTCCCAACCCTGTAGGGTTATGCGAAAATGAATCGAAGGCCGCCGTATGGCGGCTTTTTTGTTGCTTATCCGTTTTTGGCGTTTTTTGCGCGTCGATTCTTCTTGAGGCGGGTGCGCGAAAATCCCCGTAAATT
>JAFSTA010000127.1 GCA_017450695.1 Kiritimatiellia bacterium | reverse complement strand
TTTCCGGCAATTTCTCTGCGTACTCCGCGACCTCAGCGGCTCTGCGTGAGAACCCAAACGAGGAATCCAGGTAAAATCTTCGCGTTTCGGTATCGCAGGCATCTACCTAGATCACGGTGAAAAACGCAGATGCACCCCGCCGTGAACCCCGTACAGAATTAGCGTTGCGATCTGGCTGATGATAGTGTAAACTGTCTTCGTTGTTTTTGAGAGCGGTACGTTTTTTCGGACGGTGGCAAGGTTGCCCACAAACCCTCCATTGTAACACCATTTTCGTCACATTCGATGGATGAGTGGGACGCGAATGAAAGAATGCGGTAACACTGGTGCGCGAACAAGACAGACAGATTGATTTGAGGGATAACGAACGGGCGCTCCCCGTCCGTTTCTGGATTTACCAGAAAGAGCGTTTTCCGTTGCAGCAGTATCTGCCGCTTGTCGCGGCTTTCACCTTTTCGGCTTCGGGTTATTCGGTGTTGAGCGGAGGGCGCTCCGGTTTGATCAACGGACTGGTGATGGCCGTCGGTGTCGCCACCTCGTTCGGGCTCTTCTTTCTCCTGCGGCTGTTCGACGAGTTCAAGGATGCCGAGGACGATGCAAAATACCGCCCTTACCGCGCCGTCCCGCGCGGGCTCGTCACCTTCGGCGAACTCCGCGGCCTCATCCTCGGCATCATCGCCTTCCTTTTCGTTGCGAACGCATGCGTCGCGTCCTGGTTACTCGCGCCCCTCGCGCTGTCGCTCGGCTATCTCCTGCTGATGTGGAAGGAGTTCTTCGTTCCCGCATGGCTGCGCCGCCATCCCGTTACCTATATGCTCACGCACATGATGGTCATGCCGCTCATCGACTTCTACACCTCGGGACTGGATTGGATTGTCAAGGGTGTGCGGTTGCCGTCGGGGATGTTCCTCTTCCTGGCGCTTACCTTCACCAACGGTTGTGTCATTGAGATTGGACGCAAGATCCGTGTGCCCGAAGACGAGGAGCCGGGCGTCGAGACCTATTCCGCGTTGTGGGGACGGTTCCGTGCCGCGGCCGTCTGGATCGTCCTCCTGACGCTGACCTGGGGGCTGTCCCTCGGTTGTTGCTGGGCGCGTGGCTATCTGTTGCGCGGAGGAATTTGGCTGACGCTGTCGTTCCTCTTGTGTGTTGCCCCGGCGGTTGCCTTTCTGTTCGGACGTAAGACCGGTCACGCCATCGAACTCGCCTCGGGGCTCTGGACCGTCGCCATGTATGTGCTCGTGGGTGCCGTGCCGCATCTGCTCGGCTGGGGGACGCGATGAACGGAGGCAAGGCGGACAACCTCACACGCCTCCGGCAACTCGGCTTCCCCGTGCCGGCCTGGATCGTCCTTGGTCCCGAGTCCAAGCCCGAGGATCTTCCGATGCTGTTGCGCGAGGCGGGGCTTGACAGCGTCGCGCGGTTTGCGGTCCGTTCCTCGGCTTCGGCCGAGGATGGCGGCGCGTGTTCGTTTGCGGGGCAGTTCGCCACGCGGCTGGCCGTGCCGCAGGAGAGCCTGGCGGATGCCGTGCGGGAGGTCCGCGCCTCCTGCACCTCTGACGTGGTTCGCGCCTATTGCCGGGAACACGGCGTCGATCCGGCCGATCTTCGGATGAACGTCATCGTCCAGGAGATGGTGGAGTCCGAAACGGCGGGTGTTGCCTTCGCCGTTGATTTCAAGACGGGGTCGCGCCGCGCCGTGACCGTATCGGCCGTGCGCGGCCTCGGCGAGGGACTCGTCTCCGAACTCGCCGAGGCTGACACATTCGTTGTTCACGGCGAGACGATCGATGCGACGGTGACGGAGAAGGAATATGCCGTCCGCTACGCGGCGGACGGCGGAACGATCCGGATGACGCTGAACGACGCCGAGCGGACGGATCCCGTGCTGACCGAAAACCAGGTGAAGGAGATCGCCACGGTCGTACAGGCGATCTCCAAGGCCTTCGGCAGTCCCCAGGACGTCGAGTGGGCCTATACCGGGAAGGGCGACCTGCGTATTCTGCAGACGCGCCCCATCACGACGCTCGGTTCCTTGCCTGATCCGGACGAGGAGGCGATCCTCTGGGACAACTCGAACATCGTCGAGAGCTATCCCGGCATCACGCTGCCGCTCACGTTCTCTTTCGCGCGCGGCGTCTATTCGGCGGTCTATCGCCAGTTCTGCCGCGCGCTCGGCGTGGAACCGTCGCTCATCGCGGCGAACCCGGACGCCTTTGAAATGCTCGGCCACTGGCACGGACGCTTCTACTACAATCTCCGCAACTGGTACCGTGTGCTGATGATGCTGCCTGGATACCGGATCAACGCGCCGTTCATGGAGACGATGATGGGCGTCAAGGAGCCGTTGAAGGACAAGCCCACGATCCGCCCCTCGCGCCGTCCCGAATTCCTGCGCGTCCTCGCCACGCTCGGTGGCATCCTCGGGTATGCCTTTACGCTACCGCGCCGTGTCCGGAAGTTCCGTGCGCGTTTCGACGCCGTCATCGCGCCTCTTGAGGCGGACGATTTCTCCGCCTGTTCCACGGCTGAGCTCGCGCGGATCTACGACGGACTCGAACGCGAGTTCATCGTCGGCTGGCGGACACCGCTTGTGAACGACTTTTTCGCCATGATTGCGTACGGACTGCTCAAGAAGAAACTCGTCCAGTGGGGCGTAGATTCTGCGGGGACGATGCAGAACGACATCCTCGTCGGCGTCGGGAACATCATCTCCGCAGAACCGATGCGCCGCCTTGCGGAACTCGCGGAGATCGTCCGAGGTGATTCCGCGCTCCGCGCACGACTTGAAGGTTCGTCGGATGCGGAATTCCTCGCCGCGCTTGATGGGAATCCGGCTTTCGCGGCCGCGTGGCGGACGTATCTCAAGAAATTCGGAAGCCGGTGTATGGGCGAGCTGAAACTTGAGACCGTGACCTACGACATGGATCCGACACCGCTTCTCGGAATGCTGCGCGGCTATCTCTCCGTCCCTCCGCCGCAGCCATCAAAGCCGCCGAGTCCGGATCTCTCCGCCCTCAAGGGGCATCCGTTGCGCCGATTCCTCTTCAACCGCCTGCGCGCGGCGGCAAGACGCTACGTGTCGAACCGCGAGAACCTGCGCTTCGAACGGACGCGGCTGTTTGCGGTTGTCCGCAGGCTCATGCTGGCCTTCGGGGACCGTCTCGTCGCGAGCGGATTCCTCGATGCGCGGCGTGACGTCTTCTACCTTACCTTCCCCGAAGTACTGGGCTACGCCGGCGGGTGTGCGGACGCCCAGGGTTTCCGGGAAGTCGTGGCAGCGCGTCGCGCGCAGTTCGACGCATACGCGGAGATGCCGCCCCTGCCCGAGCGGTTCGAGACACGCGGGGGTGTACCCGTGAGCGTCGGGGCGGCACAGTCCGCAGGGGAGGAAGCACCGGCGGGCTGTCTCTCGGGCATCGGCTGCTGCCGAGGGACGGTCCGGGGCTGGGTGCGCGTCATCCGCGACCTCTCGAAGGCGGCGGATGTCACGGGGTGTATCCTTGTGGCGGAACGGACGGATCCGGGGTGGGGTCCGCTCTTCCCGCTTGCGAAGGGCGTGCTGGTCGAGCGCGGGAGCGTCCTCTCGCACGCCGCGATCCTCACGCGTGAACTCGGCATCCCGTGTGTCGTTGGGGTGAAGGGACTCCTCGCCGCAGTGAAGGACGGCGAAGAGGTCGAACTGGACGGCGCGGCCGGCACGGTGCGCGTCATTGGAAAGGAGCAGGTGTGAGCAAGGGCCAGGCGATTCAGGATCGCGCGAAGTTCGACTTCGTCCGTTACGCCAACTGCTGGGAAGACCCGCTGCTGTTGCTCGGTGCGCTGCCGGCGCGGGCGCGCTGCCTTTCGATCGCATCGGCGGGAGACAACTCGTTCTCGCTTCTCTGCGGTGATCCCGTGTCGGTGACGGCCTTCGATCTCAACCGTGCGCAACTCGACCTCTGTGCCCTCAAGGCCGCGGCATTCCGCACGCTCGAACACGGGGCGTTCCTGCGTTTTCTTGGCTTCGCCGCGGCAGAGCCAGGCGAACGGTCGGCGCTCTACCGCGAGAAGGTGCGCGCGGCGCTGGAGGAGCCGCCCCGCGAACGCTATGACTCCCGGCAGGACCTGCTCGAAGGCGGTGTCATTGATGCCGGTAAGTTCGAGTCGTATTTCCGCATCTTCGCCCGACGTATCCTGCCGCTGACGCACACGCGGCGCGAACGGCAGGAATTGCTGCGGGCGAAGGGATTGGAGGAGCGCCGGGCGTTCTTCCGCAAGACGTGGGCAAATCTCCGCTACCGCCTGCTCTTCAAGCTCTTCTTCAACAGGTGGGTGATGGGGCGCTTGGGGCGCGACCCGGAGTTCTTCCGCTACGTCCGCACGGTCGCAATCTCCGGCGAGATCTGGAAACGCGCCGAGCGGGCGATGTCCGAATTGCCGACAGACGACAACCCCTATCTCCGCTACACGATCTTCGGCACCTTCGATGGCGTGCTCCCGCACTATGCGCGGGCGGAGAACTTCGAGACGATCCGTTCGCGGCTCGACCGGCTGAAGTTCGTCCAGGGTGCGCCGGGCGACCTTGCGCGGGAACCGGAGGGGTATAGTTTCTTCAATCTCTCGGACATCTTCGAGTACATGGGGCCGGATCTCTTCCGCGCGATGGCGGAGGAGCTGGTGTCCCGGTCCGCGCCGGGCGCCGTGTACGCCTACTACAACATGATGCTGCCGCGCAAGCTGACGGACGCGTTGCCTGAGGCCTTTGCGCGGCAGACGGAACTGGCCGACCGGTTGTTTGCGAACAACCAGGCGTTCTTCTACGGAGCCTACCATGTGGATGTCCTTCGTTCGTGAGTGTTGCGGCGCCCTGGGGCTGACGCTGTTGACCGGTGCGATTTTCGGCATCGGCGAGTTTCTGCGACGGCGCGGGATCCTCTCCCCGGAGCAGTCGCGCAAGCTTCTGCACATCGGCGGTTGCGGGTCGGCGTTGCTGTTTCCGGTCCTCTTCCGTTCGCACTGGTCGGTGCTGGTGATTTGCGGAGGTTTCTTCGTGCTCATCTTCTGCCTCAGCCGACGCGGACAGCTCCATGCGGTCAACGACGTGAAGCGCCGTTCGCACGGGGGCATCCTGCACCCGCTCGCGCTCTACCTCTGCTTCCTGTTGGCGACGTTCTACCGGTGTTTCGCGTTCTACGAGATCGCGATCCTGGTTCTGGCATTGTCCGATACGGCGGCGGCGCTCGTCGGCGAACGATACGGACGCTTCCGCTATCGGGTGGACGGCGAGGACTACCGTTCGCTTGAAGGCTCCTTCTTCTTTTTCCTCGTGACCTACGCGCTGGTACATCACATCCTGCTTCTCGTCGTCGGCATAGCGCCGCTCGAGGCGTCCGTCCTCGCCTTCATGATTGGAGTCCTTGTCACGCTCTTCGAAAGCGTCTCCCTTGGCGGGTCGGACAACGTGGCGATACCCATTGGCGTGATGGCGATCCTCATCAAGAACGCGCATCCCGATCTGTGTGCGATGACGTACCAGATCGTCTGCCTGGCGACGGCATTCGTGGCCGTCTGCATCCCGATGCGCCTCCTGCGCGTCATGCAGGGTTCGGGACGCGTGGTGACGGCTCTACTCGTCTATCTGGCAAGCGGACTCCACTCGCCGTGGTGGGGCGTGATGACGGTGGCGGGCGCCGTTGCCATCCACCACAGCAAGACGCTTCGCCTAGCCGAGGTCCGCACTGTCTTTGCCCTGGCCGCCCTGCCGTTCCTAGTGGTGATGGGTTTCAATCTCGCCGAGAAGCTCGGCGGTTGGGCCAACCTCTGGGTGTCGACGCCCGTTTACGTCCTGTCCCTAGTCGTCTCTTTCATTTCCGTGAGCGCCTATGAAAAACGCTGAATCCTTCCTCCTTTCCGAAGAGACACGTACGCTCTTCGAGGAACTTCCGCATCGCTTGTACGGTCCGTTGTACCGCCGTGAATTGGCGCCTGATGGCCTGCCGTTCTTCGTCGTTCGCAGCGACGAAGGCGATGTCCTGGCCCGCGCGGGCATTTGGACGAATCCCGATGTCTCTTTCCGTGATGAGACGCCGGGACTCATCGGGTCGTTTGAATGCGTTGACGATGCGGCATGCGCGGCCGCCGTCCTCGGAACGGCGGAGGCGAGCATCCGTGCGGCGGGTTTCCATCGCGTGGTGGGACCGATGAACGGCACGACCTGGGCGCCGTACCGTCTCGCGCTTCCCGAAGGTGCGCCGTGCCGCTTCCCGCTGGAGCCAATGAATCCCGCCTACTACTGTGGACTATGGGAAGCGCTCGGTTACGAAATCATCGCGAACTACACCTCGTCGTGTTTCCCGCTTGGCCCCGATTCATTCCCCCGGGTCGAGAAGGCGACGCGGATCTTGGAAAAGCGCGGGGTGACCGTCTACGACTTCCGTCCCGACCGCTTGGAGGAGGAGCTGAACGCCATTTACGACGTGTCGGTCGTGAGCTTCCGCCACAACTTCGTCTATGCGCCGATCACCCGCGAGGCCTTCCTCGCGCAGTACCTACCCCTCGTCGGACGGTTGCGTCCGCACGATGCGGCGATCGCGCGGCGCGCGGACGGGACGCCCGTCGGATTCGTCTTCGGCTTCCCGAACGCCTACGCCCCTGCAGGGGAGGAGTACGTCATCAAGACGATCGCGGTACTTCCCGATTCGGATTGCCGCGGTCTGGGCGGACTTCTCGTCGAGCGGATGGCGAAGATGGCGTACGAGGACGGGTTCAAGCTCGCATACCATGCGTTGATGCACGAGGACAACATCTCCTCCAACATCGGAAACCACGCGCATGCGGAGGTCTGCCGCCGCTACCGCCTCTATGCAAAGGAACTCGGATGAACGCCAATCTCTTTGAAAGCCTCCGTCGCTTCGCGGACGAGGCACCTGAGCGTCCAGCCCTCCTTCATCGCGGGAAGACGCTGACGTACGGAGACTTCCGCAAGCATGTCGAGCGGCGGGCGGCGGAGCTGCGCCGGCGCGGGGTCGGGAAGGGGGACCGGGTTGTCCTCTTCGTGCCGATGGGGATTGCGCTTTACGAGATTCTGCTCGCGGTCTTCGCCATCGGCGCGGTCGCGGTGTTCCTGGATGCATGGGCGGATCCGAAACGGCTGGACTACGCCGCGGAGCTTGCGGAGGCGAAGGCATTCATCGCGATTCCAAAGGCGTATCTCCTTCTCCTGAAGTCGCGGGCGCTGCGGCGGATTCCCGTTCGGTGCCTGCCGGGTTTCGGCCTGAAGCGGGCGGTCGCGGACTTTGAACCGGCGGAATGCCGCCCCGAGGATCCGGCGCTGATTACCTTCACCACGGGCTCGACGGGCGTTCCAAAGGCGGCGCTCAGGACCTGTGGCTTCCTTTGGGCGCAGCATGTGGCGCTCACGGCGTCCCTCGACGTGCAGGCGGGCGATGTGGACCTGGCGACGCTGCCGATCTTCGCGCTCAACAACCTCGCCTGCGGCGTGTCAACGCTGATCCCCGACTTCAATCCCGCCAAGCCGGCCGAGATCGACCCCGAGCGGATTGCCGCCGAGGCGCGGCGGGCCGGGGTGACGACCACTGCCGGTTCGCCGGCGTTCTACCGTCGGCTCGCAGAGGCGTCTCACGGGACGAATCCGATTCCGACCCTGCGCGCGCTCCACGTGGGCGGGGCGGCGGTCTTCCCCGCGTTCGCGGCGGAACTTTCCGCGGCATTTCCCGGTACGCGCGTGAGCGCCGTGTACGGGTCCACGGAGGTCGAGCCGATTGCGGCGATTGCGGCTGAGGAACTCGCGGCGGCGACTGACCTGGCACCGGGAATTCCCGCCGGAACAGTGAACCGTTTTCTCGACCTCGCCATCGTGCGGCTTGACGCGGAACTCGGGCACGAGATGTCCGAGGCGGCTTGGCAGGCGGCTCAGGCGGCTCCGGGTGCGGCGGGCGAAATCTGCGTGGCGGGAGACCATGTGCTTACGACCTATTACCGCAATCCCGAGGCGGTGCGGGCGAACAAGATCCGCGTTGGCGGACGCATCTACCACCGCACGGGCGATGCGGGGCGACTGGTGGACGGGAAGCTCTTCCTGCTCGGACGAGCGAGCCGCGTCTTTCGGACGGCTTCGGGCGTCTGGTGCTATCCGGCGCTCGTGGAACAAGCGCTGGAGGGTCTGGCATCGAGCACGGCGGGGACGGTGGTGCGGGCGGCAGACGGGCGGGCGGTGCTGGTGCTGGAGAGCGACGCCCCCGCAGCGGCCGCAGCCGAAGCCGCCCGTCTGGATCCCGTACGCGTGCCGCATGACGAGGTCCGGGTGGTCGCCCGCATTCCGCGAGATCCCCGTCATGCCTCGAAGATCGACTACGGTGCGCTGGAGGTCTGATGTCCCGGCGGGAGGATTATCGTTCCGGACACAGAGCCACTGAAAACGCAGAGTACGCAGAAAAAGAGTCGGGAACAGAGGCTTTTCGATTCCAAATGCACGCATGGCGACAGAAAAGCAATTCACCCAAATGGTGAAAGTCCGCATAATTCCCAAGTGCCATGATTCACCACGGAGTACACGGAACTCACGGAATCGCCGTCCCCAAAAACTGATAATCTTCCGTGTATTTCGTGGTTTTACTTCGGTTTACCCGTTGTCCAAGCTGTCGTCCCCACAAGCCCATTTCGTAAAACGTGACTGTGAAACGCCGTAAAGTATGACTGTTAAATTTCGTAAAACGTGACTGTGAAACGCCGTAAAACGTGACTGCTATTGCGTTCACGCGTTTTTTTTGATACAATGCACACCACTTCACCAATTTGGAGGATTGCGGTGGATAAGTCACAATACAGACCTCGACTCATAGACAAGCGGCTAGACTTCTATCTGGCCACGTTCCCTGCCGTTGTTGTAGAGGGGCCAAAATGGTGCGGAAAGACGTGGACGAGTACAATGCACGCAAAGAGCGCGTTCATGCTGGCCGACCCAGCCAACAATTTCTCAAACCGCGAGATTGCGCGGTTGGATGTCAACAAGTCGTTGGAGGGGGCGCCCCCCCACCTGATTGACGAGTGGCAGGAAGTTCCGGCAATCTGGGATGCGGTTCGATACCAGGCGGACGAGAGTCGCGAGAAAGGGAGGTTCATTCTGACCGGGTCATCGACTCCGCAACTGAAAGGCGTTGTGCATTCTGGTACCGGGAGAATCGCCTCCCTTGCCATGCATCCCATGTCCCTTCAGGAAAGCGGAGATTCCGACTGCGCTGTTTCCGTCCGCGATGTTTGCGAGGGGAACGACATCGGTATTGTCACCGTTCCGACACCATCGATTGAAAGGCTGGTCAACCTTGTCGTTCGCGGCGGTTGGCCAGGCTCGATCGGGCTACCCATTGAACAGGCGATAGCCGTCCCGCGTGAATATCTGGACAACATCATGCGGATAGACATCAACCGCCTAGACGGCATCGAGCGTGATTCGGGAAAGGTGCGCAAGTGCCTTCGATCCCTTGCCCGTAACGAATCGACGACCGCATCGACTTCGACAATTCGGAATGACATTGCGGAGATGGACGATTCGTCATTGGGCATACACACTGTCGCCGCTTATCTGGACGCATTCAGAAGGATGTTCCTGACGAATGACACGGAGCCGTTCTCCACGTTCCTCAGATCGCCCCAACGAATCAAGCAAGTTCCGAAACACCGGTTTTGCGATCCGTCGCTTGCTGCCGCGCTTTTGGACGCATCCCCCAAATCGCTTGCAAAGGATATGCGGACGTTCGGCTTCCTTTTCGAGTCGATGGCGATCCGGGATCTGGAGATCTATGCCGAGAGCATGGACGCGAAGTTACGCCATTATCAGGACTATGACGGAGGCGAGATTGACGCCGTGATCCAGTTCCCAGACGGATCGTGGAGCGGGTTTGAGATCAAGCTCAATCCGGCAGACGCGGATGAGGCGGCTCTCCGCCTGAAGAAACTCGCGGCGAAGTTTGTCCGTACCCCGCCGCGTTCCCTTGCCGTCGTGGTCGGCGTATATGGCATCGCGCACCGCAGGGATGACGGCGTGTATGTTCTGCCTTTGACAGCCTTGTGTGCCTAATTAGCCTGCTCATCGCACGGGAATGAACAGGAGGGTAAGTTTGTCGTGCGCAAAGTCCGCGAAGAATGGGAGGGGCGCTTTGTCGCACCCCTGTTCTCTGCGTGGCGGACACGCAACATGCGACACGCGAGACAGCTAAGTATCCCGTCTATCGCTTGGCTTCCTTTTGCTCCACACTCAACCGCAAAGCGACACTCGCTTCGCGTCGTATCGTTGTCTTTTGTCTTCCATAGCGGGAGGTCGGGTTGAAATTGGGAAACAACAGGGACAACTTAAAAAACAACTTCAGGATGGACGGCTCGCAACCGCGGGCCGGAAACGAACCGTCGCGCGGTTACGCGACGACGCCAGCGTGTTGTTGATCCGTTGTCCGAGTTTTCGTCCTCGCAAGCCCATTTGCGAAATGGTCCCCCGAGTGCCACCACAGAACTGCGGCGTGAAAATGCCGACACAATTCCACGTCCCTTTCGGCACCGGGGGAGTTTGGGAGACTTGGAGAAGAACCGTACTGTCTCCGAAACTCCAAGACTCCCTGCAGCGAAAACAAGTTCCGCCCTGCCGAAACGGTCGCGACGGGGCGCGACCCTCCCGGTTCGGGCAACGAGGACGTTGCCCCTCCCCTTCTCCGCGTCTCACCGACTCCGCGTGAGGGAAAAGACACGCGTGGTGCATGTCGCGTGTCCACCACGCAGAAAGGGAGGGACGAGCCCCGTCGCGTCTGCACCGCGTGAAGCGACTAGAGTGTCGCTTCCCCGAATTTCCCGGCAGAACTGTGGCGTGACAAATGTCGGCAACGCCACAATTCCACGTTCCTTTCGGAACCGGGGGGTTGGGAGACTTGGAGAAGAACCGCACTGTCTCCGAAACTCCAAGACTCCCGGAAGCGAAAGCAATTTCCGCCCTGCTGAAACGGTCGCGATCCATCCTGCGCACGGCTACGGAGGACAGGCAAGCGCGCCCCCCCGGTTCTGGCAACGAGGACGTTGCCCCTCCCGTTCTCCGCGTCTCGCGGCTCTGCGCGAGAATCAGTTGGCAGGTTCGCGTGTTCAGCATTACGGTCGCGACGGGGCGCGACCCTCCCGATTCAGCGTGGGAAAAACTATCCCTCTCAAAAGCGACAGGAGTGTTGCTTCCCTGATTTGGTAACTTGTTCGCCTCTGATTATCGGCAAGCCCCTTTTCGTAAAACGTGACTGTGAAACGCCGTAAAGTATGACTGTTATGTTTGGGATTTCACGCGCGAGTACAGGGGGTTTATGCTTCGCACACGCTGATTTTTCATCCCAGGGTGGAATTGAGGTTTACCTTGCGCGGCAGACTGTTTTCTTGCTATAATTAAATTCGACTTGGGTACGCATGGTACAGGGTACGCACGGGGATTGTGTTTCCCTGAAAAAGGGGGCTTATCGGGATGAGAGGGTTACGTTTCGGAATGTTTTTCGCGGGTTTGTCATTTTGGGCGACGCTTGCGACATCCGTCGGCGCGGCCGGTTTTCAGGCGGCGTTGCCGGTCTGGCCGGTGGGCGAGTCCCAAACCGCCAATTCGTTCTTCTCGTTCACATGCGTGTTTCACGCGCGTCAGGGCGAGGCGGTGAAACTCCGCGCTACCGCAGGATATGACTACAAGGCCAGCCTGAACGGCGCGTTCGCGGCATTCGGTCCGGCGCGGGCCGCGCCCGGATTCTTCCGCGTCGATGAATGGACGCTCTCGCCGAAGGAGGGCGAGAACGTCCTGGAAATCCAGGTCGCCGGTTACAACTGCGAGAATTTCTATTTGCCGTCCCAACGTCCGTTCCTGCAGGCTGAAGTGTTGGTCGGCGGGAAAGTCGTGGCGGCGACGGGTACGGACGGCTTCCAGGCGTTCACCACACCGAGGCTTCGCAAGGTTCCCCGTTTCTCCTATCAGCGGACCTACTGCGAGGTCTATCGCCTGCCGCACAAGAAGGGTGCGGAGTTGCCTTTGGATCGACTGCCCCCCGTCCGGCTTCTCCCGCGCGAGTGGGCCTATCCCGATTTCCACGTTGTCAACTCCGTTCCCCTGTCGCGGGTACGGACGCGGCGCGACCCGGAAACGAAACCGCTGACGCCCCGCTTCATCGCCAACGGCCCGGCGAACTTCCAGTGTTTCCCCCTCGCCGAACTGGAGGACAATCCGTATTTCGAGATGCAGCGGCAGAAGGTTGTCGAACATGGCGAACCGGCGGCGGAGGCGGACGGCGCCTGCCGTCTCGGCAACTGCGAGGGCGTGGTGTATGCGCTCGATCGCGTACGGGGCGGATTCTTCGGGCTTCGCGTGGAGGCGAAGGCTCCCACGAGCATCTACCTGGTGTTTGACGAGATTCTGCAGGAGAACGGAGATGTCGGTTTCATCAGAACGGACACCGTCGGCACGTTGACCTGGCATCTCGACGCGCCGGGAGAATACGCGCTGGAGGCGTTCGAGCCAAACGGCTGCAAGTATATGCGCGTGCTGTCGGTGGGTGGCGAGGCGCGCGTCATGCCGCCGTTCGTGCGGACATACGAGTCACCGTCTACCGCGCACGCCAAGTTCAGGAGTTCCGATCCCGCGCTGGAGAAAATCTTCGAGGCCGCCCGGGCAAGTTATGTCGCGAATGCCGTCGATTGCCTGAATGACTGTCCGACCCGCGAGCGCGGGGGCTGGCTCGGCGACACGTTCTTCACCGGGCGCGCGAGCGCTTGGTTGACCGGAAGCGGACGCAACGAACAGCTCTTCCTGAAGAACTTCGTCATGCCGGAATCCTTTCATTCCCCCGAATCGTGCAAGGGGCTGGTTCCGGCGGTCTGGCCGTGTGACCTGATGACGATGGCCTGCTTCATCACAACCTACGACATGTGGTTGATCGGTGAACTGGAGGAATGCGCGAAGCGGGGAGAGGCGGATGAACTGGTGCGCGAGTTCCGTCCGAAGGTGGAGGGCATCCTGAACTGCCTGGCCCGCTACCGGAATGCGGACGGACTGCTGCAGAAACTTCCTGCCTGGGTGTTCATCGAATGGAGCGAAGCGAACAGTCTGGTGCAGGATATCAACTATCCGGCGAACATGCTCTACGCCTGGGCGCTGGATGTGACGGCGCGACTGTACGATCGCCGCGACTTGGCCGAAGACGCGAAGCGGATTCGCGAGAAGGTCCGCGAGCAGAGCTTTACGGGAAAGTGGTTCTGTGACAATGCCGTGCTTTCCGGGCAGGACGGCGCCGCGAAACTCTCCGGACGCCAGACGGAAGTCTGCCAGTATTTCGCGTTCTTCACCGGGACCGCGACGCCGCAGACGCATCCGGAGCTGTACCGGACACTGTTGGACGAGTTCGGCCCCAATCGGGTCCAGCGGGGACTTCACCGCGAAGTCGCCCCCGCGAATTTCCTCTTCGGTACGCTGCTGCGGATGGAGCTGCTTTCCCGCGAAGGACGCTCGAAACAGATTTACGAGGAGACCCGCGACTATTTCCTGCGCATGGCCGAGAAGACCGGATCGCTGTGGGAGAACTCCACGCCGCACGCGAGTTGCTGCCACGGGTTCGCGGCGATCGCGGCGGAATACCTGTACCGCGACATTCTGGGCGTACGCCTGATCGACCGCAAGGGCAAGCGCATTCGGATCGCCCCTGCCAAGGACATTCCGTTGGAGTGGTGCGAGGGATCGGTCCCGCTTTCGGAAGACGCGGTGGCAGAGGTGTCATGGCGGCGGAAACAGGAAGGCGGGATTTCCGTCCACTGTAAGTTGCCGGACGGTTGGCGGACGGAGTGATTGGACACGAACAAACGAAAGGAAGGATGGAACGAATGAAGACTATCCAGGACAAATACCTGTTGATGGGCGCGGACTGGGCGGGTTTCCCGTTGAAGGAGGCCGTCAAGGCGCATCTGGAGAAGAAAGGCTGGAAGATCACCGATGTGGGCGTCACCACGATGGGCGACCAGCGTGACAACACCGACCTCATGTTCCACCGCATCGGGCTGAAGGTCGGCTCGATGATCGCCGAGGGCGAGTTCGAGCGCGCGCTCGTTTTCTGCGGCACGGGCATGGGCATCCACATCGCGGCCTCGAAGTGCCCGCACGTCATGGCGGGCGTTGTCGAGAGCGTTCCCGCCGCCCTCCGCGCGATCACCGGCAACGGCGTGAACGTGCTGGCGATGGGCGCGTTCTACGTCGCGCCGCAAATGGGTTGCGACATCGCCGACACCTATCTCGGCGCCTCGCTCGGCAGCGGGTACGAATGGTGGAAGAATTTTTATGAGTTCCACAAGCTCGCCATCGACGAGCTGGAGGCGTTCGACTACGCCGAGTACAAGGCGAACGGGTTCAAACTGAAACACCTCGGCGAGGTGCCGCTGG
Organism: Kiritimatiellia bacterium; assembly: GCA_017450695.1. Classification (GTDB taxonomy): domain Bacteria; phylum Verrucomicrobiota; class Kiritimatiellia; order RFP12; family UBA1067; genus RGIG8368. The sequence goes on along the minus strand of JAFSTA010000127.1, from coordinate 24,897 downwards.
AGCTGGAGACGAAGCCGGAGGCATAACGCGACGGCTGGAACGTAAGGTTACGGGACGGAATAGGAAACAAGCAATGCGTACAATTTTCTTTGCCGCGCTTCTGGCGGCGGGGCTTATCAATGCCGAGGAAGTACCCATCGGCGATTTGGATATCTCCAAAACGACACAGACCTGGCGTGAACCCGCACGGGATTTCAACCTCTTCGGTCGTCGCATGGCCGTGGCGGGAAAAGAGTACCTTGCCGGTATGGCGACACACGCGCCGTCGGAGCTGTATGTGCGGCTGAACGGCGCGGAACGCTTCCAGGCGTCGGTGGCGATCGATGACACGGGGGACCATCCCGAAAACCGCGCCGTCTTCCAGCTCGTCGCGGACGGCGTGCTGTTGTGGCAGAGTCCCCCGATGGGACGCGGACACGCCCCGGTCGATGCGGACGTGTCGGTAAAGGGGTACAAGACGTTGCTCCTGCGCGTCGATCCCGGCATAGACGGGGAGGCGGGCGACCATGCGGACTGGCTGAATGCGAAGTTCGTCACCTCTTCCGAGAAGAAGCCCGAAGCGTTGGATTCGCAACGTTGGCGTTTCGCCTGGCTGTCGCGCCTCGATGCCTCGCTCGTCTCGCCGTCTGAAGCGGTTGTTACGAACGTAGTCCGAATTGGCGGACAGACCTATCCGGATTGCATGACATGGAAAGGGAACGCGAGTCTTTTCGTCATTCGCGGATCGGCGACCGAGTTCCTCGGCAAGGTCTCGGTCGCGGACGGATCGTCCGGAAAAACGCGGCTCGAAATTTGCGGGAACGGCGGCGTGTTGTGGTCCAGCGGCGAAATGCGTGCGGGCGACGCACCGAAGGAGTTTCGCGTCAATCTCGTCGATAGCCCCGAATTCCAGCTCCGCTCGACGGGCGACGCGGAGTGCCGTGCCGCCTGGTTCTCGACGGGTTTCCCGTTAAGCGGACCTGTCCTGCCGATGGTGACCTACGATCCGGCGAGCTACGAAGCGTTGCCGGACTGGGAGAATCCGCGTGTTTATCGGATCGGAACGGAGGCCCCCGCCGCCACGATGTACGCGACCGACACCGCGCGTCACGCGCGCCGCTTCACCTGTCGCGAGGACTCGCCGTTCTTCCGGTCGCTCGACGGGCAGTGGCAGTTCCATTGGGTTCCGACCGCCGATCAGGCGGTGGACGGATTCGAACGCCCCGAACTTGAGTTTGCGGAGTGGAAGACGGTGCCGGTTCCGAGTTGTTCGGAGGTGCTGGGATTCGGGACGCCGCTCTACTACAACGGCGGCAGGTATCTGCGCGACGATCCCCCGTATGTCACCGGAGAGCCGCCGGAGAACTTCACGATGTTCCGCGAACGCACTGCGGTGAGCCAGTACCGGCGCGTGTTTGAGGTGCCGCCCGAATGGGAGGGGCGCGACGTCTTTCTCCACTTCGACGGTTTCGCCTCCGCCATCCACGTCTGGTTGAACGGCGAGAAAATCGGGTACGCGGAGGACGGACGCCAGGGCGCGGTCTTCAACGTGACCCGTCTCGTGAAGCGCGACGCGCCCAACCTGCTGGCGGTTACGTGTTACCGCATGACCGACGCCACCTACATGGAGGAGCAGGATTTCTGGCATCTCTCCGGCATCTACCGGTCCGTCTTCCTGACGGCGCGTCCGGCGATTCGCGTCCGCGACTTCTTCCTGCACACCGCGCCGCAGGTCGCGGGCGGATATGACGGCGACTGGAACCTGCGGATCGACGCCGAGTTGAGTCAGGCGGCGGGATGTACGATCGCGGCGGAACTGCTCCCCTTCAGCTTCGGCGGCAGCTCGGCGAAGGCCAGCGCGGAGTCTGTCGGCAACCGTGTCACCCTCACGCTTCCCGTGCGCAAGCCGCGCCTGTGGTCAGCGGAACAGCCCAACCTCTACACGCTGGTGATGGTGCTGAAAGACGCGAACGGAACGGTGCTGGAGGCGATTCCGCAACGCGTCGGCTTCCGCACCATTGAACGGACCGGCGGACAGATTCTCGTGAACGGCGCGCCGATCCTGATCAAGGGCGTGAACCGTCACGAGATGGATCCCGACAGCGGGTACGCCGTCAGCATGGAACGGATGCGCGAGGACATCCTGCTGATGAAACGCAACAACATCAACGCCGTGCGCACCAGCCATTATCCCAACGACCCGCGCTGGTACGATCTCTGCGACGAATACGGTCTGTACGTAATGGACGAGGCGAACCTGGAGGCGAACCTGGAGAACGCGCGCAATCCCGTCGTCGATCCCAACTACCGCGACGCGGCGATCTACCGCGACATCGGCATGGTCGAGCGCGACAAGAACCATCCGTCCGTCATCTTCTGGTCGCTCGGCAACGAGAACAACATCGACTCGGATTTCTTCGGACAGGCGTACCACTGGATTCACAACCGCGATCCCGACCGCCCGATCCAGAACCAGCGCAACGGTCCGAAAGATCTGGTGGACAATATGTACACGCCTGTTCGCGACGTGCTGGTGTACGGCGAGATACGGAACCAGCCGATCCCGATGATCCTCTGCGAGTATTCCCATGCGATGGGTAACTCCAGCGGGAACCTGTCGGACTACTGGAAGGCCTTCTACGCATATCCGAACCTGCAGGGCGGGTTCATCTGGGACTTTGTTGACCAGGGACTCGCCAAACCGATTCCGTCCAGTCATGTCCGGCACGGCATGGCGACGAACTTCTGGGCGTTCGGCGGCGACTACGGCGACTATCCGAACAGCGGGAACTTCAACTGTAACGGACTCGTGCAACCGGACCGGCGCGAGAGTCCGCAGATGGCCGAGGTACGTTACTGTTACCAGAATTTCCGCGTCCTCGCCAAGGACGTGATGCAGGGGCAGTTCATCATCGAGAACCGATCCTTCTTCACCAACGCCAAGGAGTTCTCCTGCTACTGGACATACGCGGAGAACGGCGAGGTCGTCGCCAAGGGCAAGCTCGGCAAGCTTGACATCCCGCCCCAGCATAGTCGCGAGGTCGCGCTGACGCTCTCGATGGTGCGCAAGCCCGGTTACATCGCCCGCGTCAGCACGTGGAACTTCACCTTCGAGACCACGCGCCGAACGGCGTGGGCAGACAAGGGATTCGTCGTGGCGCGTGACCAGATCGTCGTGCCGACGGAACCGATCTCTCTTGCCGACGAGGAGAGTGCCGTCAGCAGCCGTCCGCTGGAATTGAAGGAGGAGGACGATTCCTACCTCGCCACGGGCAACCGCTTCGCGGTGAAGATCGGCAAAAAGAGCGGCTGCATCGAGTCGTGGAAATGGGACGGGAACGAGATCCTGATCGCACCGTTCGTACCGTCGTTCTGGCGCGCGCCGACCGACAACGACCGAGGGAACGGAATGCCCGACCGGCAATCCATCTGGCGCGAGGCGGAAGAAAGATACCAGGTCTCCCAAATCAGCACGCGCCGCGAAGTCGATGGCACGTGGAGCGTTCGCGCCAAACTCGCCTTCCCGTCCGCTGGGGAGAGCACGGGTGAACTGGCGTACACCTTCACGCATTCGGGCAAGATCCGCGTGATGTACACCCTCTTGCCGAAAGGGGAAAACCTGCCGCCAATCCCGCGTATCGGAATGTCCTCACAGATTCCCCAGAAGTATGATCAGGTGGATTGGCTCGGACGCGGACCACAGGAAAACTACGCCGACCGCCGAGCTGCCGCCTTCTACGGCAGGTACTCGTTGCCCGCCTCGGAGTTCTTCTTCCCGTATGTCGTTTCTCAGGAGACCGGTAACCGCAGCGACGTCTATTGGGTTTCCTTCTCCGATGCCACCGGGAAGGAAGGGGTGAAAGTGTCGGGAGATCCCCGCATCAACTTCAGCGTCCTGCCTTATACCGTGAAGGAACTCTCCCAGCGGAAACATCCGTGGGAACTGGTGCCGACCGGAAACTGGGTAATCCACATCGACTTCGGCCAGATGGGACTGGCGGGAGAGAATAGCTGGGGCGCGCGCCCCTGGGAGGAATATGCCCTCCCCGCCTCGCACGAATACCGCTACAACTTCACCCTCGAACCGTTGTGATAGGCGCGGCGCTACACGCCTACGTTGGTAAGTGCGCCTCTGATTCTCACGCAGAGATGCGGAGACGCGGAGAACGGGAGGAGTGCCCGAATCGGGAGGGTCGCGCCCCGTCGCGACCGCACGGCTGGACATACGAATCTGCCAACGATTCTCACGCAGAGACGCGGAGACGCGGAGAACGGGAGGATTGAATCGGGAGGGTCGCGCCCGCAATACGGAACACGCCAACCACCTAACCACCCAACTTTGAACTGATCGGCAAGGTTTACTGCCGCCTTTCAGCTTCCGCGAAACGTTCCACGCGTTCGAGCGCGGCGAGAAGAAGCGAACGGGGTGTGGCGAGGTTGACGCGCAGGAACGTCGTGCCTTTCGGTTCGCCGTAAATCGCCCCCGGGGAGAACTTGACTTTCGCTTTCTCTTCCAGCCTCCGCGCCAGCTCTTCGGAAGGAATGCCCCATGCGCTGGCATCGACCCATGTCAGGTAGGTTGCCTCCAACGTCGCGACGCGAAGACCCGGAATCCGTTCGTGGACGAATTCAAGAAATGCGTCATAGTTGTCGCACAGATACGGGCAGAGTTCGTCCAGCCAATCCTCGCACTGTTCCCACGCCGTCATTGCGGCGAGGAAGCCGAACGGGTTGAGATGTTCGGTTCCGTGTATCACTTGCGTGTGGTGGATCCGCGAACGGATTGCCGGATCGGCGCAGATGATCGCGGCCGTTTGCAGTCCGGCAAGGTTGAACGCCTTGGATGCCGACCAAAAGGTGACGGAGGCGTCGCGGAATGCGTCCGAGAGCGAGGCGAGCGGCACGTGCCGCGAACCGGGCAACTGCAGATCGGCGTGTATCTCATCGCTCGCCAGAAACACGCCGTGGCGCAGACAAATTTCGCCGACGGTTCGCAGTTCCTCTTCCGACCAGGCACGTCCCGCAGGATTGTGCGGATTGCTGATGAGGAAAAGTTTCGCGGCGGGATCCGACGCCTTTCTTTCCAAGTCCTCAAAATCCATCTCGTAGGTGAAGTCGCCCTTGGCGCCGGGATGCACGGGAATGCACCGAAGGGGATTCTCCAGAATCTCGCACCCCTGGTTGCGGATGGTTGGGAAGAAGGCGTTGTAAACGGGCGTCTGAATAATCACCTTCTCTCCGGGCTTGCAGAAGGTGCGGACGACGGCGGAGATGGCGGGGATCACGCTCACGGAATCAAGAATTGAAGACGGGGCGATCTTCCATCCATGACGTCGCGCAAGCCAGTGCGCAAGACTCTCGCGCCACGCGGCGGGCGGCAGAGCATAGCCGAAAAATCCATGCTCGACACGCCGTCTCAAGGTTTCGAGAATCGCGGGCGCGGAGCGGAAATCCATATCCGCCACCCAGAGAGGCAGAATGTCATTGTCCGCGAGAACATCCCACTTCACACAATCCGTCCCGCGACGAGAAACGAAGGTATCAAAATCATATTTCATAACGAGACCATGATACCATCAATTCCCCAGAAACGAAAGCAGGGAGTGGCTGTGGGTTCAAATCAAGGTTAGGTGGTTGGGTGGTTGGAACGTCGCCGCCTGCGTGTCTAGAATGACTAAAAGTCCTAGAACCTCTAGCCTACCAACCGTCCGCCACTTTACGGCATAACCAATAATCTGGCGCGAAGCGCCCGCAGGAATCGGGCTTGCATCGAAATGGGTGAAGGGTTATAATACGTTGCATGAGCATCAAGAAATACCTGTTTGTCCAAGTTGCCGCCTGGGGGTACGAGTTTTCCCACAAGCACGGCGTAGAGCAGATCGGTGGGTGTCCCGTGCAACCGATCAAACCGGTCTTCCCCGCTGTCACTTGTACCGCACAGGCCACGTTCCGTACTGCAACACTCCCCGCTGTGCACGGCATGGTCGGGAACGGCATCTGGTTCGACCAGCTGCAAAAGCCGTTGTTCTGGGAACAGTCGAGCCGCCTTGTCGAAGGCCGCCGGATTTGGGATGGGTACCGTACGGCGGGCGGTAAGGTCGGTCTCGCATTCATCCAGCAGAGCCTAGGCGAGGATGCCGATCTCGTCATCTCACCCGCACCGATCCACAAGCACGGCGGAGGGATGATTATGGGATGCTACAGCAAGCCCGCAGGTGTGGTGGAACGCATGACGGCTGTGGTCGGACGGCGGTTCCGTCTGATGGACTACTGGGGACCGCTCTCCGGACCGCGCGGTTCGGAGTGGATCGCCGATGCGATCTGCGCCTTGCTGGATTCGCCCGATGCGCCGGATCTCCTCTACACCTATCTGCCCGCGCTGGATTACGATCTGCAGCGTGTGGGTCCGGATCACCCTAAAAGCGCGACGGCACTCCGGGCGGTTCAGGCGGAGATTGGAAAACTGCTTCGTGTCGCGACAGGCAAAGGATACGAGGTTGTTTGTTTCGGAGACTACGCCATCGAGTCGGTGACGCATCCTCCTGTTCTTCCGAACCGCGCTCTACGGAAAGCGGGTCTCTTTCGTACACGCGACGTGGCTGGACGCGCCTATCCCGATTTCTACCAGAGCCAAGCGTTCGTCGTGTGCGACCATCAGGTGGGAACCGTGTATTGTCCCGATTCCGCTCTGGTTCCGCAGGTAGCGACGTTTCTGCGAGAATTGCCGGGCGTGGAAGAGGTGATGGACACGACGCGCCAACGCGAAACAGGCGTGGCGCATCCGAACGCGGGGGCACTCGTGGTGGTGGCAGAGCCTGGATCCTGGCTGGCATATCCGTGGTGGGACTCCCCGAAAGAGGCGCCGGATTTCGCCACGCATGTCGATATCCACAACAAGCCAGGATTCGATCCTTGCGAACTCTTCTTCGGGGGTTGGAATCCATTCCAAGTTTCGATCGATACGAGTAAGGTGCGCGGTTCTCATGGACGGGCGGATGGAGACGCACGTGCAGCCGCCTTCCTCTCCACGACCTCGTTCGACCACACATCCCTGCTGGAACTCGCAGAAAGCGTAGCCGAAAAGCTGAAGCGACAGTAGCGCTGGCGGATACGCGTGACGCTACGCACCAGTTCCAAGTTCTGAGTTCTGCACGAGCTAACCACCACCTAACTTTGAACTGATAGACAAGCATGAGGAGTATTCTACCACCCGGCGGGGAGGCTTACCGTAACCCGATTGATCGCACCCAGCTCTGAGGCGTAGTCACGGATGATCCCGTCATTCACGGAAAGGCCTTTGATGACCGTCTCCGATCCGGTGATTCGGTAATCGGCACCGTCGGTATCGAGTTCGCGATACACCGCATTTGAAACTGCCTGAACCTCATCCGTGACACGGTCAAAGTAATCATCGCCATACCCATAGAGATAACCACCGCGAACGAGGGGTATTTCCTCTCCAGAACGGCGTTTCAGCCATAGCGAACAGCGGACTTTGACCCAAGTCTCGTCCGCAATCCATTCCTCAGTAAAATGAAACCAATAATTCCAACCGACTTTCATTGTAATTGTCCTTTCCGACCCAAAAGTGTCCTGTTCGTTTTGTTTCTGAATCTGTTCGTGAGCCAACATCCACTCCCCTCACCTCCACCCGGTGGCGGGGGGAGTGACGTTTGCAGTTCGTTATTTGGTGTGTCCCATGACGGGCGCGCCAATGTCACAAGCCAACCCAATCTCGGGGATGAAGACCGTCCTGCCGACAACGCCCGGCGCGTAAACACGAGGATGGTCCTTGTCCCGTAACCACGGGTACTGTTCATCGAAATCACGGAAGGCATCGCCGGAAAGAATCGGACAATCCCATTTCTGCGACATCGCTAGCAAATAGGGGTCAGCCTGCTTTCTCGCCGTTGTGACGAGAAGTCGGTCGGGAGACTCGCGTTTCAGCTGCTCCAGAAAACGAAGCGCCACTTTGTCCTGAATCCGATTCAGATAATGCGTCTCCTTCCCATCGAGTACCAGATAAGGCGAAAATCCGTGCATCTGGAGTTCCTTCCAGAGGATCACCAGAAGCCTCCCGCCATACCCAAACGGCGCCAGCCCGACAAGATTCGATCCGTCCAGCAGAATCCTTCTTTCCACAGACTTGTTCGATGTATCGGGCGTAACAGTCCGTTCGGTCCCTGAACGGTCTTCCGCGATCTGACGAGCGTTCACATCGGCAGGGAGATGCGACTGGAAAGACGACCAATACGTGGAATCGTGAACCCGCTCGCGAAGCGCGACAAGCGGATGTTGCGAAAACGGATGGTCTGTTCCCGACCGAAAGTAGGCGAATCCTTGAGCGGTCACAAAGGAGGATACCGGTCGCGGCACCCCCCAGCGTTTCGTCAGTTCGCCCAGTAACGCACCGTGAAGCGGACCGTTCTGCAAGCAATGCCGCAACCACTCAACCGCGGCTGCCGTCTCGCCTGGATGTTCCGTCATCCAGTCAGCCATCGAATCGCCGTTCGAATCATCCTTCGGGACGACCGCCGACACCTCCACGCATTGCCGCACGGGATCAATCGAAAGAATCGTAACTGATACCAATTGCCCGGGATGTAAGCAATCTTCGGGATTGCGCCCGGCAAGACCGTAGAGGTGGTCTATGCGGGCAAGTCCATCCACGTCCGGCTCAAGTTGGATAACGACACCCTCACCGGGCTTAAAACCGCGTATGCGGCGATTGCGGCGTTGGCCGCAAGAATAGTTGGTCTGGATCACATTCCAACTGGATCTCTTGATCATAATTGTTCTCCTAAGAGTTTTTTCTTTGAGGCACCGCAAATAAAAATCAGTAAGATTCACCGTAGCCTCGTCTATACGGTGTACCTGAAATCACAGAATAACATGACACGGAAAAGAATAACAAACGAGAACAGATAATATCAGAAAAGACGGAAGATAGTACCTATATCAGAAACAGGACTGATGTCCAAAAGAGGATTCCATCCAAGCATACGACAGGTGTTTTGTCAAGCTGAATTTTTCACTTTTTTCGAGCGGATCCAAAATTCGTGCTGGAACTACGGAAACGTTCGCGATGCATGTTCCGACCTGACGTGGAACGGCTTAGAACTATCGGTTAGCCCGCCACCCCTCAACTGCCTGCTATTCCCTCGCAGGGAGAGGAAGGGCATGAGGCTTCCCTTCTCGTCCGTCGGAAGGACGGCGACTGGAACGCGGTCCCAGCGGACGGGGAAGACGCGCTTGGGTTCCGGCGCGATGTAACTTCGGGGGGTACGCGAGAGGAAGACCCAGATCGAAGAAGAGACGAGCTGGGAAGAGGCATCCGCCGCCGTCACGATCCCGTAGGGGTACAAACCCAGTTCCTTCGCGACAGACTTGCAGAGGGGCAGCAGGTTGATGTGCCAGTTGCTGACGTGTACGGCGAGAATGCCGTCCGGTTCCAGGCGGTCGAGGTAGAGCTGGAACGCTTCCTTCGTGGCGAGGTGGTAGGGAATCGCGTCACCGCTGTAGGCGTCGATATAGAGTACGTCGTAGCGCGGCGACATTTCCTGTTGCTCACGCGTGAGCATCCGGCGCGCGTCGCCCGGCACGAGGTCGATCAGGCACTCCGCGTCGTGGAGGAAGGAGAAGTATTGGATGTTCTTCGCGACATCGATGACTTGCGGGTTCAGTTCGTAGAAACGGTAAAGGTCGTTCTTGCGTCCGTACACCGCCATGATACCCGCGCCGAGTCCGACCATGCCGACCTTCATCGGTTTGTCGCTCCGGTACTTTTCATGCGAGAGCAGCGCGGTTCCCGCGCTGTATGGCATATAGTACGCCAGCGGATCGGCGCGGTGCGCGTCGTGGCGGATTTGGATACCGTGCGTCGTCTGGCCGTCCCACATATACGAGACAAACATCGGCACCCGGTCGATTTGCTCCAGCGTCTTCGTGACGCGGATGCTGCCGTAGAAATTGCGCTTGCTGTAGAGTTCGATCGCGTTGGAGGGGTGCGACATCCAGACCGAACAAGCGGTGGCGGCAGCTCCGAAGAGCAAGGCGGGGATCGGACGCGGAACAGTGAGAGTACGTTTTCCAGCAAAGAAGAGCCGATGCCCGCAACAGGCGGCAACCGCAATCAGCGCCAGCGGGTACTCCCATACCTGCGTGAATAACAGCGGAGAGACGAAGGTCGCGAGCAGTCCGCCCGCCGCGCCTCCGATTGCCGTGCAGAGGTAGAAGCGCGAGAGGAACGCGGGAGCCGGGCGCGTCTCGTAAAGCCAGCGGATCATCGCGGAACCGCCAAAGAAGAGGACGGATCCGGCGGCGATTGCGTTCGGGAGGAAAGAACCCGTACCCCACTCGCGACGCGCCGAAAACGCGGCAAGGACCGCGAACAGCGCCAGCAGGTTCCATACGCGAGGCAGAAAGCCACCCGCCTTGGAGAAACCGACCATGTATCCCAGCAGAAAGATGGCGAGCATCGAGACCCAGACGAGAGGCAACGGGGTCACGTCGATGAACAGATGCGTCACAACCGCATTGAGCTGGAAGGAGAAGAGTCCCGGCAACCAGAACCAGAGCGGATGAAGACGTGTCGCCGAATCCCCGCAAAGAGGTTGCGCTTCGATTTCATTCGGCAGGGACGGCACCGCCGTGTCCGTCGCAGGACGGAGGAACGCCAGATGGCAGACCAACACCGCGTAAACCAGAACGGCGATCCCGAAAGCCCACCACTGGACCGTGAGCGAGAGATAGGGTTCCAGCAGAAAAGGATAGAGGAGGAGCGCGAGAAACGACCCCGCGTTCGAGACGGCGTAGAGACGATAGACGGACCGGTCGCGTTGCGGCAGAATCGCATTCGCCGTCGCCTGCACGAGTGTGCTTCCGGCAGAAAGCAAGACGTAGGGGATACCGACCAGCGCGACAACACATCCGAGTGCCTCCAACCACGGGAAGGCGGAGTTGCCGCAACGCGCCAGCGCGTCCTGGCGAAATGTCGTGAAGAGGAAGAGCCAAAGAGCGGCCGCAAAGAGAAGCCCCGCATGAATCTTCAGGCGCGGTCTCGCGTTGCCACGCGCGAGCGCGTGGGCGTAGAGATAACCGCCCACCAGCAGGGTCTGGTACACGGCAAGGCAGACGCCCCACACCGCCGCGCTACCACCGAAGAACGGCAGGATGGTTCGTCCAACCAGCGGCTGAACGAGGAAGAGCAGGAACGAGCCGAGAAATATCGTGAGGGGGATGATCATGTGCGCTTCCCGGTTTCGAGATCCACGATACCGCGCGGAGATTCACTCAGGCAACGGAGTCCGTTCGGCGTCACCACATACGTATCCTCTACGCCGACCGCGCCCGCACCCTCGATGACGAATTTGGGTTCCACGGCAATCACCATGCCTTCTTCCAGTACATCCGGAGAACGCTTGCAGAGTACCGGCAGCTCGTTCACATACAGTCCCGTTCCGTGGCCGACGAATTTCGCCTTCTGCTTCAACCCCATAAAACAGTCGGCGAACCCCGCCTTCTCAGCCATCTCCAGGCTCATCAGGTAAAGCGCTTCGCAGGACGCGCCGGGAACGCCCGCCGCCGCGATGGCCGATTCGATTTCAATCGAGCACTGGTGAGCCTCGTAGGCGCGAGGGACGAGCGGACCATACGAGAAGGTACGCGTGCAGTCCGACATATAACCGTTGAGGTTGCCCGGAATGTCGCACATCACCGCGTCGCCGCGACGGATCACCGCGCCGCATTGCCCGACCGGCAGGGCGCGGCACCAGCCCGCACCGCCCAGTGCGAAGTCGAACGGGGAAACGCCGCCACCGTTCTCACCCGCGAGTACCGAGCCGACAAAGTTCTCCATCGTGTATCCAGACGCGCGAATGACGCCGAGGTTGCCTCGCCGCAACATCTCCGCGAAGATCGCGATGTTGAACTCCTGGTCGGTCATGCCGGGGCGGAAGATCGAGGGAAAATCCGCGAACGCGGCCCCCTGCAGGGAACCACCCGCTTCTACCTGCCGGATTTCCCACGGCGTTTTCACGGCGCGTCGCATCCGCATCAGATGGGAACCGCCCGCCACGGTTTCCACGCCGGGGAAAGCTTGGGAAAAACGTAGCCATTCCGTGTACGGGATTTCGCCGTCCTCCAGCATCAGGCGACGAGGAGAGGGAATGCCGTGCGAGGCGAGCAATTCCGGAATCTCCTCCATCCGGCGGATAGAATGGGTACGGGTACCCGAAAGTCCGACGGGACGGCGCACGAAAAAGACCGGAACCTCGTCGCGGGCCACATACGCGAAACCGCTGTACACGCGACCGGAGACATAGAAGAGATTCATATTCGTCGCCAGCAAAATCGCGTCGGCATCCGCCTGTGCCAAGTCGCGTTGGATGCGTTGCCAGCGCCCTGTCAAATCAGCCAGTAATTCAGGCTCGTATCCTGAAAACATATCCGCACCACCCTTCCATTGAATAAAAAATTTATTCTGCCCTTTTTATCGGGAACAAGCAAGCCCAAGTTTGGACCGAAATTCCTCTGGGGCGCATCTGCGTTTTTCACCGTGATCTAGGTAGATGCCTGCGATACCGAAACGCGAAGATTTTACCTGGATTCCTCGTTTGGGTTCTCACGCAGAGCCGCGGAGGGCGCAGAGAACGCAGAGAAAGGCCCGAAAACAGGGGCATTTTGCAGGTTCGAGCGAAGTTTGGGAAGCGAAAAGAAAGGATCGATTCTTCACCAAATGGATGAAGCGAAAACCGCACGGCAAACCGCCACATATTTGCCGAATCTCCGCGTCTCTGCGTCTCTGCGTGAGATAAACACCGTTGTTTGGGAAAGCTAACAGAGGACTTTAGGTTTAACTGATTAAATCGCCTCCTTCGGAGGCTTTAAATCGGCGGGGGACGCCTTTCGGCGGCTCTTCAATTTAACCATTTAACCATTTCAAGCGAAGCGATTTAACTTTTCCTCGCGGGGCGCGTCCCTCCCCTTCTCTGCGGCTACGGTTGGGTAAAGGATATGCGACACGCGACATGCGGGGCGGCTGAGTCTCTTATATCTTGCCGCAGGTACGCGTTCTGTTCTGCGCGAGGGCAGGAATGCCCGCGTTTTACGCGGCGGGCTAGCGCTGACGCCAGAAGAGGCAGAGGCCGACCACGAGGAAGACGGCGTTGGCTGTCCAGGCAGCAGGGGCTGGCGGAATATGACCGTTCTTCGCCAAAATCATGCACAGGATATGGACGGCGTAGAACGCGAAGAAGAGTCCAACTGCCCAGATCACGCCCTTAAACACGCTCTGCCTGCCCGTGGCGACGCCAAACGGGATTGCGAACAGCGTGATGATGAGACAGGAAAACGGCATGGCTAGCTTCGCGTGGACATCGAAGATCTTGGAGGAATAATCGGAGACGTTCGGGTTCTGTCGGAGGTACTGGATCTGGTCGCGCGTCGAGTAGTATTCCCACGGCTTGTTCATCAGCAGGAAGTCGCGAGGGGACTCATTGAAATCGGGAAAGGCACGGAAGACCAGGTTCGTGATCGCCGGCATCGGGTTCGGTATCGGATTGCCGATCTCGTCGAAGTACTGGTATTGCGGATAGTGCAGCCACCATTCCCCGTCCAGAAACTCCGCCTTCTTACTAGCGATATCAACTTCGCGGCTACCGTCGGGACGATCAACAGAAATTGTCACGCCCTCCAACACATGCGGGTTACGCCCGTCGAGCTTATCGACACGCCAGATGCGCCGCTGCTGCTGGTTGTAGTAGGGAATGTTGGAATAGACGTTCGCATCGACATGGCGGAATCGCGCCTGACGGAAGTCCTTCGCCCACTCCGCCGCATCCGGCACATAAAACTCGTCGAGCGCCGCCACGCCGAACGCCATCAGAAACGCCATGAAAAGCAACGGGGAGACAATCGCGGAAAATCCGATCCCGCTGGCCCGCATGGCGGTGATTTCACTGTGACGGCAGAAATTCCACATCGTATAAAGCGTAGCCAGCAACAGCGCCGCCGGAATCAGCCATTTCAGGTAGGGGCTGAGATAACCCGCAAAGAACGCCACCACCGTCCAGGTGCCCGGCTTCGCCTCCATCAGACGCGAGAACGAGTTGAACAACTCGAACATCACATAAATCCCGATAAATCCGATCAGGCAGTAGCAGAATGGAACGAGGAATTCGCGCAGGACATATCGGAACAGGATTCGCATGGTCACATCTCCTCATTCTGGCGGGCAGGCAGAATTTCGATCGTCGCGTCGATCTCTTCCCCCTTCGCGAATCCGACCACACCGATCACCACGCGCATCGGCATGTGGTCGGGAATCGTGAATCCGCGCTTCCGTTTCGTGCCGACCCACTTGATGTTCATGCGGTTGTAAGAGTAATGCTTGGCGACATACAGCTCCGTCGTCTTCTGCGTCATGGGAATCGAGTACGAGGCGATCAGCTTGTCCCCTTCATTGACGCTGTACACCGCCACACAGGCGGCCGGCCCCTCCGTCTCACTCAGCGAGGGACGCTGGGTACGGAAGAGAATCGTGCAAACCAGGTCGCGGCTGTCCTTGAGCAACCACGACATCGCCTTGCCCGTCCAGCGTATCGTTCGGCTACCGAGGGGGGTGGCGTCGTTCTGTTTCGTTCCCCGGATGTACGCCCGCATCGTCTTCGCGTGGGGGAAGATGCCGAACTCGGCGGGGATACCGTGCTGGTTGTACAGGTAGTAGTCGTGCGAGTAGTTTCCCGTCCCTTCGAATTTCCACTTGGTGATCTCCGGCGGCCATTTCGGATCGTAGTCCATCGGCTTCAACAGGAACGTCTGGACGTGCGGCGGCAGCTCGGTCATGTTCAGCCCGGAGATTGACGAGGTACTGGAACGGGAAAGGGCGGTGTCCATCCGTTCCTTCAGTCGGCTCACATCCGGTTCCGGAGGCAGGACGCGGCAGACGATGTTGTTCTCCTTCAACGTGCGAGGGGCGAAGTCCTTCCGCTGCATCGCGACGCGGATTCGGTTCGCCTCCTTCTTGAACGCGGCGGCAACCTCCTCGTTCTCCGCGTTCTTCTCGCGCAGTTTGTCCAGGCCACCCAGCAGTTTTCCCGTCAGAGTCCCGACATCCTCGTTACGTTGCAGTTCTTTCGCGGTACGCGCCGCCACATAGGAACGTTGCAGTTCGCGCAGGGCGAGTGGCTCCTTGACCAGATTCTCGTCTGTCAATTCCGGTACGGTCTCGAAGGGATCCGGTTCGGCACGGAGCGCGGAGAGATACCGGTTCACTTCTTGACGGACTGCGGCCATCCCCGCCTTGTCCTTCTGCGTCTTGAGGCGGGCGGAGAGTTTTTTCAGCTCGATCAGATAATCTTCGGCGACCGTCGTCAGTCCCGCGTTGTACTCATCGGCAATCTTCGCCAGCCCCTTCTGATACCCCTCGTTCAGTCGCCCGATTTCCGGCGGGGGATCGGCACGGACGGAAACGAGACAACACGCCAACAGGCACAAGCAGGCAACCATTCGTTTCATCGGAAATCTCCCGTCTTAAACGAAAAAACACACAAGAGGCGCTAGCCTCCCGTGTGTTTTTTCAAAGGGTGCAAAAGGGACAACTAGGCTTCCGGCTTGGTCTTGCGAAGACCGAGACCGCGGTCGCCGTCCTTCCACTGACCGCGTTTCTTCAACAGGTCAATACGTTCAAAACGCTTCAGGACATTCCGTTTCGCGGTGATTTTCCCCGAACCTTTCAAACTGCTGTGTTGGCTCATTTCCAAATCTCCTTCTCGTAATCAACAGAAAAGTTCATTATACCATATTCTCAGGCGTCTGCCAATAGGATTTTTTGGGAAAGTTGGTGGTACTTTCTTAGCGTACTCTGCGCCATCTGCGGATCTGCTTGAGACCTCAAAACGAGGAATCTAGGGGTACCGGTTGTTCGGAGAAGCGACACTCTCGTTTCACGCAGCAACGGGATGAAGCGGCAGGAGTGCCGCTTCCCCGAATGACACCGCTTCTCAGTCTCTCAGCTTCCACAGTTCTTTGCGTCCTCCCTACACCCCGCTTCACACGCCGACGTAGGCTTCGCCGGCCAGGACGCGACGGTAGTCTTCGTAATTGGCGCGGAGAAGTTCTGGCGTGTCTAGTTCGTACGGACAGCGTGAGGCGCATGCGCGGCAGTGCTTGCAATTCTCAATCTTTTCCATCTCTATCTGCCAGTGTTCCGAAAGCCAGCTCTGTGAAGGGGCGCGGCGCAGCATGAGCGACATCCGTGCGCAGTTGTTGATCTCGATCCCGGCGGGACAGGGCAGACAGTATCCGCACCCGCGACAGAAAGAACCGGAAAGTTCGCTTCGTTCCTTTTCGATGAATGCGCGGATTTCATCTGTCATTACCGGGGTACGATCCATGTACGAGAGCCATTCGTCCAACTCCTTCTCCCGCTGGACACCCCAGATCGGGAGCACGTTGTCGTACTGCGCGAGAAACGCCATCGCCGCGTCGGATCGCGTGATGAGCCCCCCCGCCAGTCCCTTCATGGCGATGAATCCGACCTGGCGTTCTCGACACTTCCGGACCAACGCGAGTTCCTTTTCGGATGAGAGGTAACTGAACGGGAACTGTAACGTCTCGTACAATCCGGACTCCACACATTCCTCTGCCACGCCGATCTTGTGCGCCGTGACGCAGATGTGACGGATTTTACCCTGCCGTTTCGCCTCCAACATACACTCGTACATGCCGGAACCGTCATCGGGACGCCAACACTGGTTAACCATGTGGAACTGGTAGATGTCGATGGTCTCCGTCCGCAGGTTTCGCAACGAGGTTTCGAGATCTTTCCAGAAATCGGCCGGTGTTTTTGCACCCGTTTTCGTGGCGAGGATGATCCGGTCACGCATCCCCGCGAAAGCCGCGCCAACCTTGATCTCACTGTCGCTGTAGGCGCGCGCGGTATCAAAGTAACGCATCCCGCCATCGTATGCCTTGCGGAGCAGATGCACGGCGGTTTCCTGTGAGACGCGTTGAATCGGCAGTGCGCCGAAAGCGTTCTGCAGGACAGAGAACCCCGTTTTCCCCAACGAAACAGTATTCATGACAATCATTCCTTCCAAAGCCAATCAGTATAGCAAACCGCTACAGTCGCGACAAGCGCGACAGACGACCGGGTAAGCTGGGTAAGCTGAGATATTGAGAAGCGGCGGCATTCGGGGAAGCGACACTCCTGTCGCTTCTGCGGGCCTGGTTTTTCCCCACGCGGAATCGGGAGACGCGCCAGGAGAAAGTGAAAAGATTCAATCGCCGCTAACGCGGCTTTAAATCAGCCTGATCCGCCCCGCTTTTCGGTGCCTCGTCCATTTAACCATTTCACCATTTCAAAGCGAAGCGATTTAATTTTTCCCTCGCGGGATCGCGCTTGTCAGTCCTCCGTAACCGTGCGTAGGATGGTTCGCGACCGCATTGCTTTCCCGGAATATCCGGATTATCCGGCTTACCCGACCTGACTCGCTTGCCCGGCCTAACACGTTGTTCCAGTTGTTGCCCTTTCCCAAAGTGTTCTTTCCGCCACAGCAAGGAAAGGCTGTACTGTCGCGATAGAACGCGACCCGAATCCCCATCTGGAATTTGCGTTTGCACGAGAACGATGGCGTATGGTAAAATGATTCGCATGAAACCGCTCGCGACAGCTAACTATGACTTTGAACGCCTCATAACCGACGGATGCGTGTACATCGACAAGACGGATATGCTATACCGTCTAGCCTCCTCGAAGGACTCCATCTACTTCATCTCGCGTCCGCGCCGTTTCGGTAAGTCGCTCATGCTCTCGACGCTGAAGTGTCTCTTCGAGGGAAAGAAGAAGCTGTTTAAGGGACTGAAGATCGAGAAGAAATGGGACTGGTCGAAGACCTACCCCGTCATCGACCTAAACATGTCCGATTTCGACAAGGAGGGAACGAGAGAAGGGTTCAGGCATTCGCTTGGGACAGAACTGCAGGAGCGTCTTGAGCGGGCCGCCATCTCGTACAGAGATTCCGACACGCCCGCCATGCTCTTTGATCGTCTCGTTAAGGGTCTTGCGGCGGCGAGTCCGGAGGGGAAGGTGGTCGTGCTGGTCGATGAGTACGACCATCCGCTCGGCGGGCTGCTCGACGCCCCCAAGGCGCTCCGCTCGATGCGGCGCGAGATGCACGGCTTTTACTCCACACTCAAAAACAACGTAGGCGTGATCCGATTCCTGATGATGACAGGCGTCTCCAAGTTCACGAAGCTCTCGGTCTTCTCGGGACTGAACAATCTCACCGACCTCACGATCGGGGTACCGGCTTACGCGGCACTCCTCGGCTACACGGTGAAGGAGATCGAGACCGTCCTCGCGCCACACCTGAAGTCGTTCGCCCGCAAGCAACGCGTCCCGCAGGAGAAGGCGATCCGGTTGCTCCGCGCGTGGTACGACTCCTACCGGTTCTGCCCGTACTCCGGCGCGCGTGTCCTCAACCCGGTGGCGGTGGGCAGGGCGCTTACGACTGGGATCCTGATGAACTACTGGTCCAAGACCGGTATGCCCACGCTCATCCTCGAACGACTCCAGGTATGCGGCAAGCGCCCAGACAATATCGACGGCGTGACGGCGACGTTCGAGGACCTCGACGTGTGCGACGCGGAGGAGCTGCCGTGGGTGTCGCTCCTCTACCAGAGCGGGTACCTCACGATCAAGGACGTCGTCTGGACAGACGATGCGGACGGGCGGCGCGTGACGGAACTCGTGCTGGGCGTGCCGAACCTTGAAGTACGCGCATCCCTCAAGTCGCTCTGGTGGAAACAGCTGATGAAGATCGAGGAGAAGGACTTCACCGCGCTCGTCGATGTCGCGAAGGGACAGCTGGCGGACGGGGACGTGCGGATGCTCGTCGGGAAGACGCTCTTCTCGCTCTACGCCGCACTCTCGCCGACATGGCGCGTGAAAGACGAGGCCGACGCCAAGCGGTATTTCCTGCTTTTTATGAGGATGCTCGGCGCAAACGTCCAGGCGGAGGAGGTGTCTGCGTTCGGCAACGCCGACGCGATCGTCGAGACGAAGAAGGGCGTGTACGTGTTCGAGTTCAAGTTCAACCGTACGGCACGTGCCGCGGTGCGCCAGATACGCGAGAAGGGGTACGCAGACGCCTACAAGGCGGACGCCCGCCCCGTTACGCTCGTCGGCATCAACTTCAGCGCGAAGAAGCGCAACATCGACGAACCGCTCATTGAGCCGTTGTCCTTGCCTATAAGTTCGAGGTTGGGTGGTTAGGTGGTTTTCTTGGGTGCTTCGCACCGGCTGAGAAGCGGCGACATTCGGGGAAGCGACACTCCTGTCGCTTTTGCGGAGCGTTATTTCCATGCTGGACCGGGAGGGGCGCGCCCCGTCGCGACCGGAATGCTGAACACACTAACCTGCCCAGGGATTCTCACGCAGAGTCGCTGAGAGGCGGAGAATGGGAGGGGCGCGCCCCGTCGCGACCGCTTAGACCGTGCAGAAATCACTTTCGTTCCGGGGAGTCTCGGAGTTTTGGAGACAGGGGGCCGCTCTCCTCCCCCCCCAAAAAAACTCCCGGTACCGAAAGGAATGGTGATTCGTGTCGTTGTCGGCGTTTGTCACGCCGCGGTTCTGCGCGGGAAATTTGGGGAGGCGGCACTCTTGTCGCTTCACGCGGTACGGTCGCGACGGGGCGCGGCCCTCCCGATTCGGGCAACGAGGACGTTGCCCCTCCCGTTCTTTGCAAAAGAGTGTCGCTTCCCCGATTGCCACAGCCCGTTCTCGCGCGAGGCAATCCTCCGGTGGGCGCGCCCCTCCCCATCTGCGTGAGGGAAAAGACAAGCGACACGCAACACGCGACATGCGGGGGCGATATTCCGACTTTGTTTGCCGCTTGAATTAGGAAACAACTCGGACAACGACTAGACAACCGGCTGGTGGTCGTCGCGTAACCTCGTAACGTTTCTCATCCGGCTCGCGGTTGCGAACCGTCTCCCTTCTCAAGTTGTTTCAAGTTGCCTCTGTTGTTTCCCTAATCCCTTCCTATGGCGCGAAGCGCCTACAGGCTTTCCACAAGCCACTGGCCATTCGTTCGCACCAGGGCAAGTTCCGCCGTATTGACACGGGATGGGAATACGAGTTGGACTTGGACTGTCGCATGGTTTCCGCTCCGTCTGGTTTTGCCGACGCGAACGGGAAGATCGACGGACGTAACGGGAGAGTAGGCTTCGCGATTTGTCTCTATCGCTTCGCGAAACGCGGGAAGCGTTACCGAAAAGGCGGAATCCCAGTCTTTTCGGGTCAAGGAAGAAACAAACCTCTCCGCGACGGCTTCAGGCGACATCGTTTCGGCTTCCTGCTTCCCGCATCCGGTCAGAAGAACGGCGAGAAACGCAATCGCGTAGGATAACAGGAGATGATTCTTATTCAAGTCGGATTCCTTTCATCAGAGTCACATGCGAGACGAATGGACCTTGTCTATAAGTTAGGCGGGGAAGCGTGGTAAGCCGGGTAAGCATGATGCGGACGCGACCCATCCTACGCAATGCTACGGAGGACGGGCGAAGTGCGTCCCTCCCATCGCATGAGGCAAAACTTGCCCTCATTTCCATTCCCGCACGAAAAGCGGGCGGCTGGTTCAATTCCTCAGTTGGACGATTTGAAAACCGGTTGCACCGATAAAAAAAGGCCATCGAAACGATGGCCTTGTGAAAATCGGTCTCTCCATCACTGGGGAGTGTCGGAAGAGAGTGTCGGCTCTTCCACGTAACGTTCAACCTGCCAGTATTCCAGATCGACAGGAGCGGAACGGCCGAAGATCTGAACGGAAACTTTCAGCTTGCCATGCTCCGGATCCACCTCATCGACCGTACCGGTGAGCGACATGAACGCGCCGTCGATAATCTTGATCATTTCGCCCGGCTCGTAACTGACGCGCGGCTTCGCGGCGGGCTTGCCCTGCTCTTCCTCGTCGGCGACGTGACGGATGTTCTCCATTTCCTCTTCCGTCAGCGGGGCGGGTTTATCGCCCCCGATGAAGCCGATAACGCCGGGCGTCTCGCGAAGGAAGCGCCACGTCGGTTCCAAGAATTCATGCCGCTTGTCGTAGAGGTTCAGCTGGACAAAGACGTATCCGGGGAAAGCCTTTTTCGTAATCGTCCGTTTTTTCTTGTCCTTGACATCCGTGATCTTTTCGGTAGGAATGAACACATCGCCGATATAGTCGCCCATTTCCTCCGTGCTCTTACGAGCCCTGATAGACTTCTCGACTTTCTGTTCCTGACCGGTCAGAGTATGCAGCACATACCAATCGGTAGGTTTGTTTTTGACCGTGTCATCCATAGCGAACCCTCAATCCCGTGCCTGAACTACCGCAAGATCAAGTCCAGGAAGAACATGATGAACTTGTCGAAACAAAAAACGACAATGGCGAGAATCACGATAAACGTAATCACGACAATGGACGAATCAACCAACTCGTCCTTGCCGGGCCACGTGATTTTCTTGAACTCGTCCCCGACCCCGCTCAGATAAGCGGCGACCGGATTTGCTTTCTTTTCAATAGCCATTTTTACGTCCAAAAAATGGCAGGCCAGGAGGGCCTCGAACCCCCAACAACCGGTTTTGGAGACCGGTACTCTGCCAATTGAGCTACTGGCCTACACGCAACTACTTCACTTCGCGGTGTACCGTGTGACGACGATCATGCGGGCAATACTTTTTCAGCTCGACACGCTCGGTCATCGTCTTCTTGTTCCGCGTCGTAGTATAATTCTTACGCTTGCACTCGGTACAAGCCAAAATCGCTAAGTCTCTGGGCATACTCAACCCTCCGGCACCCTGTGAAAAGAACATCCCGTCCAGAACGGACGTCCCGGACGGGACGCACTCACAGGAGACGAAGACTTTACTTGATGATCGATTCGACCTGACCCGCGCCGACCGTACGGCCGCCTTCGCGGATAGCGAACGTCATGTTGTTCTCCAACGCGACAGGGGAGATCAGCTTGACGGTGATCGTCACGTGGTCGCCCGGCATGACCATCTCGACGCCCTCGGGGAGGGTGATGTCGCCGGTCACGTCCGTCGTGCGGATGTAGAACTGCGGGCGGTAACCCTTGAAGAACGCGGTATGACGGCCACCCTCTTCCTTGGTCAGCACGTAGATCTGCCCCTTGAACTCGGTGTGCGGAGTGATGGACTTCGGAGCCGCCAGAACCTGGCCGCGCTCGACGTCGTCCTTCTTCGTGCCGCGGAGCAGCGCACCGATGTTGTCGCCGGCCTGCCCCTGTTCCAGGAGCTTGCGGAACATCTCGACGCCCGTGACGGTCGTGTTCTGCGTCGGACGGAGACCGACGATTTCGACGGGGTCACCGACTTTCACAACACCACGCTCGACACGGCCGGTCACCACCGTGCCACGGCCTTCGATCGAGAAGATGTCTTCGATCGGCATCAGGAAGGGCTTGTCCAGCACGCGGGCCGGTTCCGGAACGTAGGTGTCCAGAGCGTCCAGCAACTTGCCGATGCACTCGCAGGCGGGATCGTCCGCGCTGGCGGCCTTGGTCGCCGCAAGGGCGTTGCCACGGATCACGGGCGCGTTGTCGCCGTCAAAGTTGTACTTCTTGAGAAGGTCGCGGATCTCTTCCTCGACGAGGTCGAGCAGTTCCGGATCGTCCACGAGGTCGCACTTGTTCAGGAACACGACGATCTTCGGCACGCCGACCTGACGGGCGAGCAGCACGTGCTCGTTGGTCTGGGGCATCGGGCCGTCAGCCGCCGAAACGACGAGGATCGCGCCGTCCATCTGCGCCGCGCCGGTGATCATGTTCGTCACATAGTCCGCGTGTCCCGGGCAGTCCACGTGCGCATAGTGACGGTTGGGCGAGCTGTACTCCACGTGGGAGGTTGCAATCGTCAAAATCTTGGTAGCGTCACGACGACCGGCGGACTCGGAAGCTTTCGCAACGGTGTCGTAAGGGATATCGTTAGCCAGGCCCTTGAGGGACTGAACGTGAGTGATCGCGGCGGTCAAGGTCGTCTTGCCGTGGTCAACGTGACCAATCGTACCGACGTTTACGTGCGGTTTATCGCGATTGAATGCTTCTTTTGCCATTTTGAATCTCCATCCTGTGAGTGATGAAACATACCAAATACAGAAAATGGAGCCAACAATCAGAATCGAACTGACGACCTCTTCCTTACCAAGGAAGTGCTCTACCAACTGAGCTATGTTGGCCTATCATTTTCACGTCCTTTTCCCGCGAAACCTCTTCCGCAGAAAAAGAAAGCGGGAACACTTTACCGAAAAATCGGGAAAAAGTCAATACCAGACAATAAAAAATTTTCGGGCAGGAGAAAATGTATCCGAGCCCTTCCCGGCGCGACACAAAACAAGAAGCCGCGGAGGCGCTGCGCACCAGCTGAAAGGCCGAGAGAGGCCGAAACGCGGAAGGCAGTGGAGCGGGCGGCCGGCAGACAGCCGGGGCGTTCCGAGTTCTAGCTGTCTAGAATTTCCAGGTTCCTAGGTTTCTAGACTTCTAGAGTCCTGGATTCTCTAGGCGCGGACGCCACGCGCTCCCGCATGGCACTGCGAGAAAGCCGACGAAGCGTGAATCTCGAATCATTCCACAGTCCCAACAATCCTGCCGGGCGCAAAACGCCCGGCAGGCAAGCGGGACGGTATCCCCGCTACCGGATTTGGAGCACGAGTCCCTTGCGTTGGATCAGGCGCAGAATCAGCCGGGAATCCTCCACCGCCAGCTCCGACCTCCATCCGGGATTCGGTTTCAGCTCCGTCAGGTCGGCCGTCACGAGCGAGAGGTCCGCGCCCTCCGCCAGCGTGCCGAGCACGACATCCGTATCCGCACGGACGCCCGTGTAGTCGCCGGTCAGCTTCATCGTCACCGCGCCGCCGAGCGCGATCGTCTTGGATTCGTTCACGGCGGCGTCCCGCCCGAACACGATCGTCGAGCCGCTCTCCAGCACCATGGACGGCAGCACCGTCACGCCGTCGCCGATCGCGAGCGTCGCGCCGCCCTCCACCGTGATCGTGCCGGAGGCAAGGCCGCAGCTGGCGGGGGCTTCCACGCGCAACGTACCGTTCGATACGATGGTGTCGATGTGGTTTTTCGTCATGCCGGAGGCGCCGGTCGTGACGCAGCCGTTCGTGAATACGAGCGTACCCGTGCCGGTCTTGATGATCGTGGACCGCGTGGAGCCGCGGACGGCGCCGCCCCACGTCACGGTGTTCGTGCCGGTGTCGATGGTGAACGCCGTGTCCGGGCTGATGTAGACGCCCCAGTCGTATTTGCTCGCGCTGCTAAACGGCGAGAAGATCTCCATGTCCGCTTCGGCCGTCAGCGTCAGGTTCGTTGCATTCCGGAAATAGAGCCCCGTCACCTCCGGCGCGCAGCCGAACCCGCCCGCCCCGACGATCAGGCGGGTCTGCCGGATGTTGACTTCGTAGTTTCCTTTCTTGAGAATCCGGTTCGCCTTGATGACCCCTTCGTAGCCTTCGTCGCCGAGCCAGGACTTCCCCGTGGACTCGGAGTCGAATTCGATCGTGCCCGTCACCTCCAGGACGCCGGCCACCTGCACGTTGCCGCGCGCCGAGTCCAGCAGGGCGGACGTGAACCGAGCGTACGCACCCTCCTCAATCTGCAGGAGCCACTTGGAATTCCCTTGCTGTCCGGTGAGATGCCGCCCATCCGCGGACGAGCCGGCGGCAAGGATCCAGGGGTGCCCCGTCGCCGTGCTGATGGTCGTCACCTCCCAGTCGTTCGTGAAGGTGACGCGGCCGTAGAGCGTGCGGCTCAGTTCCGTGCCGCTCGCCGTGCGGAGCGACGGGTCGGGATAGGTGGCGGTGGCGCCGCCCGCGACGACGATGTTCGTCGTGTTCTGCGCCGCCAGCCAGG
>JAFSTA010000126.1 GCA_017450695.1 Kiritimatiellia bacterium | reverse complement strand
GACCCGAACCCCCGCGGCAGACCGCGAACCCCCGCGGCAGACCGCGAACCCCCGCGGCAGACCGCGAACCCCCGCGGCAGACCGCGAACCCCCGCGGCAGACCGCGAACCCCCGCGGCAGACCGCGAACCCCCGCGGCAGACCGCGAACCGCCGCGGCAGACCAAAGAACCGCCGCGGCAGACCGCGAAGCCCCGCGGCAGACCAAAGAACCGCCGCAGCAGACCCCCGAAGCCCCGTGGCATACCGCGACCCCCCGCAGCAAGCCACGAACCTCGTGGCAAACCACGTCCCCCGCACTATGTCCTGAACCTCGGACACCGCGAAGTACGTTCAGCTTGCACAGCTTGTCAGCCTGTCTGGCTTTTCAGCCAGACCACCGTGCGCTTCGCGGCTTCGCGCAACGAGTCCTTGTCGGCATCGTTGGAAATCACGAAGTGCGAGCGGGCGGCCTTTTCCGCCACGGGCATCTGCGAAGCGATGCGCTGCCGCGCTTCCGTTTCGGAATGTCCGCGCGTCTGCATCAGTCGCTTCACTTGGTTCTCCTCACTGGATGTGAGGCAGAGTATCGTGTCCCATTCGTCTTCCCATCCGCATTCAAACAGCAGCGGAATCACTGCCACGCGGATTTTGTTCTCTCCAGGCGTCTCCTCCGACACCCACCGCGCAATCTCCGCTTTCACCAGCGGATGGAGGACGGCATTCACCGCCACGCGCGCCTCTTCCGAGGCGAAAACCTTCTTGCCTAGCCGTTTGCGGTCGATCGAACCGTCGTCCGCCAGGATCTCACGCCCGAAAAGCTTTACCAACGGTTCCACCGCAAGCCCGCCCGGAGATTCGAGCCGATGCGTCACCGCGTCGGCATCTAAGACTTCAATCCCCTCCTCTTTCAGTCCTTCACAGAATAGGGATTTGCCACACGCAATGCCACCGGTCAGTGCAATTCGACGCATACGGAGAGAAATGCAGACCCGCCGCGGGCAATGCCCGCGACAGGTGGAAATCTCGCTTACTCAACCGTAGCAGCGGGTTCCGCTGCAGGAGCGGTCGCAGGGGCGGTCGTTGCACCGGCTTCTTCTCCGCCCTTCAGGAGGGAATCGCCCTCGCTCTGGCGGATCAGTTTGCCGGCTGGGTCAACCAGGCGCGCCGTGATGAAGATCAACAGGTTGCGCTTGTTGGAGTATTCCGACTTGCTGCGGAAGAGGCGTCCGAGATAGGGGATGTCGCCCAACAGCGGAATCTTGTCTTCCATCGTCTTGCGCTCTTCCGTAATGAGGCCGCCGATCACGACCGTCGCACCGTTATAGACGGAGAGCTGCGTGCTGACCGAACGAACCGAGAAGAAGGGCTGTTCCATCGGCAACTGGATGTACCCCGTTTCCGCGATCATACCTCCGTTCTGGGTCGCGAGAAGCGGATTCATTGCCAACTCGGCGGCCGTGGCGGGACGGTAAACCGTCTTCGGCAGCTGCGTACCGTAGTTCTTCCACGTCGGCTCGGAGACAACCTGCGGATTCAGCATGAGGTTGATCATCTGGCCTTCCGGGGAGACTTCCGGGACAACCTGGAGAATCGTACCGACCTCGCGCATCTCGAAGTTCTGCGGCTCGACCGTCGCGATCGGGTCGGCGGAGTTGCCCGAAGTGCTCGACGAAGAACCGTTCTGAGAGATTTCGACATCGTATTCCGTCGGGTAGATGTACTCGGTGACGACCTTCATGACGGCTTCCTGGCCGTTCTTGGTGACCACGCGCGGCGCGTTCAAGAGGTCGGTGTCGGAACGCTGGCTGAGCATATGGAGAATCATGGAGAGGTCGGCGTTACCGAAGATCGCGTTGATCTTCATGAACTGGTCGTTCTTGCTCCCACCCTCGCCGGAGATGTGGTTGCCTTCCTGACTGAGGAAGCGCTGTCCCGTGCTGTAGCTCTGTCCGTCAATTGCAGTGACGCTGGCGTTATGCCCGTGGCGGTAAACATTACCGTACTGGGGAATAGCCGAATTGAGCGTACCCGCCAAATTGTTTTGTGTTACCGGCGTAACCAATCCGTCGTTGCGGTAGTAAGTCCCGCTCAACAGTTCCCCGGTTGTCGCGTCATACTGCGGGTTCAGGAGGGTTTCCGTCAAGCGACCGGGGCTCGTGTAGGGGGAGTACCGGGTCGTTTTCACATACGTCAGGTTCCCGTCCGCATCATACACCTGAATCGGGGAGCCGGCGGAATCCGTCGCGATGGTCGTGCCACCGTTCGTGTACTTCCGGAAGTTCTTGCCGAGGAACCCGGGGACGCCGAAGGTGAAGTCGCCGTTGAGCAACCACTCGAAGCCGAGGGAGTTGAGATCCTCCTGGGAGACCTCGACGAAGCGCGCCTCGATCTCAATCAAGCGCGGCGTGATGTTCAAGTCTTCCAAGACCTGTTCGAAGACGGCGAGGTTCTCGGCGGTGTTCTTGACGCGCAGCTTGCCGATGGTAGAGACGTAGGCGATCGAGGAGCCTTCCGGCCACTGGACACCGAGATCGCCGAAGAAGACCTTCCAGTCCTGTTTCTGGCTCATGTCGTCCTGCTGCAGGAAGGTGTTGTCGCCACCTTTCTTGCTGCTCGCCATTTCGGTCTGCGCAGAACTCACGCGTTCCGAGATAGAGGAGAGCACGTTGTAGGAACGAGTGATGAGGTCGGTATCCGGCTCGTTGATCGGAACAATCATCACCACAGGACCGCGAATCAGGAACTTCATGCCAGAGACGTCGCAGACGAGCTTCAGAGCTTCCTTGAGGGTGATGAAGCGCGCCGTGACAGCCGGAATGACGGGCGCACCGCCCGCGTTACCGCTACCCGCGGAGGCTGCCGCGAACGGATCCGCGTTGTCTTCGCCGCCGGCAGGCGCGGCTGCCGCGCCGCCACCCTGGGCAAGTTTCAAAACGAGGTTGACACCACGCTTCTCCATCGGCAACTCGGGATTGTCGTAATCGCGAGAGGCGTTGTTGAAGAAGTTGACCGCATCGATAATCGTGGCTGGCGGACGGAAGTTGACTTCAGGGATGATGATCTTATCCAGCTTTTCCTGAACCATCTGTTCGGCAGAGGACCCCATGCCGCGAATCGTCTTGCCGTCCTTCGCGGTCATTTCCATACGGCCTTTCGGCAGCTCGGCGCTGTCCACGGCGTAACGCTTGGTGTTCCACGTGTCGCGCACCTCGCGGATCATGTAGCTGCGGGTCGCCTCGAACTCGATGTCGGAGAGATCCTTCATGCGGTCGGCGATGTAGTCGCGCAGTACCATCGCTTCCTTGGTGTCGGGATAATCGCGGAGGATCAACTCGCACTGCTCCAGCGCCTTGGTGTACTCGCCGGTGGCGCAGAGCTGGCGGGCGCGACGCATACGGCGGCGCGTCTCGGTACGCTGAATCTTGTGCTCTTCCTCATTCACGCGGTGGGAAATCTTGGAGGTATCCACCACGACCGTGGCGGGCTTGTCCTGCAGCGACTCCAGCAGACGCGCGGCCTGGGGATGTCCGGCCTCCTGCGCCTTGACCGCGAGGATGCGGGCGTTCTCGTTGTCATTGTTCCGGCTCTTTTCGAGGGCGTCACGGTAGAACGCCTCGGCCAGTCCCTTGCGGGCCTCGGCGATCAACTCGGCGTTGGCGGGACGGTTGCTGATGAACTCAATCGCTTGCTGGTACTGCGTGGCGGCCGTCTCGTAGTCGCGCTTGCGCATCGCGGCGCGGGCGCCTTCGAGAGAGGATTTTCCGTGCTGATCCATCGACTCGACACGGATGCGTTCCAGTCCTTCGAGTTCGGAAATCAAGGCAGCCGTTTCATCCACGGGGGCATCGGCGGCTTTCGCCTCCGGCTTCACGGCTTCCGGCTTGTCGCCTTCCACGGCGGCAGGCGCCTCGGCTGGGGCATCCGCCTTCTCAGCGGCGGCGGGAGCTTCCGCAGGCTTGTCGGTAAGATCGTTGAGCAGGTTATCCACATCTTCGCCCGCCTTCTTCTCGGCGTCCTTGGCGACTTCCTTCACCTCAGCAGGCTTCTCCTCCTCCGCCTTCTTTTCCTCGACGACAGCGGGCGGCTCCTCGGCAGGCTTCTCGGCTTCGTCCTTCTTCACCTCGGCAGGCTTTTCTTCCGCAACGGCCGGGGCGGCTTCCTTCACCTCTTCGGCGGGCTTCTCGGCCTTCTTTTCAGCCTTCTCGGCAGTCAGATCCTTCAAGAGGTCATCCACATCCTGCTCGGCAGCCTTCTTGCCCTCTTCCACCTTCTTCTCAGCATCCTGAGCGGCTTCCTTCACCTCGGCGACTTTCTCCTCCGCCTTCTTCTCGACGGCGGGAGCCTCGGCAACCTTTTCCTCCACCTTCTTCTCGGCGTCCTGAGCGGCTTCCTTCACCTCGGCGACTTTCTCCTCCGCCTTCTTCTCAACGGCGGGGGCTTCTGCAACCTTTTCCTCCGCCTTCTTCTCGGCGTCCTTGGCGGCCTCTTTCACCTCGGCAGCTTTCTTCTCGGCGGCTTCCTTTTCCGCTTTCGCTTTCTCGGCAGCCGCTTTCTCCTCTTCCTGCTTTTTCGCTTCCGCCGCCTTCTTCGCGTCGTCCGCTTTCGCAGGGGCCTGAACGGCGGGCTTGTCGCCACCGAGGTCTTCCAGCAAAGCTTCGAGATCATTCTGCGCAAACAGAATCGAACCGCTCAATGCCGCAGAGGCACCGAGAATCATAAACCACTTCATACTGTGCGTCATTTTAGGAAACTCCTCTTTCATGGGGCAGCTCACATTTCTTCCCGGCGCGAAGGACTGACAGCGGCCTCCGCACCAGTGGGGCGGTGGGTTTCACCACCCCCTTTTCATCGTCCAAGAAGTAAAGGAAAGAGTATCATACCTACTTTTTCCATCTAAATCAAGTCACAAATTTCAAGTTATTCGGCGGGCCGAATCAAACTCCTCTTCTTTGTTTCCTGATTTTCGATCAGAACCTCCTTCTTCGCGCTTTCGATTGAGATCACGCGGTAGGTTTCCTCACGGACTTTGAAATCTCCTCCTTCGATCAGGTTCCACTCCTTCTTGTCAAGCGGGAAGGCGAGAACTGCCTCGGTATCGGTAATCACAGGTTTCTTGTCGCCGATGGTCAGCGGGATGTCGCGCTTATCGGAAAGGCGGCGCAGGACAACGACCGACGTATCGACCGTTTCCTTGTAGCCCTTGCCCGTGTCGCGCTTCTCCGAACTGTCGGTGAACTTGACAACCTGATAGGCTTCCTTCGGATCGGGAACCTTGGCCTCGTCGGCTTTGGCCGCCTCGTATCCGCCCTTCGAGGCGAAGATCACAGAGTTGGTCTTGGCGTAGATGGCGGATTGGCCGAACTTGGCCTTGATCAAGTTGAAAACGAGCTGATAACCGTCCGGCATCTTGTTCTTCGAACCGAAGATGAACGGCATCCGCTTGCCGTGTACGTCCGAGACGCGCAGGAGCGTGACCAGATCGGGGTGGGACTTCGGATCGCGCGGATCGGTTCCGGCGATGAACTCCTCCAGGTTGGTGAAGCCGTCGCCGTCCATATCCTCTTTCGCGTCGTCGGCGCTTTGCGGATTGAGGCCGAACTTGACCTCCCACTTGTCGGCCATGCCGTCCTCGTCCGCGTCCAGGATTTCCTGGACGGGCGCAGCCTTCGGCTGCTCGACCCCACAAAAGACGCACTTCTCGACATCGAGCGGGATGGGCTTGCGGCAGTCTTTATTGATGCACTGTACGCGACGCTCCGGAATGTAGCAACCGGGATCCTGAATGCTCGGCGGCTCCAGGCGCATCGGTTTTTGCAACGCGCGCATCGCGGCGTTGTACGGATCCATCGAGACCACCTCGGCGGGCTTGTTCGGCTCCGGGCGATTGCGGATCTTGTCCACGCCGTCCTTCTTGTTCTGATCAATCCTGGACAACAGGATGAAAAGCAGACCGAGCAGGCCGATCAGCACCACCACGGCGACGATCTTGTCGTAGTAGCGGAGCAAGACGTTTTCTTTCTGGTTCGTAGCCATGGTTATTCGGCCTCCTTGTAATCAAACGAGTAAACGTCCACCTCGATCTTGACCAGCAGGGGCGGTTCCAAATCGGGGCTGGTGACGATGATGCGCTTCGGCTGGGCGGAAGCGGCGGTTTTTTTCTTCTCCGCCTCGGCGAGCGTGTCGCCCGAATCTTCCTCCTGCTGTTGCTGGAGCTTGAGGGCGTCGTCCGAACTCTTCAGCCGTTGCGCGTAGGCGGCGAGGGAATCGCCGAGCGAACGGTACTCGACCTTGGTGATCACGGTGAACGGCTCCATCGCGGCCACCCCGTTCAGCACCTTGGTGAAAGCGTCGGGACGCGCGACGAACTCGAAGGCGAACGGCTGTTTCGCAATCTGGAAATTGGCCGTGCCGTCGCCCTGCTGGGCGGCGTTCTCCTGCGCCTGTTTCCGGTTCCGGTTGCGGCGGTTGCGGCGATTGCGGCGGGACTCTTCTTCCTGCTGCTGCGCCTCCAACTCGCGCTGTTTCGCCTCGTTGTCGTCAAAGAGCTCGCGTGTGACGGAGCGAATCTCCAAGATGCCGTCCGCGTACAGTTCCTTGCAGATCTTGTCGATCACGGCCAGCTGGTAGGCGAGGCGCGTGGCGACATTGGTGTCGGCGGGAAGCGAGGAGGACTCGCCCAGATAACGGTCGAACCCGAAGAAGAAATTCGGGGCGCAGATCTTGCCCGAGACGGAACCGGGCTGAGACGAGAGTTCCCGCACGGTGTCCTGCAGCTTCTGCTTGAAGCCGCTGGGTGTCTGGAGATCAACGCGGATCGCGCCCTGCTTCAGCTGGGCGGCGGCGCGCCGCATCCAGTTGGAAACCGTCGCCTCGTTCTGTTTCACCACCGCGATGTTCGTCGCGTTGGGAAAGACGGGGCGGTTGTAGATCCGGTCGAGTTCGGCGGTCTTGCGCGACAACTCCTCTTCCTTGCCAGAACGCTCGTCGATAGCCTGCCAGAGGAACCAACCGACGCCAGCGGTGAGCACCAGAAAGATAGAGCCCAGAACGATCAGAGTGACTTGCTGCTTTTTCATCTATTCGTCCTCCTTTTCCTTCGACTCGGAGGAAGCGGAGGCGAAGATCGCGTCGATCGTGAATTCCGTCATGTATCCGTCCACATCCTTGCTGCCGACGATCGAAACATCCGACTCGGCCTTTCCAAAGGCGGCGAAGGTCTTGAGCTTGCTGCAGAGCTGTTCCGCGACGGTGCCGCGGTTGTTCTTCGCCTCAATCTCGCGCAGGCGGTCGTTCCAGCCGCGCAGCACGATCCGGACGCCCTTACTGCTCTCGCCGCCGGAAGCGGCTGGGGCGCCTTCCGAATCCTCGGTAGCGGAGGTAGGGGCGATCGGCGTGAGCGACATGATCCAGACGCCCGTGAAGTCGGAGACGGCCTGCTGCACCTTCTGGATCCGATCGAGCCAGCGCGAGCGGATGGACATCCGCGCAATGGCGGCGTCGGCGTCCTCCACCTTTTCCTTCTGCTGACTGAAAGCGGCATCGTAGCGTTTCGCGTCCGCGTTCATCTTGGTGTACTTCTGCTCGGCGACCTCCAGCTGCTCGTCAAGGTTCTTGGAAATCTGCTTCTCGTAGATGATCCAAAGCCCGAGTCCGCAGAGGATACCCGCCGCCGCGAGCGTCAGATACGGGATGCGTTTCTGGAAGCTCTTCTGCTCGGTGATCTCCGGCGGCATCAGGTTGATTTCGACGGGACACTTCATCGAACGGCGCAGCGCCAGTCCAACGCATTCCGCCATCTCGAAGCCGTCATGTTCCAGCGCTTTCGGGTTGAGGCGCGGGCTGATGTGCAGGTTGTTGAAGGGGTTGAGAACCTCAACCTCGACCTGCAGTTTCTCGCGGAAGAAGTAATCCAGCTGCGGGATCACCGCCGACCCGCCCGTCAGGATGATGCGCGTCGGGACGCTGCCGCCCTGCTGGCTGCGGTAGAAGTTGATGCTGCGGCTGATCTCCGCGTGGAGACGAGTCACCACATTGCGGACGATCTTGGAAATCTTCTCGTCGATCTCGTCCTCCGCCTGATAGACGCCGCCGAGCGAGACGAACGCCCGCTCTGCCTTCAGCCGTTCCGCCTCCGCGAAGGAAATCTCGAAGACCTTGGCGATCTCGGAGGTGATGGCATTGCCCGCGACGGGAATGCAACGGCTGTAAATCTTCTCGTCCTCGACGAAGATGAGGTTGGTCGAACGCGCCCCGATGTCCAACAGCACGGTGCAGCCGTCCAGATCGGGATAGTTGTATTTCAGGCAGTTGTAGAGCGCCATCGGCGCCACATCGACCAGATCCGGCTCCAGCTTGGCGGCGGTGACCGAATCCGTCACCTCGCGTACGCTATCGACCTTGGCGGCAACGATCATCGCCGCCTGTTCGCCGGAGCTGGCGTCTCCCAGGAACTGGTAGTTCCAGACGATCTCGTCCAGCGGGAACGGCACGTTCTGTTCGACTTCGTACTGCACCATCT
The DNA here is from genome assembly GCA_017450695.1 of Kiritimatiellia bacterium. Classification (GTDB taxonomy): domain Bacteria; phylum Verrucomicrobiota; class Kiritimatiellia; order RFP12; family UBA1067; genus RGIG8368. Next base: position 2,267 of record JAFSTA010000126.1, on the reverse strand, counting down.
GCTGCAGCTTGTCTTCGCTGACGGCAGGGAGTTTCACGAAACGGGGGAAGACCATCTGCCCCGAGAGGGAGATCATCAGGGGGGCGGGGCGGATGCCGCGCTCCCGCATGACCGCACGCATCTGCATCCCGAGGTCGGGGGCGATGCCGCCCTCCTGGTCGGGATTGTTACCGAGTGCGCCGGCGCCGTAGTTGAGCAGTTGCGGCGACTTCCCGCTTTTCACGGCGAACTCAGCAAGCAGGAACTTGCTAGCGCCGACATTGACGGTAAGGATACGATCTGCCATGTTACTGAACCACCTCGTAGTCGTCGGGATTGATCAGGGCGAACGGAGTCTTGGAACGGTCGATCAGACCGCTGCGCCGCTTGAGTATCGGGTTACTCATCACCTTGTCGTCTTTCCACCATTCCTTCGGGAGATTGATGCCGACTGCGGTCTGGTCGGTCGCCAGCACATCGCTCCCCTTCCCGGTCACTTCCAGCGCCATCGCGACGGGTTCGCCGTAGCGATCCACCAGGTTCGGGGAGAGGCAGACGCAGCTGCGGTGCTTGCCCTTGGGCACATCGATGTACCGGACGGTCGTGGTGTAATAGTTGAAGACTTGCTTGCCGGTTTCCTCGTCCTTGCTGGTGGAGAGGACATGGTAGGTGAACGACAGCTGATCCATCCACTTGTCGTGGGTGCTGTACTCGCACTCGATCAACGCCCACTCGCGACGCTTTGTGACCAGCCGGGACTTCACCTTGGCATTGGCGTTGAACTCAGGAGCCTCGCTCTTCTGCGCACGCGGATCAAGCTTCACCTTCACTTCGCCTTCCGCGCCAGCCTCGTCCGCACCGCCCGCCGTGCGTCCCGAACGCATGCTCGCGCCGCGCGCCCCCACCATGCTACCCGCCGTCACGTTGCGGGAAGAAGGCGCCGCATCCGCGCTCCCGATCCACATCGAACCCAACGCACAGACCGTCAAAACTGATAGAAAACCAACACGTGTTTGCATGATTTCGTCTCCTGCTTAACCCTGCGGACATACCCCGGACGCTCTCCCGAACAGACCCGAAGATACACTGCTTCCATTAAAAAACGGAATTAGTGTAGCGAAAATACGCCCCGAAATCAATCCCGAAATGAAAGTTTTTGCAGGGGCGGTACGCGGCCGTTTCCGGCCGCGCGCAGAACCTGGGGATGCGCCAGCCGCGCTTTCCGGCCGCGCGCAGAACCTGGGGATGCGCCAGCCACGCTTTCCAGCCGCGCGCAGAACCTGGGGATGCGCCAGCCGCGCTTTCCGGCCGCGCGCAGAGCCTGGGGATGCGCCCCGCTTTGTTCTGTGCCGGCGCATTTTTGCGCCGGGCTTGCCCCGCCCCCTACGAGCAAAACTCCTGCACGCGCATGATGACGTCGAAGCCTTCGAGGGTGAGGCATTCGTCGAAGCAGACGAGCGCGGGGTCGCCTTCCGCGAGCGTCGCGTACTTGCGCTTGACGGAGGCGATCGACATGTCCAGCCCCAGCGGCATCGCCCGCGTCAGGAATGCGTTGGCGAGCGGCGTCTTGACGGGCGTGCCGTCCGATTCCTTCACGGTCGGCAGCATCACGGTGAAGTTGCTGAGTCCGACGGACATGTGTACGCCCGCGAAGAACGGGTCTTCGTGGATGGCGCGCATCGATCCCATCAGGCGGTGAATCTGCCCGTCCGTGTCCGCGCCGATCGGCGAGATGCCCGGATCGATGATGCAGTCCTCGTTCGCGATGCCGCGCCGATGCGCCTCCTCGACGAGCAGACGCGCCGCCGCCACCGTCTCCTCCACCGTGGTGCATGGCATTTCCTCGCCGTCCTTCAGGTTTTCCGTGGCGAGCAGGATCGGACGGAACGGCCGGACATCGAGCAGGTCGAAGAGGGAAAGGCGCAGCGGCGAGATCGAGTTGAGGATGGGCTTGCCCGCCGCGTCGTCGTAGGCGGCCAGTCCCGCCTTGGCGATCTCGAAGTCGGGCGAGTCGATCGAAAGCGGCGTGGCCGCCACTTGCTTCTGGATCGCTCGCACGAGGTCGCCCATAAACGAGGGATCCCGTATGCCGACGTTGACATCCACATACGCGGTACGCGGGTCCGCCGCCTGGGACTTTGCCAGCTCGACGACGCCTTCGGTGTCGCCCGCCTCAAATAGCGCGTTGGTGGTCGGCACGGAATCATTGATGCTTTCGGCGATGATCTGGATCATGGTGTGTTCCTTGTTGGTGGGTGGACGGTTGTCTGTTCCAACACGGATTCGAT
>JAFSTA010000014.1 GCA_017450695.1 Kiritimatiellia bacterium | reverse complement strand
GTCTTTGCAAGAAAGCATACAGCCGACGCCTGACGGTTGCAACCCCTTCCCAGAAATTCCGTTCCAGGGAATGTTCTCTCAAGCCGCCATCAGGTCATGCGGCAAACCCAGAGTGTTGCACTGGAAATTCGCGCGCGCGAATGATTAAATTGAACCGAGCGATTCCTGAACCTACGCGCTTCCGGACGCGACGGGCGGATCAGCCCGAGTTAAAGCCGCGTCAGCGGCGATTTAACCATTTAATCTTTTCGCTTACTCCAGGCGTAGCCCCATTTAGGTCCGTAGGGCGCCACTTAGCGGCGCAGCCGCCATTTCTTAGCTTCTCATCCTCTCAGCTTCCCCGCTTCTCAGTTGGTGCATAGCACCCAACCACCCACCTAACCGCCTAACCGCCCGATGCCCTACATGTCAGCAAGGGAGAGACCACGGTAGGAAGCCTTTCTCGCTCTCAAGCCAGGGTTCTTCGTGAAGAACGCCTCGCTTTTTTTCGCGAGGAGATCAAGATTGATCCTATATTCCTCTGTTGAGACCTCCCCGCCTCTGTATTTTTTGCCGCAAAGAACGCAAAGATCGCAAAGATGAATATCTGTAAGAAGAAAAGAATGAAATCTCCTCTTCACCATTTGGGTGGATGGATAAATACACCATCTCAAACAACAATTGGCCTTTTGCGCCATTCCTATGCGTTCTTTGCGTTCTTTGCGGCTGGAACAAAAATCAACGGAGGTTTTTAGGTTGATTCGTTTGGCGTCGCGCTTCACCACGTTGCGAAGCTCGTTCATTACGAGAGATGTTTTGCCGATACGCCTTCGCCCGGTCAGAATTGGCCAGCACGGTCCGTTCCGCGATCTGTCGCGGATACTACGAAGTTTGGCGATTTCCTTATTTCGGTGAATGAATTCCATTTCCACACTCCGACTTGCATCTGTTGTGAAACGATGGTTGCGAACCAGCCAGTTCCGAACCGGCCCGTTCGCAACGAGTATAGCAAACGGAGACATGGGTGCATCTGCGAATCATGCATCCATCACGCAATCGATGTTGATTCCTCCGTCCGGATCGCAAAATCGGCACTCCTGCCGCTTTATTTTCGGGTTCGAGAAGCGACAAGAGCGCCGCTTTCCCGAAGCCTTATCCTCGACTGTATTCGACAGCTGTAAGGGATAGGCGGGATCAAAGCGAGTGATTGGAAGCAGGGTAGGCGTGCTGGCGTCTGATAGACTGGGAAACAGAGGCAGGTACACCACTGGCTCGGAATCGGCGGCGGCAGCCACTCTACGGTTTCGTTTCTTCTTTTTCGCTTTCCGTTTCTTGGGTACCGGCGAAGCGTTTGTCCCAGAAATCTTTTCCCAGGAGTCCTTTCTTTCCGGTGAGTTTGATGATGTACTTCATCTTGCCCGTCAGTTCCGGACTTTGTTCCGTGCGGCGCAGGAAAGCGGGACCTTCTGACATCATGTGCGCAAAGGTTTCCGCGCGGTCTTCTCGCTCGAACGATTGGGCGTAGTCCGTAACGAACGCTTTTTGGATCCGGTCGTCATCCCGATTGCGCTCCACCGCTTTCTTTTCCTTTTTGTTCAGCGTGATGCTTTGCAGACTGCTGCCCTTGTACACGAACGACTTGGGGTTGCAGTCTGTCCACTTGGAATCGCTTTTCTTGTTGTCGAAGATATGGAAGAGTTCGTGGTAAACCGTCTTTGGGGAGAATCCCACGGGGAGGTACATGGCCGAACCTACCGCGATTCCGCCGGGGTGTTTCCCGTTGGCAAGCGTGAGGTCGGAACAGATAATGATGATGTTGATACCGGAACGCTTGACGAATTCCAACGGCAGAATTTTCAGCGCATCGAAGAAACGGTCTAACTCATCGTCCAGCTGTTCGTCCGGGATCTTCTTTCCTTGAATGCCGCCTTTTTTGAAGGTCGGCTTGCGTTCGATTTTGAACCCGTATTTCTGCGCGATCTTCTCGTACCGGCGCATGTTCCGCAAGGTTTCCGTCTTCTGGTCGATCTCTTTCTCTTTCGCGGCGGTTTTCCACGACGGTTGGACGGTCGTCGGAACATCGTTCGTGGGGGTAGCGGCAACCTCGGTTTCCGCAGTTGGCGTGTCCTGGGACGGGGGCGTCTTCTCCGGCTGCGGTATCTTGGCGTGGAGGCAGGCGAGGAGTGTCTTGATCGCGTCAGAAGGCTCTTCCTGCTTCAGTCTCGCCTCATGCGGACGCAGCCAGTCCTGCGCGGGAATCAAGAACTCGTTTCCGAAGATTCCCTTCATCGCGCGCAACACTCCCACTGCCCGGTCATACGATTGTTCTTTCAGGTAAAGGCGGAATGCGGCGCGGAAGAGCAACAGGCGATAGGCGGCGCGTTCATCCGCCCGGGCGAATGCGCAGCAACTGTCGGCGACCTCGATCCCTGTCTTCTCGCCACGTTCCATCGCCGCCACCTCTTCCGCCATCCGTTCTTTGACTTGAACGCGAACCGCGTCGATCTCTTCCCGCGTCGGAAGGGATTCCGCCGCCACCAGAAAGAGGGTCGCCCCCCACAACAAAAGAATCTTGGCTATCGTTTTCATTGCCCGTATCATACCAAAAAATAGCATCGGATAAAAGCCCGCTCTTCAGGTGGGTTGGGTGGTTAGGTAGTTAGGTGGTGGGGTGGTTGGGATGAGGCGCTACGCGCCAGCTGAGAAGCTGAAAAGCTGAGAGGCTGAGAAGTGGGGAAGGGATAAGTGGCGGCTGCGTAGCGACGGCGCCCTCGCCGTCGGTTTCGGGGAAGCGACACTCGCTTTTCGTCGGTTCGTCCATTTAACCATTTCACCATTTCCAAGCGAAGCGATTGATTTTTCCCTACGCGCTTGCTTGTCTTCCGTAGCCTTGCGTAGGATGGATCGCGTTCGCGTGGCATTAACCGCGACGCCAGGAGCAGAGGGCGGGGATGAAGTAGAGGGTGACGAGCGAGGAGACGAGGATTCCCCCGACCGAACCGATGCCGATGGCGGAACGGAGTTCCGAACCGAGTCCTCCCCCGAGCGCCATCGGCAGCATCCCGAAGAGGGCCGCCGTCGAACTCATCAGGACGGGACGGAACTTGGCGGTTGCCGCCTTCCACACGATTTGGGTTCGTCCTGCCCGTGTGCCGTCGCTTCCTTCCACTTGTTCGATTCGCCGCATCTCGTCGATGATGAGGATCGCCGCGTTGACCACGACGCCTACGAGCATGATACCGGCCAACAGCCCGAAGATGGTGAAGGTGGTGTGCGTCAGCCACAGCGCGGCAAACATTCCCAGATAGGCGAAGGGGATGGTGAAGAGGATGATGAACGGCATCGACCACGATTCCATGATCGCCGCAAGCAAAAGGTAGGTCAGGATGATCGCGACACTCGTCACCAGCGCGAATTCCCCGAAGGTTTCGTCCATATACTCCGCGATTCCCCCGATGGTCGTCTCGTATCCCGGCGGCAGCCTTTTGCCCGCCGCCGCGCGCAGGGTGGCGAGCGTGGCCCCGAGTCCGTAGCCGTGTGCGTTGTTCGCATAGACGGTGACGGCGCGACGTTTCATCGACCGCACAATCTGCACGGGTTTCATCACGGTTGCCTGACTTGTGACGGAGTCAATCGTGAACGGTTGTCCGTTCTTTCCGGGGAAGTTGAGCGCGTCGATCTGGTCGAAACCTTTTTCTTCCGCAAAACGTACGCGAATGTCGTACGAGCGGTCTCCCTTCGTGAAACGCGCGGGTTTCAGTCCGGCGAAGGAGGCGCGCAACGTCAGACCCAGTACATCGGGGCTTACGCCGAGGTCGTTCAGCACTGCGCGTTTCGGCGTGAGGCGCGTTTCGGGGCGCCCCAAGCGGACGGAATGCGAGACATCCGCACAGGCGGGATCCTTCGCAACCTCGCGCGCGGTTGCCAGTCCGATCTCGTTGAGGACATCCAGGTCATCGCCGAGAATCCGGAACTCGGCGGACTGCGCACTGCCGCCGATGATCAAGGGTACGAGCGCAGACCAGATGACATCCGGTTCGTCCGCGCAGATTTCGCGCAGCCGTTGCGCGACCTGCTGGATCGACTCCGTCCGTTTCGTCATATCCTTGAGCGTGAGCGAGATTTCGGAGAGGTAGGAGCCTTGGCTGACGGCGCCAAGGATTCCTTGCGTTTTCCCGACGGCGATGGTGATGTCCCGCGCGAGCGGATCGTTGCACGAATCCCGCAACGCGGCGATTTTGCCGGCGATTGCGCGTGTGCGTTCCGCCGTCCTCTCCAACGCCGTGTCTGCCGGGAATTCGAGACGCACCGTCATTTCGCCTTTGTCTAGCGTGGGGATGAAATCGATCTGCATCTTCGGCACCAGCTTGAGAAAGGCGGCGACCGTCAGGGCGGTGACGAGTACCGCCGTGATGAACGGGTGGCGCACGACGGGACGGAGCGTGGCGCCGTAGAGACGTGACGCGATGGTGTACAGCCAGTTCCACGGCGTGAGTACGAACGAGAGGATGCGGTTGAGCCAGTTTCCTTTCCCCGCGAACAGGGACGAGAGGATTGGCGTGAGCGTGAACGAGACGAAGAGCGAGGAGAAGGTTGCCGCCGTGATGACGATGGCGAAGGGGACGAAGAAACGACCCGCGAGCGTCGTCATCGTGGCGATCGGCAGGAATACGACGACATTCGTCAACGCCGACGCGCACACGGCGATTGCAACCTGCCCGGCGGCGGTCGCGATGGTTCGCTTGGGCGTCTCGCCAGCCTCCGCATTTGTCTTCCGCGCCGTCATGCGGGCCGCGATGTTTTCCAGTACGACGATGGAGTTCGCCACGAGAATACCCGAGGAGATGCCGACCGCGCTCATGGTCACGAGATTAAACGAACAGTCGAAGAGGGGAAAGACAATCAGCGCGAGAATCATCGTGACGGGAATGGAAACGAATGCGACCAGCGCGCTCGACCAGTCGGCGAGGAAAAGCAGGAGGATGATTCCCGTCAGGAGGATGCCCTGCCAGATGGAGTCGAATCCGCCCTTGACCGTGGCGTGAACGTAGTCTCCGTCGTCGCGTACCCAGTGCAGCGTCATCCCGGCGGGAAGGTTCGCCCGTGCGGTTTCTGCCGCCTTGCGGATGCGGTTGACGACTTCCGCCGCGTTGGCCTCGCCCTTTTTCTTGATTTTGATGACCACGGCGGGTTCGCCGTTGAAGAAGCCGAGCGATTCCGCGCGTTTCGTGCCGTAGCGAAAGGTCGCGATGTCGCGCAGATAGACGCGGGATCCGGGACGCCCCAGTTCAATGCTTCCCAAATCGTCCAGTTCCTTCGCCTCCGCGTCGAACGTGACGGAGGTGCTGCGTCCCGCTTCATCCACTTCGCCCGACGGGACTTTGAGGTTTCCCTTGCCCACCTTGCTGACCACCTCGGCGAGCGTCAATCCTTTCGCGGCGAGTTTCCGACGATCCACCTCCACCAGCACCTCGCGCTTTTCCCCGCCGATCAGTTCGACGGACGCGACGCCCGGCAGGGAAGAGAAACGGCTCGCCAGACGGTTATCGGCGTAGTCGTAGAGATCGCCGTTCTCCACCGTCTTGCGAGTGGCCGCCGTGAGCGTCATCGTGACGACAGGCGTCGCGTTGATGTCGAACTTCGCCACGTTCGGTTTTTCCGCGCCGGCGGGGAGTTCGTTTACGATGAGATCGATCTTCTCGCGCACGTCGGTCGCCACGACATCCACATTCCGGTCCAGATGAAACTCCAGCATCACCTGACAGAAGTTGTTGGCGCAGGTCACCGTCATGTGTTTGAGCCCATCTACCTGACTGACGGCATCCTCAACTTTTCGCGCCACCGCCGTCTCGATTTCCTCTGGTGTGGCGCCGGGGTAGATGACCGTGACCGTCACATACGGCACATCGACGGCGGGCAGAAGATCCACCCCCGCCGAACGCCAGGCGAGGAATCCGAAAAGACCCAACGCCAGCAACACGACCGCCATGGCGATCGGGCGCTTCAGGCTGATGTCGGTCAAAATCATGGCGCGTCCTCCACGGCGATCACCTCATCGCCTTCGTGCAGAAGCAGCATTCCCTGCGTCACGACCCGAGCGTCCGGCGGCAGGTCATTTGTCCCGATCGCGCGCAATCCGTCCGCCGTGGCGGTCGCGTGAACCGTATGGCGTACGACCTTCCCGTTCTCGATGGTAAAGACCGCGTCTTTCCCGTCCTGCATCGGGTTGACTGCGGAGGCGGGAACCGCCAAAGATTCAAAAGAGGAAAAGACGATCTGTGCGTCCCGCAGCATTCCCGGCGCCACTTCGTCGGAACGCGGCACGAGCGTGCGCACTTCGAATGTGCGCGTGGCGGAATCCACGGTCGGCGCCTTCCAGGTCACCTTGCCGCCCGCGATCTCCGTCTCGTTCACCTGGACCGCCGCATACCGCGAGGCATCCAGGGAGAAACGAATTTCGCAGGAGGAGTGATCGACCATCTGGAAGATAGGCGTACCCGGCCCCGCGTAGTCGCCTACCTCCTTCAGTTTCTTCGTGATCGTTCCCGTGAAGGGGGCGCGCACTTCCGAATCGGCGAGGTTCTTCTTCGCGACGGCCAGTCCCGTCTGCGCCTTGGCCAGCTGCGCCTTCGCGCCCAGTAGCTGCGCGGCGGAGGACTTGCCACCCAGTTGCGCTTTTTCGGCGGCATCTACCGTGACCGCGCCCTTCAAGACCAGACGCTCCATGCGCGACAGGTCGGCGCGTGCCTTCTCGTCCGCCGCCTCCGCCTGCGCGAGCGCGGCGTTCGCGAGCCGGACGTCATCCTCTGCGGCGCGTACGGCGTTCTCCAGATTCACGCGGTCGATCTGGAAGAGGGGATCGCCCTCTTTGACGGTTGCGCCTTCCTCAACCAGCAGGGCGTCGATGACGCCCGGAACGCGGGCGGAAATGGCGGCGGATGTCTTCGCGTGAACCGTGCCCTGCACGAATGCCGTGTCGGTGAAACGGTGGGAGACCGGTTTGGTGACGCGCACGCGGGGGCGCGTGTTGAGCGGGCGCGAGTCGGAAACTGGTTCGGCTTTTTCCGTGCATCCGCCGATCAACAGCGGAATCACTCCGCAGGCAATCAAAATTTTCCGATTCATAGTTTTCTTCCTTCGTTACAATCCGATTCCTACGCCGATCGCCTGCCGGAGCGACAACTCGGCAAGCGCGACGGCATACTTGGCTTTCTCCGCCTCAACCTGCGCCGCGTCGCGGTCCGTGCGACGATCCAGCACCCGCGACATCGTCTCCCGTCCGTCCTCGAAGAGCCGTTCGGCGTCGGAACAGACCAGCTTGGCTGCGGTGTACACCTCCTCGGCCGCGCGCAAACCGTCCGTCGCGCGTTTCCAGTTCCGCCACGCCTCGACGGTGGCCGTGATGACGGCAAGCATCCGATCCTCGCGCAACTGGAACTCCGCCTCACGCCTCGCTTTCGCCGCACGATAGTTCTGGACGCTTCGGAATCCCTCGAAGGCCGCCCAGGTTCCGATCAGGCTGCCGCTCCAGTACCGTGCGGCGAGATGTTCCAGCGTGAATCGCTGCCCGCCGCCACCGGCCACGACGTTCGGCAGAAAATCCGCCAGCGCCCGAATCACCTGCGCTTTGCGCAATTCGATCGCCTGGTCCTCCGCGTACAGTTCCTTCCGGTTCACGAGCGCTTGCCAGATCAACTCTTCCAGTTTCATGGCGCGGACGGTGTTGCCGTCCACCGTTTCGGGGGTCCCGTTCGTGCCGCGAAATGTCCAGTCGTATTCCGTCACCGCCGCCAGGGAATCCCCATCGACTTCGAAGGGGGCGAGCGGCCACAGGCGCATCATTTCGCAGAGCTTCGCCCGCGCGGAGGCGGCGGTATCTTCTGCCGCCTGTAGGGAGACGGCGGAAACCGCAAGGCGGGCGCGCGCCCGTGCCGCGTCGGATTCCAGCGCAAGCCCTTCCTGCACCAGGGCGGAGAGGCGGTTCGTGAGCGCACGGTCGCTCTCCACTTGCAAGGCGTAGGTTTTCCGCAGACGATCGGAAACGACCGCCTGGTGGTACACCGATGCCGTGGCGAGATCCAGCATCTCTTCCGCGCGCGCCTTGATGAGGTCGCGGATGCGGATTCCGTACTGGGACTCGGCAAAGAGGATCCAGGCCGTCGGCACAAAGACGGGTTGCGTCAGCGTGACAGATGCGCTGTCGCCCGCCGTCTTCGCCATCTCTGTCGAGAACGCCCCGTACTCTCCGTGTAGTTTGTTGAAGACGGCGCGTCCGTACGACAGTTCCAGATTGGGAAGAAACGCGGAAAACGCGGTTGCGCGGTTCACGCGGGCGAGCTTCGCTTCGAGGTCTTCCGAGACGAGTTTGAGTGTGCGGGAACGGACGAGGCTGACAGCGAGGGGGAGCGGAATGCGGTGATTCGCGTCGCGCAACACCTCTGCGGTTTCCTGCATCAAAGACTCCGAGAACGAACGCGAGAGTTCGGCGCGTTTCGAGTAACCGGGATTCTTGCACCCGCCCAGAGACAATGCGAACGGAAGCAGGACGGACAACAGTAGGTTGTACAGCGGGTGAAATCTGCTTGATTCGGGCATGGACATCAAGACCTCCGGGAATGGTAGGAAAGGGAGAGGAACACCGAATCCGCAATCTGCTCCGCAACCAGTTCGAGCCACTGGTTACGCGGAATTTCGGGGGGGCGGAAAGGCTTCTGCCACACCTCGTCCAGCAGGGCGTAAACCGATGTCTGTGCCCAGATAGCGCTTGCCCACTGCAGGACACGCGGCTGGTCATCCGTGCCGATGCTCATTTCGAGCAGACGCTTCAGACAGTCGAAGATTGGTTTCATGTATTCCTTTTTGAGATAGGCGTACATGGAGGAAGGAGAAGTCATCTCCTGACGAAAGATGCCGGCGATTTCGCGTCCGGGCGAGTTCGTTGCCGAGGTGATGGCGATCGCGCGTCGAATCCATTCACGAATGGCATTCCGCCAGGATTCGGCGGAATCGACTCGTTCGTCGAGGTGTGCGAGCGGTGCGCCCGAACCTTCAAAGAGCGAGCGGCAGACCTCCGCGTAGAGATTTTGCTTGGATCCGAAATAACGGCTGATCAACGCGATATTCGCGTGTGCTGCCGCGCAGATTTCGCGAACCGTTGCGGCGTGGAAACCGCGCAAGGCAAAGACCTTCGTCGCGGCCTTGAGAATCATTTCACTGGTGTCAACCCGTCCCATCATTACCCTCGTTGCTGTAAACAAATGTTTACAATACCATTTTCGTTATCCTTCGTCAATGGGAAAAGTGGGCGGCATAGCCGCCAGTTTCGGGAGGGACGCGCTCCGTCGCGTCCGCTGCGTAGCGACGGCGCCCTCGCCGTCGGCTTTCGGGTATGCGACACTCTTGTCACTTTTCAGCGGCTCACCAATTTAACCATTTCACCATTTAAAGCGAAGCGATTGAATTTCCCTCTCATCGGGGAAGCGTAGAGGGCGCTTCGCGCGACCATGAAAGGCGGCATGGCCGCCAGCTCCGGGATGCGCCGGAGTAAGTGAAAAGATTAAATGGTTAAATCGCCTTCTTCGGAGGCTTTCAATCAGCTTGATCCGCCTTGTCGCGGTCGCCAGCGCGAAAGGGCGAGGCGGCAGCCGCCCCGAGCGCGCCGCGCGAAAGAGAGACATGCAGATACGAGTCGAAAATGAACGAAGGGTGTTATCCCTGCCGCGTCTGAAGCGAATGCGACTTCTCGCACAGGGCGGCGGCGAGGTCGTTCATGCGCAGGCATCTTGCCCGGAGCGTACCGATCCCGTCATCCGTTCCGGGCGGGAACACGCTCAGGATCAGCAGCCGGTCAGCGGCGAGTTCGCGGGAGTCTTCCGCGGAGGGATCGTAGCGCGGAGGCAGGGCGTGCGGCACCATGCGGATGAAACGCGCGTACGGTTCCGCCTTGAATTGCCGGAGCAGTTCCTTTTCGCCCGGCGACAGAAAGCCGCAAACGGGCATGAAACCTTGCCTTGCCTTTTCCAGAATCGTGGCGATTTCGGAGGCGTGTTCCTCCGCACTCCTTCGCAGGGTCAGTCTCACGTGGAGCAGGAAGGGAGAGGAAAGCAGGGTGAGGTCCCCCATGCCCGACTAGGCGCAGCTGGTTGGGAGGACCGGGTGACGGACGGCGGCGTGGCGGACGAAACGGTCGGGATGCCGCGCCCCCGAACCCTCCTGCGGCGGCACCTAGAGGGCTCCATGGAAACCGCCCGGACGGAGCCGGGCGGTTTCCATGGCGCGTATTATCCTCGCGGCCATCTCGGTCGCGGTCGGGGGTTCGGGGCTGCCGCCCCGTTCGTTCCATGTCTCCTCCACGGCGTCCATCAGGCGGTGCGTGACCCAGAG
>JAFSTA010000125.1 GCA_017450695.1 Kiritimatiellia bacterium | reverse complement strand
TTCCTTGGCGTTGAAAACGTCCGAAATGATCGGATTGCCAATGTGTCTATGGCTGTATGCCGATGCGGAGGATGGGAATGGGATACGATCAAAATAAGCTGCTGGACAACTCGGAAGCGCAATTCCGCCTGCTGACCTGCCTCCATGAACTTTTGTCCAATCCAGACTGCACCCGGCTGCGGATCGCCACGGGATATTGGGATTTACCGGGAACGAATCTCCTCTACGAGCCGCTGAAACAGTTTCTGGAGGAACGAAACGGAACGCTTGAACTTTTGATCGGGGAAGAACCGCACCTGTCCGGCAACCAGCTGTCCCCCTTGCCGGAAGGGCAACCTTTTCCGGACTTCTTCATCAAGAAAGACTTTGAACTGCTGACGGATGAGTTTCGGCCCGTCGCACAGCTTCTTTTGGATTACGTGCGGTTTGACGGCGGATCAGACGAAGGATCGCAAATCAAGATCCACGTTTACGGAAAGGAGGAAGGCAAACATCAGTTCCTCCATGCGAAGTGTTACATTCTGACGGGGAGCGGCGAATCGGGTTTCGCCAGGGGAATCATCGGCAGTTCCAACTTCACCGCCAAGGGGCTGGGCGGTGCAGACGAAAGCTGCAAAGATGGAAACTCCGAGCTGAACTACCTGGAAACCAATGTCGCGTGTATTTGGGAATCCTTGCCGTCTTCTCCCGCCCGAACCCATGTGGACTGGTTCCTGGAGAAGTGGGAAAACTCGCGCCCGTGGAACGGTCGTTTTATCACGCTCATCAAGTCGTCTGCCATCGGGAAGAAACTGTTGGACCGGAACGTATGCGAATCCTTGATACCTTCAACGCCACTCACCCCTTACGAAGTTTACATCAAATTGCTGCAACACCGTTACGGCATGATTGTGGATGTGCAGACCGCCTCGGAGATCAGCTCGTACCTGCCGCCGGATATGCTTCCGCTCGACTACCAGATTGACGCCGTGAAACAGTGCTTTGCCGCCATGCGGAACCGGGGCGGTTTCCTGTTGGCCGATGTGGTTGGCATGGGGAAGACGATTATCGCCGCGTTGGTGATCCGTCGGTTCCTCGATTGTCCAGATGACCGTTCGCCCAAAATCCTGGTGGTTATGCCGCCCGCCGTCAAATCATCGTGGACCGATACGTTACAACAGTTCCACGTACCGCCCGGCGCCGTCGATTTCGTGACCACGGGCAGTATCGGGAATCTCGTGGAGGACGGGGAAGACGACAGCACGGACACCGGCGATTTCGAGGAGGGGCTTCAGAACGAAAACTATGGGCTGATCATCATCGACGAAAGCCACAAATTCAGGAATGCGAATACGGCGATGTGGAAGTCTCTTGACGAGCTGATCCACAGGACGATTGACGAGACGGCGTTCTGCCCCTACGTGGGATTGCTCTCCGCCACGCCGCAGAACAACTCGCCGAGCGACATCAAGAACCAGATATACCTCTTCGCCCGTGACCATAAGCATTCGGCGTTCGACGGGGTTCCCAACGGCGGCAATCTGGAAACATACTTCGCGAAAACGGAGGATGAATACAGGAACCTCCGTCATGCGGCGGAGGAGCTCCTTTCCCGCGCGGGCGGGTATGACAAAGAGGAGATGGACTACATCCGCAGACAGATCGGCAATCTTGCGCAAGACATACGCGACAAGGTTCTTTCCGATATCCTCGTCCGCCGTACGCGCACCGATGTACAGAAATACTACCGGGATGATATCGAAAGAAAACATCTCCACTTCCCGGCTATTTGCGGACCGAACGAACTCAAATACATTTTTTCGCCGCGTCTCGCGGAAGTGTTTGCCCGCACCATGAACCTCATTGCGCCGGAGGGGGAATTCCACTTTCAGGATGTCCAGTACCTCTGTTACTTCCGTTACCAAGCCGTGCGGTTCCTGCGCGATCCCGCGAACAAAGAGAAGTACAAGTTCAAGAACCTCGATGCGGAGCGTTTTTCGGAACAGCTGGCGCACATCATGCGGATGCTGCTCGTCAAACGTCTCGAATCAAGTTTCTCGGCATTCAGGGAATCCCTGCTGAATCTCAAACTCTACACGGAGAACATGGTGAAAATGTGGGAAGCCGACACGATTTTCATCTGCCCGCAGATCAATGTGAACCAAGAGTTTGAAAAGTCAGGCTTTGACATTTTCAAAGTCCAGGCGATCCTGCGTAAGAAAATCGCAAAGTTGGACGCGGAGGGGAAAAACGAACAAGGGCGCAACTGCGAGTACAGGCGGGAGGATTTCGACCCGAACTACATCGGGCTGATCCAGAAAGACCTGGAACTCGTGAATCACCTCTGTGACGAATGGATGCGAGAAGTGAATGTCGATCCCAAGCTCGATGAATTTATTCGTTGCCTCCCTGGTCTCATGGCGCACGAACACAATGTCGAACACAAGCTCGTCATCTTCTCCGAGGCGAAAGCTACGGTTGCGCTGCTTGCGCAGGTCCTGGCGGCCTGCGGCTACGAAGGGCGTGTACTCACGATCACCGCCCAAAACCGGAAGGAGATGGAACCGGTCATAAAGGCCAACTTCGACGCCAACTTCACGGGCGAGCGGAAGAATGACTATGACATCATCGCCACTACGGAGGTGCTGGCAGAGGGCGTGAACCTCCACCGCGCAAACTTCATCCTGAACTACGACGCGCCGTGGAACGCGACACGCCTCATGCAGCGAATCGGACGCGTGAACCGTATCGGCACACGCGCGGATTTCATCCATGTGTACAACTTCATGCCGAGTGCCGAGGGGGATCAGTGCATCAAGCTCGTCGGCAAAGCGTATGTAAAACTGCAATCATTCCAATCCCTTTTGGGGGAAGACAGCAAAATCTTCACCAACGCCGAAACCGCGGAGTCGCACGACGTGAACAACATCGCGCCCGATGACGAAGAGTCCGCCTTCGCCCCCTACATCGCGGAACTGAAAGCGTACAAGACCGCCCATCCCGAAAGGTACTCGCAGATTGAAGCGATGCCGTATGCGGAGGCAGCCGTGTCATCCGACGATGCCGCCTACTTCACCGTCGTGCCGCCTCAAGGCCTGGGGTTATTTGTACGTGTCCCGTATCTGGACGGTGAACCCAGGGTCATTCCGCTTGCCGAGATGTTGGAGGCGTGTAAAGTTCTACCCGGCACGCCACCGGCCGAACCGCCGCGGAACTGGGAAGAGATGAAACAGGAAGCCGTCACGGCCTATATCCACTATCAGGCACCGACCACAACCTGCTTCAGGAACTTGAAGATCGCGAAATCCGCCATTCTCTACGCGGACCGGCTGAAAAGTGATCCCGGATTCCAGGCGACGAAAGAGACGAAGAAGTTGCTGAACACCGCCAAGCAACTTGTTTCCAACGGGAACGTGGATGTCATCAAGAAGCTCAACGCGCTTGGCGCCCACCTCTATTCCGCGCAGATGGAACTCTTGCCATTCACTGCGGATGAAATCAACGAGACAGTCCACGAATCTTTGGCGGCGGTTGCCGCCGCGCATGAGGTCCATAAGGGCAGACCTCGTGTCATCATTGGTATTTCCAAGTAGAACAAACGGAGAAGTCATGGACAAAGAACAGATTGAATCGTTTCTCAGCATAGCTTATCCCGGACACAAGAAATTCATGGATGGGTTCATAACACCCCTTTTTGACGGGAAGGGGGTGACGGATTATCGGGGGGCGCCGTATCCGCTCGACACGGAACTGAAGGGACTTGCGGGGAGAGGCGGCATCCGGGAAATCAGGCTTTGCGCGGATGTGAACGCGGACTATGCTTCGCTCAAAGTCTTTGATGTCACGGTTCGGGACAATGTGACGCTCCGCCGGAATCGAGTCACCGTCCAACAGTTGGTTCGCCGACTGGCAAAAGGAGGTAATGCCCTGATGGCGTTCCACCATGCGGGCGGTGAGGAGGAATGGCGTCTGTCATTCTATCAGGACTTCGCCGGACATGAGACGAGTGCGAAGCGCCACACGTTTCTTGTCGGACCGGGGCAGAACATGCGGACGATAACCACGAATTTCCTTGCGTTGCACACTACGCTTTTGGCGAACGGCGGGCTGGAAGATAAAGACTTTGTCGCGTGCTTCGACGCCGAGGCGCTTTCCAAGGAATTTTTCGCGAAATACAAGGCGCACTACGAGAAGTTCTGCGCGTATGTGACAAGTTCGGAAGACACCGGGGCGAAGCGGCTCTTCGCGTTGTTCGGCAAGGATGGAAAGCGCGTTCGCGACTATGTGAAGAAGATGATGGGACGGCTGGTATTCCTCCAGTTCCTTCAGAAAAAAGGTTGGATGGGCGTTCCGGCGGGTGGCAAGTGGGGGGAAGGCGACAAAAATTTCCTCCGGGCCCTTTTCAAAAAGGCAACGGCTAAACAAAGGGGCGATTTCCTGGACGCCGTTCTGGAACCGCTCTTCTTCCAGGCGCCCAACACAGACCGCACGAGGACAGGGGATGTGTTCGACACGGGCGTCGCGGCGTATGGGGAAAACGGCAAGGTCCGTATCCCTTACCTGAACGGGGGACTCTTCACAAACGACAACGAGGATAACTTCAGGAGCGTGTTCCCCGCCGCGTTCTTCTCGAATCCGGAGTTTCAGGACGATCCCGACCCGGCGAAATGCGGCCTGCTGGACTTCTTCGCGCAGTACAACTTCACCATTGACGAGAACGATCCCACCGAGGCAGAGGTGGGGGTGGATCCCGAAATGCTCAGCTGTATCTTTGAGAACCTTCTGGAGGACAACAAGGACAAAGGGGCGTTCTACACGCCCAAGGCAATCGTCGAGTATATGTGTCGCCAGTCGTTGACCGCCTATCTCCAGGCGGGCGAGACCGAGGAGGACAAACCTGCCATCGCCGACTTTGTGAGTACCCACGAGGCGTGGGAGACATCCTCGTTGCCGATTGATCGCGAAGGGATGCGCGGGGGATGCTTGTCGCAACCGCTACAATCCCGCCTCCTCGCCAAACTCAAGGCTGTCAGAATCTGCGACCCGGCCATCGGCTCCGGCGCCTTCCCGATGGGATTGCTGCGCGAACTCGTATTTTGCAGGAGTGCGCTTGGCGATCCGCAAGCCGACAATCCGGCTGAACTCAAGAAGGAAATCATCGAGAGCAACATCTATGGCGTGGATATTGAAAAAGGTGCCGTCGATATCGCCCGCCTCCGCTTCTGGCTTTCGCTCGTGGTCGATGAAGATTCGCCACTCCCTCTCCCGAACCTCGATTTCAAAATCATGCAGGGCAATTCACTTTTGGAAAGCTACAAAGGACTCGACCTCTCGTACCTCACGGGACGAACGGCAACACCTGGCGGCGTGCAAGTGACCTTGTTCGAGAACGAGATCGACCTTGACCGGAAAAGACTCCGCGCCCTGATGCGCTCCTATTACGAGTGCCACGACCCCGACAAGAAACGGAGGATGCGAGACGAAATCCGAAATCTCGTCGCGCGCCAGGTGGAAGGGAACTGGGCCACAGAGGGCTGGGAAGCTGCCGTCGGTCGAGAACTGAAGGAAAAGATTCTTCGCGTGTTGCCGAAACGGGGAGGGGAAGAGCTGGAAAACCTCTATCTCTTTGGCAATTCCGACTTCTTCCCTTGGCACCTTTGGTTCGCCGACGTATTCGACAACGGCGGTTTCGACATCGTGATCGGCAACCCTCCGTATGT
>JAFSTA010000013.1 GCA_017450695.1 Kiritimatiellia bacterium | reverse complement strand
GCGTCTGTCGTCGCCACGCGGTTTCCGAGCGTGTCGTGGGCGTAGGATTCGGCGGTGAAGTCGGCGGCGTTCGTGTAGGTGCGGACCGCGAGGAGGTCGCCGCAGGGGGAGTAGTCGAAGGATTGGACGGACGCGACAAGCGCGTCCCTCCCGATCTGGCGCGATGCCGCAACGGCGCGACCGAAAGCATCGCAGGAGTAGAAAGTGGTCGTATCAGCGGTTTCCGTTGAAAGCAGAACTCCGTACAGCGAACGGCGGACTATCGGCGCGGCGACGGAGGACGTCGTCGTTTCCGTTTCGATGCCGGTGGACGGGTCGAATGCCGCGACGGTTTCGGTGACGACGGCGGGCAACGGGGACGTTGCCCCTCCCGTGGAGACAACCATGTGGCGGCGGCAAGCGTCCGAGAGTCCCGTGAGTTGCGTACGGGTGACGGTGAGCGAGTTGGTGGACGGACCGATGACGGCGGCTGTCTCGACACGCCAGACAATGTTGGAGGTGTCCGTCTCGTAAATGATGTCCGTGCGGTTCGTGATACCGTCGAGGACCGTGCCGACCTGTTCGTCGAGGTCATTGTAGAGGTAGGTGGTAGTGCGTACGACGTCGCCAGCCGTGTAGGAGGAAGAGAGGATACGGGAGGTGGTGCCGTCGTAGGCGTTGGAGGTGACGATGAGGGAGTCGTTCGCGCCGAGGCGGGCGGTTGTGACGAGACGGCCGAGGAGGTCATAGGTCGAGACGGAGTTGGTGACGAGGGGATAGTCGGATGAGGCGGTCACGAGATATTCGACGCGTCTGCCGTCGGCGGCGTAGCTGGTGGAGCGGTATTCCTCCGTCCATGCGGTCGCCGGGGACGGCAACCCTCCCGGCACGGGGGCGGCGTTCCATTCGCGCCGGAAAGACGAACCGCCGCCAAGGTAGGAACGGGTCTTCGTCTTCACGACCTCCACACCGTTGGTGAAGACCGTCTCGACGGTCTCGGTGTGATCGCTGTAGATGTCCGTACGCGAGACCGTCACCTTGCCGCGTTCGTCGGTGTGGATGGCGTAGTCTGATCCGCCGTGGGGATAGGAAGTGGTGACGGTGGCCACAGCAAGCTGCCCCCCTCCCGCGTTCTGAAGCGGCAAGAGTGCCGCTTCCCCGATGGGTACGGCTGCTTCGCCGGGGGTGGTCCCCACATAGGTGACGGTGTTCGTCTCGCGACCAAGAGCGTCGGAGAAGTGCTGGATAACGCGGTAGCCGCCGTTCGTCGAGACGTTGGCGAGCCACACGTCTTCCTCGGCGTGGTAGAGGTGGTCGGTTCCGGTCTGCGCGGAGCGGAGAACCTTGCGTCTCTCGCGGTCGCGTTTCCACAGGAGGCGGCAGCAGGAGTAGGCGTTCGTGAGCGAGGTACCGTCCAGATAGGTCGTGGAGCGGAGGCGGTTCTTGTTGTCATAGATCGATTGTTCGTCCGCGATGATCGTATCGCCGTCGGTCAGGCGCGTCATGCGCCGGAGCAACGTGCCGTAGGATGCGTCGCGTTCGGTGACTTCGTAGGTGGGGAACGCGGTCGCCGTGGACGGCGCACCTCCCGCGGAGGAGCTGTAACGCCGCCTCTCGCACGACAGGATGCCGCCGGAAAATGTGTAGGCGTTGACCGTGAGGATGCCGTCCTCGCCGAGCGTTTCGGCGGTGGCGTTGCGCATAAGGAGCGGCGTTCCGTCGCCTGTGTCGGTGTAGGTGATCTCGTAGGAATAGGCGGCGGTCGCCAGAGACGGCGACCATCCCAGGTCGCGCCACGTCTCCTTTTTGACGGCGGCGTAGCCGTCGCGCATGAGGCGCGTGTAGCGTGTCCGTGTGCAACCGATCAGGATCGCCACGCCGTTCGTTACGACAGAGCGCGTCTCGGTGCGCGGATACGCGGCGTCGTCGGGATGGCACGAGTCTTCGGCAGACGGCTCGTAGTCGCGGACGGTAACGAAAGCGTCCGCGAGGGCGGAGGCATTGCACAGTTCGTTTGAAACCACGTATGGGAAATCGGCCGGCACCTCTGTATTACCGCGCTGTTCGACGCGCAGCGTCTCGCGACCGTCCGCGTCGTAATCGGTATAGGTCCAGGCGCGGGCATTTCCCCGGACGAGGCGGGGCTGGCCGTGGCGGGCGGAATGCGAGGGGTCGTTCCAGTAGTCCGCATGCGACCACTTCACGGAAGTCCCCGTCCATTCCTGGCGGTACGTCTCGCGGAGCACGGCATTGCCGCACTCGCCTACGCGGCTCTTGTGCGTCATGACGGACGAGAGCGTTCTCCCCACCGCGTTAGTGGTCTCGCACATCTCAATCTTTATGCCGTCTCCATAATCGGCGAAGTCATCGTATGTCGTGAGCCGCGTCTCCGTGCCGGAGATGTTGTCGAAACGGGTCCAGTCGGAGCCGGAACACGTGTAGGTCTCGTCGCTCATCACATTGTTGAGGCGGCTGATCTTGCGCAGACGCACTTGGGAAGGGTTCCCCTCCACATTCACGATCTCCCACGTGTGTTCGAGCGTCTGCGCGGCGGTCTCGTAGATGGTGATACGTACACCGTTCTCGATGTCCTCGATGCGCAGGTCGCGCCCGCGCGGGTCTTGGCAAACGATACGCCTCGTCCCGGAGACCTCGGTTTCCGTCACGTTCGCAGACGGATGGCGCAGAAGCCGGAAGGTCGATTTGGAAACGCGGACAGGACCATCGGAGGCGAACCAGACGAAGCCGGAGACCTGTCCGCGGGCGGGAGCGCCAAGCGGAATGCGAAACTTCAGGGAGCCGAGAGTGGTCCCTTCCAGGGAGTCGCAGTTGCCGTCCGCGCAGTCGGTGTCGCATTCATCGCACCCGTCACCAAGAAAGTCCTCGGAGTACCCGCCGCCCCCCGACTCGCCGTAGGCGTGCGCAGCCGTGCCGGACCAGACCTCGACGCCATCGACATACACCCTTCCCGTGTCGCCGTCCGCGGAGGTCGTGACGAGATCCCCGTCGTCGCCGAGTCCGCTCGTCACCGACAGCTCGCAGGCGCTGTCGATCCACCCGCCGTCCCGGTCGCGGTACCATTTCTTGCGGAGGCACTTCGAGTCGAGCGGGTAGTAGTCCTCCTCATGGTACAGGCCTTCTTCCCAGTCGTATTCCAGCCCGTCATAGGTGCATCCGTGGCCGTCGCACCGCCACCAGACGGACGGGGAGAGAACGGCGAGCGTCACGCCGCCGTTTCCTCCGGATGCGGGACGCATCGGGTCTGGAATGGCGACGCTCGGCGGGAATGCGGGAAGCGTATAGATTCCGGGCCGCGCGGCGCGTATCGTCCCGCCCGTCGCGTCGCCGTCGAAGGAGACATCGGGATCGCACGAGGAGAGACCTTCGAGCCACCCCGCATCGCATTCTCCGTCCCCCGGCGACGCCTTGCAGGGACGCAGGGAATGGTCGATGACCAGTTCGAGCCGCGAATTCGCCCCCTCCGTGAAGACGAGGAACTTCGCGCCGCTCAGCCCCGTGACCTCCTCGCCGTCGATGCGGAACTCCGGCGAGTACGCGATCAGGTAGAGCGGGGATGGCGAACGGACAAGCCCCGCCCCGTCAGCCCGGAGGCGCAGGGTCAACACAGACGGGAGGGCGTTTGTCGGGAGCGGGATGCGGAAGCTGTCGCCGAACGGGGATGAGGCGGCAGAACCGCTCGTCCCGTTGCCGGCGTCCCATTCGAGAACCATCCCCGACAGACTCCACCCGGCGGCATTCGTCGGGGCTGCCGAAATGAAGAACTGCTGCCACGCGCTCGAACGGTTGACGGGAAACGTCCTTTCCCAAACGAGGCTCGTGCCGCCCGCCGGCCAGTCGGCGGCGAAACCGTCGAAAAGCTTCCACGTCACGGGTCCGTTCGTCGATACGGCGCTCGCCTCCGCGACTCCGTTCGTCGGGTTGATCCCCGCGAGGATCTTGCCCGCGAGGGTGAAACCGGTCTCGTCTCGGTTCGTCACCGCGTTGACCGCACCCGTGCCGCCGAACCAAAATTCCTCGTATGCGTCGGGGATACCGTCGCCGTCCGCGTCCGTAAGCGGCGTGGGCGTGAGCGGGTCGGGGTCGGAACCTTCGACCAGACCGTCCGCATCCGTGTCGCGCAGCAACGGGTCAAGCCCGGCAGTGATCTCCGCGCCGTCGGGAATGCCGTCGCCGTCGGTGTCCGGGAGGTCCGGGTCGGTGCGGTACACCAGCAGTTCCGAGGCGGTCGGTACGCCGTCCCCGTCACGGTCCGGGGTTACGAGGTCTCCGATGGAGAGGCGGTGCCACCGGACGGAGGAGAGCGCGGGCGAGGTCGGGGCGAACCAGTCGCCGACTCCCGCGTTCCACGCGCCGACCGTCACGCCGTCGAGCGTCTGCGTCGGCAGGGACGAAAGATCGTAGCGGTAGATGAAGTCGCCGTTCTGGAACAGCTCCGCCTGGAAGCTGACCGGCGCGTTCGTCTCGCGGTGGAGGAGCGCATTCAGCCAAGTGAAGCGGAGCGAGTTGGACGGGGTGGCGTCCGACCAGAACGCGCCTGGGCGGTCGAAGGATTCCGGGGCAAACCCGAGCGGCGCGGAGAACGGCGCAAACGCGGTCGTTCCGCGCTCGTCTTCGTTGGTACGGACGGCGGAAGAGACGGGCGGGAGCGAGAGGGCGATGATTCCGGAGGGAAATACGTATGCGTTGGTGACAAACGCGTTCCCGCCGAAAGCCCGGACGGATGGAAGCGGAAGCCGGAACACGTCCTCAAACGCGCCGCGCGACCGCCAGAACGGATACGCCTGGACTCCCGCAGGGACAGAGAAATCGAACGCCTCCCCGAAGCGCGCCTCCGTGCGGACGAACCCGGCGAGGTAGCGGTTCGTCGGGATCACGGCGACTTCGACCGGGATTCCCCCACCCTCCGGAACGACGGGAATCCGCAGCCCGCCGGGTTTGCTGCCGCCCACGTAGGCGGCATACGCGACCAGCAGGAACAGGGCAATCCGTTCGAGCCAGCCCCCGGCGCGGAACGGGAGGAGGATACGGCGCGGCGAACGCCGCTCCGCCAAGCGCACGAAGGCGCACAGGCAAAGCAGACCAAAGATGACAACCGTCCAGACTGTACCGATCGGATTCGACATGCCGCAGCGATCTCCTACCGTAAGAGGAACACCATCCCGTTCTCGGTCAGCTTGACCGCCAGGTTTTCCCGCGGGCGGTCGATTCCCCGCGCCGTGAACCGCATCCGGTTCCACTCCCTGGAGTAGAGCCGGTTCCGAGCCGCTTCGGGAAGCGTGGCGAGGACAGGCGCGTTTCCGTCCAGCAGGGAAAGTGACCGGAACGTTCCCGGGCGCGAGAGGTCAGCCGCCAACCGGAACGACTTGTTCCCCGCCGCCGCGTCCTCCGCGTACTCCTCCCACTCCGGGGAGAGGAGGCGGACGAACCACTGCCCGCAGTCCCAGCCGAGAACCAGTTCCGTCTCGTCGAGCGCCAGGACGCCGTCCCCGTCGCGGTCGCGCCCGAAGGCGAGCTGCACGTTGTTGGAGGGGGACGCGGCGAAGGAAAGCGCGATCTCGAACCTCCCCGTCTTTTCCGTCCACGCGGTGAGCGGGCAGTTGGTGGAGACCTCCGTATCCGCGTACACAGGTGGCGGCAGCTGCGCGAAACGCACCGTCTCGCACATTCCGAAAGAGGCGGACAGGCAGACCGCCAGCAAAAGTTTCCGTAACATCCTACACCTCCTCCCGATCAACCGGGGTTCCTGATCCGGTCCACGCACCCATTCCCTTGCCAACCAAAGCCAAAGGCGCAAACCGTGGAAGATTATACAGAAACACACGCTTCACGGTCAAGGCAGACGCCGTAGTTTTTTTCAAATGACGATTATCCCTGCCGCACGCAAGGCAAGCGTGTTCAGCATGGCAAACCGGATATTCCTGATTTTTCCGGATAATCCGGGCACGCGATGTGGTCGCGATTCATCCTACGCAAGGCTACGGAGGACAGGCAAGCACGCCCCGCCCAATTCGGGCAACGAGGACGTTGCCCCTTTCGTTCTCTGCGTGAGGCAAACTTACCCTCATGTCTGTTCCAGCGTGCGCGAGAACGGCAAGGTGGCTTTTTTCTCGCCCCCAATTTGTCTGCTTTTTCGGGTTAACAACGCGGGAAGACGGCGTAAAGAGAACGAGCGGATTGCCCAAAGCAAAAGTGCGTCCCACCCTTGATTTTATTGGGTGAAACGCGCTTTCGAGGTGGTGGGCAATACTGGACTCGGACCAGTGACCCCTACCGTGTGAAGGTAATGCTCTAACCAACTGAGCTAATTGCCCCTATCCAAAAGAGGGAGTAACCTCGTAAAAAACGGGGGTTATTATAGCGGTTTTTACGGGGACGGTCAAGCGGAAGATTGAAGATTTTTTGGATTGGGTATAGAAGAGGCTTTGACGGATTCGCAGAAAGAGGCTATACTACTTTCCTCATTTCAAACCAAAAGGATGTGAATTATGAAAAAGGCCTTGTTCTGTCTTTTGTCCGCCAGTGCGTTGATTTTCGGGTGCGTCACCTCGTCTGTTCCCTCCAACACTTCGATGAAAGTGGGTTCCTACAATATTCGGCTTCAGCCGGGAGATAAGGGGACTCCCAATGCCTGGGACGAACGGAAGGCCGACATGGTTGAACTTCTTCGCAAGCTTGATTTGGATGCGTTTGGGTTGCAGGAGGTCTGTCCGGGACAGGCCGACTACCTCACCAATGCCATGCCGCAATATGTGATGGTGGGTGTCCATCGTGATGACGGGAAACGCAAGGGTGAGGCATCCCCCGTCTTCTACCGGAAAGATCGTTTCGACGCGTTGAAAAGCGGCACGTTCTGGCTCTCCGAAACACCGGATGTGCCCGGTTCGAAATCGTGGGGAACCGCCTGCACGCGCGTCTGTTCCTGGATGTGGCTGAAGGATAAAAAGACCGGCAAGACGTTTTGCTTCGCGAACACGCATACCGACCATGTCAGCGAACTCGCGCGCAAGGAGGGAATGCTGCTGATTATCCGCCGGATGCAGGAATTCGCGCCGAAGGGTACTCCGGTGATCTTCACGGGCGACCACAACTGCCGCGAGACGGAAGAACCCGCAAGGGCGGTGTCGAAGCTCCTCAAGAACGCACTGTCCATTTCCGAGACGCCTCCGACCGGTTCATGGCGTACATTCAACGGTTGGACCTGGCGTGATCATGAGTATTCTACCGTCGATGCGCTGAAACTCCCGGAAACCGTCCGCAACGCCCGCAAGGGATCGCCCGACGCGGATAAGGCGAAGAACGGCGGGTACGTTTGGGAGGATTGCGGACCGCGTATCGATTTCATCTACGTTTCCGACGGGATCCGTGTCAAGTCCTACGCGACGCACAATGATCCGCGTCCGAACACCAAGCTCTACCCCTCTGACCATTTCCCGATTACGGCTGTCATCGAGCTGTGATGAATGATAGGCGCGGGGGCGAGTTAAGCCGGGCAAGCTGAGAGGCTGAGAAGCAAGACGTGTTCAGTATTGCGGTCGCGACGGAGCGCGCCCCTCCCGTTCTCCGCGTGAGGAGGTGAAACGCCGGACGTGCGATATGCGACACGCGTCCGGCGCTTGTCCCATCTTCTCAGCTTTACAGCTGGCGCGAAGCGCCGCACCTTTCTGGCCCAATCAACTTAGGCGGCGCAGCCGCCACTTATCGGCTTCTCAGCTGGCGGCGTCAGCCGCCCTGCCTCTCAGCTGGTGGCCGGCCATGAAAAAGGGCGCACCTTCCAAAGAAGGCGCGCCTTTTTTACGTCACGGAAGAACCGTTCTACCAGCGGCTTTCGCGGCGTCCGCCGCCGTATCCGCCGCCACCGCCACGGTGGTCACGGCGTCCGCCGCCGTATCCGCCGCGTCCGCCGCCGCCATCCCTGCGGGGAGGCTTCGGCTGGGACTGGTTGACGCGAATCGTCCGACCATCCAGTTCCTTGTCGTTCCAGGCGTCAATCGCAGCCTTGGCCTGTTCTTCGTTCGGCATTTCGACAAAGCCGAAACCTTTCGAACGTCCGCTGATTCGATCCTTAACGACGCGCGCGGAGGTCACCTCTCCAAACTGGGAGAAGGCGGCCAGCAACCCCTCGTCATTCGTCGAGTAGGAAAGATTGCCAACGTAGATGTCCATGCTAACTCATCCTTTTGTGTATGCGACCATGTTCTCCTTCATTTGGCGCAAGTGGAAAACCATGGCAAATTTTCACTTTCGTAGGCAATCCCGCCTAAGTCAACTCGTCACGACAATCGTAGGAGCGGCCCCAATACGAATGCGGGAAAACCTTTTCCCCGCAAACCATAAGCATTATCTTACGCTATCTTACATTCGCTGTCAAGCACCGAACATCAAAAAAGTTATTGGCGACATTTTTGGATCGGGACGCTCGCAACCGCGAGCCGGATGAGAACCGTCGCGCGGTTACGCGGCAATAGCCGGCACGTCACTCCCGATGCTGGGGAGACTTCCAGGCAAGACGGATCAGCCAGCAGAAGCCGGCGGTGGTGGCCAGTACCACGAGCGTGGTCGCGATCACCCAAGGAAGCTGCGAAGGGGTATAGAGCGAGACGAGATGTCCATCCGCCCCCCGCTTCAGCATGAGGACTTTCTGCCACCCGTCTGAAACCAGCCACGTAATCAAGATCGTCGCGAGGAAAAGCGGCATGACGCCGAAGACGATCGGACGGAAGAAACGGGGCAGGCGAATCGCGGAATTCCGCGTCATCTCCTCCCATCCCCGGGTCTTGCCGAAGATGAAAACGAACACCAGCGCCTCAATCAACCCGAACATCGGGAGGCCGAACTCGCTGAACCAGAAATCCATCACATCGACCACGCCGTCGCCGAAGATCGCCAAGTGGGCAACCGCGAAAACCAGCGCGCCGATACAGAGGACGCACCGTTTGCGGGAGAAGTGGAACTCCTCCTCCAGAAACGCGATGCCGGGTTGCAGGATCGAGACGGAGCTGGTCACGCAGGCGATGAACAGCAAGAGGAACCAGAGGAAACCGAAAAGACCGCCCCACGGCATACTGTTGAAAATCAAGGGCGTGGTCCGGAATGCCAAACCGAAGGTCCCGCCCGCAATCGCCGTCTGCGTATCCGCCGGCCCGAAGAAGAGGAACGCGGCGGGGATCACGATGGAAGCGCCCAGCACCACTTCCGCCATCTCATTGAGAAAACAGGCGGAGGTCGCGGGAAGCAGGATGTCGTCCTTCGGCTTGAGATAGGTCGCGTATGTCATCAGCACGCCGATCCCCACCGACGTGGAGAAGAAGACCTGCCCTGCCGCCGCCAGCCACACCTTCCCGTTCTTGAGGATCGAGAAGTCGGGATTCCACAGGAATCCGAGCGCACCGTTCACACTCCACTCCGGACGGTACGGCGCACCGAGCGTGAAAACGCGGATCACCAGAATCACGGCGAGGATGAACAAGAGCGGCATGGTGATCTTGCAGAACCGCTCAATCCCCTTGCTCACGCCGTGGTACAAAACCCAGAAGTTGCAGAAGAAGGTGACGAGGAAACAAATGTACAACGGCCAAATGCTGTGGAAATACTCCCCGCTCCCGCTCAGGAAACTCGACAGGAACGCGCCGACCTGATCCGGCGATTTCATTCCCGCATACTTCCCCGTCAGGGAGAAAGCCGTGTACCCCAACGTCCAGGACTCCACATAGATGTAATAGAAGTCGATCCCGAGAGAACCGCTCACGCCGAGCACACCCAGATACTTCAGCCACTTCCGCTTGCCGCCCCCCAGACGATCGAAAACGGCCGGGGAGGTACCGCGACCGAAGATGCCGCCGTAACGCCCCATCGTCCACTCGACCCAGCAGAGCGGCAGGGCGATCAGAACAAACGAGACAAAGTACGGAATCATAAACGCGCCGCCGCCGTTCTGCGCCGCGACGCCGGGGAAACGCAGAAAATTACCGATTCCGACAGCGCTGCCCGCCGCCGCCAAGATCACGCCGATCTTGCTCTTCCAAGAATCTCTCGCCTGTTTCGTTTCCGTAATCCACCTCCAGCCTGTAACGACTTCCATTGTAACGGTTTTCCGGCGCAAACTCAAGAGTCAATCTATGTGCCGTCTTAGGTGGTTTCGGTGGTTGGGTGGTGGGGTGGTTCGGTGGTGGGGTGGTTCGGTGGTTCGGCAATCGATTGCAATCGATAGCCTTCGATCGCTATCGATGATTCCTTACTGCATTCTTTCCCGCTTCTCAGATTCTCAGCTTCTCAGCTGGCAGCGCGAGCCGCCCTCCAACTTGATACTTGTCGAGGGGAAAGCTTTGTGCTAGGCTAACACTTCACAGGTTGGAAGTCTGGTCGGGACTGCGCGAGGGGCGCGGCGCGAGAGGGACACCACATCCGTATGAACAAGGGAACATCGAGAGAAGGAGAACGGTTATGAGGAAATTGGCGTGGGCGGGCATCTGTGTTGCCGTAGCGGCGATCACGTATGCGCAGCAGAGCGAGATCGGCAAGTGGGATCCGGCGATGGCACAGAAGAACGCCGTCATCAGCAACGACGGCGTGAAGTGGATCGACGGAAAGCACCTGCCGTTGGAAGGACGAGCCTTCAACGATACGGAACATTACTACGACCGTTTGCCGTCCAACGTGACGACGAAGGTGAACGGTGGCGTCCGCTCGATGAAACACCACACCTCCGGAATGCTCTTCCGTTTCAAGACCGACTCCAAACAGCTCCGCTTCAAGTGGGTTCCCTACAACAAGGGGCTTTCGATGGACCACATGCCATCCACCGGCATGAGCGGGATCGATGTGTACCGCTTCGATGAAAAGGCGGGGCGCTGGTTCTACGTGAAGACGGGGCGTATCCACAGCGCAGACGGGGGTTCACTCACGATTCCGTGGACGCCCGGAACCCCCTGCCTCGTGAACCTGCCGCTCTACAACGGCATCCGCAGTTTCACGCTCGGGATCGACAAAAACGCGAACCTGGAGTCGCTCGGCCCGCGCAAGAGCGGAATCGAGAAGCCGGTGGTGTTCTACGGCACGTCAATCACGCACGGCGGCTGCTGCTCACGTCCGGGACTCGCATTCGTAAACCGCGTCGGGCGTGACCTCGACGTTCCGGTGGTGGGGCTCGGCTTCTCCGGTTCCGGCGTGATGGAGTTCGAGATGAGCGAGCACCTCGCCCGAATCGACGCGAGCTGCTATGTGCTGGACTGCCTTTGGAATATGGGTATGTCCACCGGGGCGAAACGTCCGGGACGCAACGTCGATGAGAATTACGAGCCGTTCATCCGCAACCTGCGCGCCAAGCGCCCGAACGTGCCGATCATCATGGCTGAGGCGTGCGACGTGTACTGCAATGGTCCCAGCGACAAAGACCTTTGCATCCGCGCCCTCTACAAAAAGCTCGTGGGCGAGGGATGGAAGAACCTCGTGTACCTCCCGAAGGATCACATGTATCCCGGAGACATGGAAGGCACGGTGGACGGCTGCCACCCGAATGACCTCGGCATGGAAACCATGTCCAAGGCATTCGGTGCTGCGGTCAAAGAGGCATTGCATCTCCAATAACGCCTGCTGGTGGCTGGTTGGGTAGTTGGTTGGTGGGCGGTGTTGCGGGCCGCCAGGTCATGAAGGTGCGGCTGCCCGTCGGGGCGCGACCTGATGCCGCGCCACTCAGATTCGTTTCCTGTCTCTTGTCTCATGACGATTGCCGCTGAAGGCAAGAGACAGGAGAATGCGCGGCTTGCGGTGGAGGGAAGATAGGCTTTGATTCAATTACGTTGCAGTTCCAAGAGAAAACAGGACATGAACAAGAGAAGAGTCACAATCGTTGCCGCGATCGCCCTGGTGTTGGCGGGATGCTGGTGTATGGCCGCGTTGCCGCCGTTGGTGGGTGATGGCGTCTCCGACGACACGGCGGCAATCCAAGCGCGGTTGGACAACGGCGCGAGCTGCGTGTACCTGCCGCCCCCGGCGAAGCACTATCTGATCTCCCGGACACTGAAGATCGGGTCTGGCCAGGAATTGCGCCTCGACCGCTTCTCCGTGATCAGGCTTGCGCCGAAGTCGGACTGCCCCATGATCGAGAACCGCGGCTATGTGGGTGGATCGGACAGGCGCATCGCGCTCACGGGCGGCATCTGGGACATGGCGAATACCGACCAGTCGCCCAATCCGCAGCAGTACGGGAGGCTGAAGCCGCCCCGGCCGTCGCCCATGCCGGAGCGCCACGAAAACACCTTCTTCTTCGGCATGGACATGAGGTTCTCGAACGTGGAAGGGATGACCGTGCGCGGCGTGACGGTGCGCAACCCGACATCCTACGGCATCGCGTTCTGCAAGACATCCTACTTCCTTGTTGACGATGTCACGTTCGACTACACCACATGGAACCCGATTCCGCTTAACCTCGACGGCGTCCACTTCGACGGACACTGCCACCACGGCAAGATCTCCAACCTGCGCGGGACGTGCTTCGACGACCTCGTGGCGCTCAACGCGAACGACGGTCAGTGCGCGCAGGAGGAGGGACCAATCACCGATGTGGACATCGACGGCGTGTACGCCGACTACTGCCACAGCGCGGTCCGGATGCTCTCGACGGGCGCCGAGCTGAAGCGGGTGACGGTGCGCAACGTCCACGGGAACTTCTACACGTACGCGGTTGGCCTCACGCACTTCTTCCCGAAGAGGCCCCGCGGGTGCTTCGACGACATCGTGATCTCGGACGTGTTCGCCGCGAAGGTGTTCTCGCCGGAGGGGATCGGCGAGAATTCGCGCACGAACTACCCGCCGATCTGGGTGCAGGGGCCGGTAGATGTCGGCTCGCTTACGATCCGCAACCTGAGCCGAGACGAACGTAACATTCCCGTCGCGACCATACGCATCGACAAGGATGCGAAGGTGGATCGCCTGACGGTACGTGACTGCAAGGCGATCAACAGGATGGGGATGCCGTTACCGTTCTTCGACATACGTGGCCGGATATCTTCCGCGACAGTGGAGAACAACATGTTCGTTGCGGCACCTGGCGGGCACGTCGAGACATCGATACCGACCATTCGATAGGGACGTGCTCGTCCGCCTTGCCGGTCACCGGCAATCGTCATGAGATAAGAAACACGGGACGTGTGTGACTCGCGCGGCGCCAGGTCGCGTCCCAGCTTGTCTTCCGTAGCCTTGCTAGGATGGATCGCGACGGCAATGCTGAACAGCTGCGCGGCGAGGCCGTGAAAATTTTTTCAATTTCGGATTGACACCCCCCCCTCTTTTTCCTATTTTTATCTAGCTTTTTTACTCACTTTTTGTGGCGATTCACTCCACTGACAGGGGGATTATGAGGTGTCCGATTTTCTAGTGATCGACAAGGTGTCCAAGAGGTTTGGCCAGCTGACAGCTGTGGACAATGTTTCTCTTGGAATCCAGAAGGGCGAGTTTTTCTCGCTCCTTGGACCGAGCGGATGCGGCAAGACGACGCTCCTGCGGATGCTTGGTGGCTTTGAACAGCCGGATAGCGGCCATATTTACCTTGACGGGAAGGACATTACGGAACTGTCCCCCAACCTCAGGCGTGTCCATACGGTCTTCCAGAATTACGCGCTCTTTCCCACGATGACGGTTCGCGAGAACATCGCCTTCTCCCTGCGCGTCGCCCATGTGCCGAAGGAGAAGATCAAGGAGTCCGTCGATAACATGCTGGAAATGATCCGAATGCAGGATCACGCGTACAAGTACCCCACGCAGATTTCGGGCGGGCAGAAGCAGCGTGTCGCCATCGTGCGCGCGTTGGTTGACCATCCGCAGGTCCTGTTGCTCGACGAACCGCTTGCCGCGCTCGACCTCAAACTCCGCCAGCACATGTTGATGGAACTGGACATCATCCACGATCAGGTCGGCATCACCTTTATCTACGTGACGCACGACCAGGGGGAGGCGATGAGTCTTTCCGACCGCATCGCGGTAATGAACCACGGACGGGTGGAACAGCTCGACAAGCCCGCGAAGATTTACGAGGCGCCCGTTTCCAGTTTCGTCGCCGCGTTTATCGGCGACACCAACTTCTTCCAGGGCGAGATCGTCGCGGCGGAAGGAGACTACTGCACCATCCAGTGTCCCGGCTTCGGCGCGATCAGCGCGTTCAACGACCGCAAGCTCGCGGTGGGGCAGAACGTACACCTCTCCGTGCGCCCCGAAAAGATCCGCGTCACGCTCAGTCCCCCGCCGCCCGAGAAAGGCGCGGGCATCAACGTCTTCCAGAGCGAGGTGACGGACGTCATCTACCAGGGCGTGTACACGAAGTACTGGATCAAGAGCGCGGGCCGGAGCGTCTCCGCCCTCAAGCCGCACTCCCGGTTCCTGCTCGACCAGGAACCGATCACCTGGAACGACAAGGTGTTCATGTGGTGGCATCCCGATGACGGGTACATGATTGAAAACTTCTCCGAATCCGACGCGGGGCTGGTGCAGACGCCTCCCGACGCGCCGAAGGACCCCAACGGAAAATGAAAAAGAAAACTGGCACTTTCTGGTCGGAGTGGTTCGTCACCGCGCCATCCTTTTTGTGGCTGGCTCTCTTCTTTGCCATTCCCACGCTGATCGTCATTTCCTTCACCTTCCACGGACACACCCCGAACGGCGGCGTCGCCGAGCAGTGGAGTCTGGATACCTGGCGGGCGCTGGTCGATCCCGACTATCCGACGATCATCTGGCGCACCTTGCGGATCTCGTTCAAGGTCACGCTGTGGTGCATCCTGCTCGCGCTGCCGTGCGCCTACGCGATTGCGCGGCTTGACAAGAAATGGCGCGCGGCCGTGGCGGGAACGATCATGCTGCCGTTCTGGACGAGTTTTGTCGTGCGTGTCTTCGCATGGCGCACGATGTTGCACCCGAACGGCTTGTTGCAGGAATGGTATTGTGCTTTCTGCCAGTTCGGGGACAGGCTGTTCCACGCGATGCCCGCGTTCCTGCAGAACACGCTGGTGGCGCTCGGCCTCGCGACGCCGGGCGTGTTCGATCCCACGAACGCGACGATCCTCGATTCCGAGATGGCGGTGGTGCTGGTCTCCGTCTATTCGTTCCTGCCGTTCGCGATCATGCCGATCTATTCGGCGGCGGAGAAGTTCGACTTCTCGTTGATCGAGGCCGCGCGCGACCTCGGCGCGAACAGCTTCTACGCCTTCCGCAAGATTTTCATCCCCTGCATCCGTCAGGGTATCGTCTCGGCGGTACTGATGGTCTTCATTCCCGCGATCGGTTCCTACGTCATTCCCCAGATGCTGGGCGGAACGAACTGCGTACTGATCGGCAACAAGATCTTCATGCGGGCGATCCAGAACCGCAACATCCCGCATGCGTCCGCGCTGGCGACCGTGATGGCCGTCTCGGTGATGCTGCCGTTGGCGTTGACCGTCTGGTGGCAGTCCCGGCAGAAGGCCCGCGAGCAGAAAAGGCTGGACGAGGAAAAGGCGGCGACAGCCCGAACGATGGAGGCGGCATCATGAAAAAATCCCTCTTCGCGCCGCTGGTGTTGGCGCTCGTCCTTCTCTTCCTCTATATCCCGATCGTGCTGGTCATCGCCTACGGGTTCAGTCCGGACGGCCTTTCGATGCGTTTTTTCGACACGGACGGTCGTTTTCTCGGCTTCACCTGCAAGTGGTACAAGCAGATTTTCACGGGTGCGCACAGCATGCGCAGCCTGCTCGACAGCTTCTGGCTTTCTCTGGAGATCGCGGGACTCGCGACGCTCACCTCCTGCATCCTCGGCACGACGGCCGCGCTGGCTCTGCACCGCTGGAAGAGTCGGTTGCAGACCGTCCACTACGCGCTCGTCTATACGCCGCTCGTCATGCCGGATATCCTTATCGGTATCTCGTTGCTCATGCTGTTCGTGGCGTGCAGCGTGGAATGCGGTTTCTGGACGATCCTGATCGCCCACATCACTTTCTGCGTCTCCTACGTGGTGATGACGGTCTTGGCTCGTTTGCAAGACTTCGACCACGCGATTGTCGAGGCCGCCTACGATCTGGGCGCGGGGCCGGTCTATACCTTCTTCAAGGTCGAGCTGCCGATCCTCATGCCGGGGATCATCGCGGGCGGGTTATTGGCGTTCACGCTCTCCATCGACGACGTGGTGATCACGGCGTTCGTCAACGGCGCGGGAACGAACACCTTCCCGACCTACGTCTCCTCGATGGTCAAGCACTCCAAGCATCTTCCCGCCGTTTTCGCGCTTTCCACCGTGATGTTGATCGCGACCTGCCTCCTCGTGGGGCTGACGCGCATCATCTCGCGTAGCCAGACCCCGAGCCGGATGGGGCGCACGGCATAGCTTTCGGTTCACCGCCCCGCTGGGGGGTCGTGAAGAAACAACAAAACAGAAAGGAACAAAGCAATGAAGTCCATTCAATCCCTGGCGGGCGTTGCGCTCGCACTCGGTGTCATCGCGGGATGCGGCCCGCAAAAGCCTGAACTCCACATCTACACCTGGTCCGATTACATCGCGCCGGAAGTGATCAAAGGGTTCGAGGAAAAGAACGGTTGCAAGATCGTCATCGACACCTTCGACTCCAACGAGACCATGTACGCCAAGCTGAAGGCTGGCGCGACGGGTTACGACATCATCATGCCTTCTTCCTACCAGATCGGCACGATGGTCTCCGAAGGCATGGTCCAAAAGCTTGACCACGCCAAAATCCCCAATGTCCGCAAGAACTTCGCGAAGGAGTTCGCGGGACAGATCGTCGATTCGGAGTTCACCTACAACGTGCCGTACGCGGTCACCTACACGGGGTTCGCCTACCTGAAGGAAAAGCTCCCGAAGGACGCGGACGCCAACACGTGGAGTATCCTCGCCAACCCCGCCCTCAAGGGACAGATCTCCCTGCTGGACGACCAGCGAGAGGTCATCGGCGCGGGCCTGATGTCGCTGGGCTTCTCCGTTAACTCGACCAATCCCGACGAGATCAACAAAGCCGTCGAACAGGTCTTGAAGTGGAAGGAGAACATCCGCAAGTTTGACGCCGAGAGCTACAAGACGGAAGTCGCCTCCGGCGCGATCCTTCTCGGACACGGCTACTCCACCGACGTCATTCAACTGATCGTCGGCGACGAGGAAGAGGGTGTGAAGCCGCGCGAGGACATCGGATTCGCGCTTCCCAAGGAGGGATTCTCCATCTCGTTCGACGAAATGGTGATTGCCAAGGACGCCAAGCAGATCGACCTGGCGTATGCGTTCATCAACTACATCTACGAGCCGGAGGTCGCCAAGGAGAACATGGAGTACATCTGTGGTCCGAACCCCGTCGGTCCCGCCATCGCGTTGCTGGACGAGGATTACCGCAAGCGTATCATCCCGGATGACGAGGTGATGAAGCGCGGCCAGGTTCTGCGCGGTTTCGACAACAAGCCCGAGGTGCTGGAACTCTACAACAAGGCTTGGGACCGCATCAAGGCCTCGAAGTAACGGCCCCTTTCTTCGGACAAGACGCATAACAGCGCGTCTTGATCGGCGGGGCGGCTTCTGCCGCTCCGCCGATGTGTGTAAATTGGGTAGTTGGGTGGTTGGGTGGTTTGCCCGCTGCGCACCGTCTAGAATGACTAGAAGTTCTAGAATTCCTAGAGTCTCTAGCGTTTGCCTATACGCTGGTCGGTTACGCATCTTCAGCATTATGGTCGTGACGGGGCGCCCCCTCCCTCGGTGGCTCCGCGCCACTGCGTGAGGTAAAACAAAAGTTACCCTCATGTTCAACATTCCCCGACGGATGAACTCCTCTGCATAAACACGACACATGGTTGCGCATTTCAGGAATCAAGTCGATTTCGTCGTTTCCTTT
The DNA here is from genome assembly GCA_017450695.1 of Kiritimatiellia bacterium. Lineage (GTDB taxonomy): Bacteria > Verrucomicrobiota > Kiritimatiellia > RFP12 > UBA1067 > RGIG8368. Next base: position 10,224 of record JAFSTA010000013.1, on the reverse strand, counting down.
CCGCTCGTAACACACCGAACCGGCTTTACCGCGTACTTGGCTTGACACTCGATTATGGAATCTGCTTGGATTATCCTCGCCTACTTTGCGATCCTGCTGGGTATGATTGGGTGTTTTATCCCCATCCTGCCCGGAGCCGCCTTGGCGTATGCGGGTTTGTGGGCGTTGATGCCAACCCAATATGCGCTCCCCTACCGTCTCTTGATTTGGGCGGGTGTCGCCTTGGTCATCGTCAATCTGTTGGATTTCATGGCAACCTCTTGGGGCGTGAAGAAGTTTCACGGTTCCCGTTGGGGGAGTTTCGGCAGTTGCCTCGGCGCGACCATCGGACTCTTCTTCGCCCCGATCGGGTTGATTCTCGGACCGATCACCGGCGCGTTTCTCGGCGAGTTGATCGGCGGACGCGAACTCCGCACAGCCTCGAAATCCGCCATCGGTTCCTTCCTCGGTTTTCTCTTCGGCGTCCTGCTGAAAGTCATTCTCTGCCTCATCTACGGCTGGATCGTCACCTGGGCAATTTGCGGCGGATTGGCCGGTGTCGCCAGCTGAGAAGAAGGCAGTAGGGAATAATCGATCGCGATCGAATGCGATCGACGGCAATCGATTGCCCAACCACCTACCCCCCCAACCTTGACCTTACCGGCAAGGACTCGTTTCGAAACCAGCAAGGATCAGGTCGGCGAGACGACGCATACCGAGGTCGCCAGGATGGTTCGCGACGCCACCGTGGCGGAAAAGCCCGATGGCCTTGTTTTCGTTTTTGAATCCGAGTTGCCCGGCATCGACATACACCGCACCGACATCCGCAGCCGCCTCTGCCGTACACTTCGCCTTAGCCGCGTTCATCCAGAACGGGGAACGCATCACGATCTTCGGGCGCTTCGGGCTGGCGGCAAACGGACGCGCAAGGTCGGCGAGGAAACGGCGATAGGCCGTCGCGTTCGACGCATCGATCCCCGCCACGTTCTCGCCGATCGCAATCACCACATAATCGGGCGCCCATTTCGCGTCCGCCGCGATCTCAGCCACGGTGGCGATCTCCGTGGTGAAGTTCCGTTCGAGAAACGCGAGATTGCGGATGCGGAAGTCAGCCTTCTCGCCGCGTTTCTGCTCCAGCCCTGCAACAACGAGATGGGCGAAATCCTTTTCGGGCGCACTTGCCGCCATTCCCCAGTTGTTCGTCCATCCGATGTCCGCCTTGGGACCGTGAAGCGCAATCGAGTTTCCGTAGATCAACACCCGGAAGGCGCCGCCGTCCGTTCTCTCGACACCCCCGAGGCGCGAACCAGGGTTCATCGCCGTCGCTCCCATCCGCGCCGCATCACTCTCCGCCCGCACGGTGGGCACAACGCACATTGCCGCCATCACGGCAACAGCCGCCATCCAAACATGAAATTCCCGCTTGTTCCGTTTCATCTCTACCTTTCCTTTCTCTGTGGTTTTGACATTCTCTGATCAGTACTTCCGTTCCGTGCATGGACGAATCTCGTACATGGAGACTCCCCGTTCTCTCGCGATGCGCGCAAGATCCTCGTACTCGTACTTGCTGCGCGTCACGCCGTAACCGCAGACGGTCTTGCGGCGGATCTCGCCGTATTCCGTCTGCACGGTTTCGATGGTGCGGTCCAACACATAGCGGCGCGTCGCGGTTTCCCGTATTCCGTTCGTGGTGGTGTGCCGGAAGATCAGGGCGACGATCTTCTCGCGGTCTTCCGGTCTGCACAGTACGCGCAGGAGAATGCCGGGGCGCGACTTCTTCATGCCGATGGGGACGGTGTAGGCTTCCAGCGCCCCCGCCTCGAACAGGCGTTCGACCGCAAACGCGACCGCCTCGCCGGTCATGTCATCGAGATTGCAGGAGAGTTCCGGAACAAATTCGGTCTCGTCTTCCGTTTCCCCCCAAATCGCGCGCAGGCAGTTCGCCTGCGGAAAGTCCTTCTTCCCCATGCCGTACCCGATGGCGGCCGTGCGGATGACCGGCATCTCGCCGAATGCGTGGACGAAGCGTTTCAACAGCGCCGCGCCCGTGGGTGTGCAGAGTTCCCCCTGAATCCTGCCGCCGTAGATCGGGACACCTTGCAGGAGCAGGGCGGTGGCAGGTGCGGGAACAGGCAGGATCCCGTGGGCACAGGCGACGGTTCCCGTTCCCGCATGAACCGGGGAGGCGACGATCCGCGCCGGATTCAACTTGTCGAGCAGATAGCAGACCGCCGTGATGTCGGCAATCGCATCCATCGCCCCGACCTCGTGGAAGTGGATTTCCGTCACCGGTTTGTTGTGGACACGGCTTTCCGCGTCCGCGATCAGACCATAAACCGCAAGCACGTTCTTTTCCACGGGGGGCGGCAGGTGCAGACCGGCGACGATCGACTCGATCTCCTGCATTCCGTGATGATGGTGATGGGAATGCTCGTGATGGTGATCCGCCCCACCGTGATCGTGGCCCTGATGATGATGGTGGTCCTGATGACGGTCGTGCGGTTCGCCTTCTTCCTCGCCATCGATCTGAACCGAGAGGTGCGTTCCCGTGATGCCGCACTTCTGCACGGTTTCCCGCAGGAACCGTACACGGGGAATGGCAAGACGGTTCAATTCTGCGACCACCTCATCGGGCTTAGGGAAAAGTTCGAGCAAAGCTGCCGCCAACATATCGCCGGCCGCCCCCATACCGCAGTCCAGATACAATGTTTTCATGCCTGATTCCCTCCGTTCTTTGCCTCCATGTGGTTGATCATGCTGGCCAGGTATCCCGCGCCGAAACCGTTGTCGATATTCACGACGGAAACGCCGCTGGCGCACGAGTTGAGCATCGAGAGCAGAGCGGAAAGTCCGTGGAAGGATGCGCCGTATCCAACGCTGGTCGGAACGGCGATGACCGGGCAGTCGGACAGTCCTCCCACGACGCTCGCCAGCGCGCCTTCCATGCCCGCGATGGCGATAATCACGCTCGCACGCATGATCTCGCTCGAATGGGCGAGGAGCCGGTGCAGTCCGGCGACCCCGACGTCATAGATGCGCACCACCTCGTTTCCGAGTGTTTCCGCCGTCAGAGCCGCCTCCTCGGCGACGGGCAGATCGCTCGTTCCGCCGGTGACAACCGCAATCTTGCCGATTCCATCCGGCGGTGGCGGTTCGCCGACAACGGCGAGACGCGCCGTTTCGTGATAGGTGAAGGGCGACGGAACCGTGGCGCGGAGCGACGCCGCCTTGTCCGGGGAAAGCCGCGTGATGAGGATCGCCCCCTGTTCGTTCCCGCGCAGTTTCCGAACGATCGCCTCGATCTGTTCTGCCGTCTTGCCGGCCCCGTAAACCACCTCGCCGACACCCTGACGGATTTTCCGGTGCAGATCGACTTTCGCGAACCCGATATCCTCGAACGGCTGTGTCTTGAGTTTCAGCAGGGCGTCGTCAACCGAAACCGTGCCGTCCCGCACGGCTTGCAAAAGCTCTTTCGTTTCACTTTTCATCCACGGGTCTCCAAATCGAGAAGTACAGCGGAGTATAGTCCTTTCAACTTTTCGACGATCTGCGGACGGAACGCCAGTGCCCGTTCCAGTTGATCGGCCGGCAATTGGATACGCGCCGCATCGCCGTACAGTCGAATCCTGAAATCCGAAAAACCGAGCGAGGTGAGAAACGTCTCCGCCGCCTCCGTCCGTTCCAACGCGCCGCGCGTGATCGCCGTGCCAGGAGGGATTCGCGTGGCGAGACAAGCGTAGGCAGGCTTGTCCCAGGTGAAGAGCCCCGCCGCCCGCGACAACTCTCGCACGCGCGCCTTCGTAAGCCCGCACTCGCACAAGGGAGAGCGGACGGCCAGTTCCCGCAACGCCCTCATACCGGGACGGTCGTCCGGGTCATCCGACGCATTGGTACCGTCCAACAGGACATCGAAACCATCCGCCCGCGCGGCCTCGGCAATTTTGCCGAAGATCCGCTTTTTGCAGTGATAACAACGGTCGGGGGGGTTGGCGGCAACGGTTACATCGGAAAGGACATCGACAGGCAGGACGGAAACGTCCGCGCCGATCTCGCGCGCCACACGCAAGGCGTCATCCAGCTCGAACTGCGGCTGGAACGCGGTCTTCACATAATACCCGTGCGCGACCGCGCCGCATCGCAACGCCGCATAGAGCAGATAGGACGAATCCACCCCGCCCGAAAACGCGACGGCGACACGGCTGTTCTCGCGGAAAAAAGTCTCCAGCGTCACAGGTTGGCTTTTTTCCCGAACAGGGCGGCCTTGACCACGCCGTTCGGATCCTTCACCAAGACCGTCACGAGCCAGATCACCAACCCGAGCGCGACAACCGAGACTCCCAGATAGGCGTCGTTCAGCATGTCGGGAGCGGCCGGCGTGAAGAACTTTTCATGCAGTTCCGCATATTCGAAGACGGCGTCAACCAGCCACATGAGGGACGCGCCCCAGAACATCAGGCTGAGGAAACCGATCCGCAAACGACGGGCGGGTTCCGAGCAGTACCAAATCGCGGTCGCTGCCAAGGCTGCAAACACAGTAATCAAAAGAGTCATAGAAGCTCCTTGAAATCAAGTCCATCCAACCGGCGAGTTACTTCGCCGCTTCCGCGGCGTGACGCACGCGCTTCTCGAATACGGAAGAGACGACAACCAGACCGAACCAAACGACAGTCACGAGCACAGCCATCGTCACGCCGGCGGTTGCCATCTCGCCCAGCATATCCGAGACGGCCTCGGGTCCCTCCTGCACCGCAGTGAGGAACGGGAACCAAGGGACCACCTCGCCGTGCCAGACATGTTCGAAAGCCAGCAGCGCGGAACCGCCCCACAGCAGATTCGTGAGCCACCCCAACTTGCGGGAGAAAGGAATCTTCTCGACGGCAAGCTCCGCCCCGTTCGATGGGGTCGGCACCTGAACGGCCTTCGCCTCTTTCTTCTCAATGATCTTCTTCAAGACCGTAACCGCCGCCGCTTCCAAAGCGGGAACAATAAAACAAGCCATAACAAACCTCCTTAGATGAATCAACCAAACGCGAATACTATACCATTTCAAGTACACTGGAAGTCAATGAAAAAATGCGGGCGCCGAAAGAAAGGCCGAAGGAAGCAGGCAGAAGGCAAGAACAAAGGGGTAAAGAAAGGAGCAGAAGCAACCGTGTCCACCGTTGTCTTGTTTGAACCCAGATTCCTCGTTTGGTTCTTACGCAGAGTCCCGGCAGAGGGCGCAGAGAAAGTGTCGAAAACAAAGGCTTTTCGAAACAAGATGCGAGAATTGGGGGACGGGAGACCATTCACCCAAACGGTGATCGGTACAACCGAATAGAATCCTGTTCCCGGCAGTCGTTTTGGATACGGAAGACACGGAAAAGAAACGTTTTCCCATCCGCGTATTCCGTGCACTCCGTGTATTCCGTGGTTTTCAAATTGTCCAACGGAGGAATTTAGGCGATACGGTACAATCGATTGCGCTCGGCCACGAAGGTCTCTGCGCAAAGGCGTCCTCGCTCGGTAGCGGGGCATACATGCCGCGCACGAACGGCATTACCCATCCCCTACTCGTGCCCACCCAGCTTTTGTTGTAGTTCGTCCCAGGCGTCGAGGAAGGTCTGCAGATAATCCTGCCCTTTTTCGATCTCATCCTGAATCAACTGGCGAACGCGCCGTTGTTCCTCGTCGTAGTCAGTGCGCGAGAACTTGCCGCAGAAGAGGCAGAGGCGCACCCATACCAGATAGGTGGTCAGGGCATCAAAGCAATTATACTCCACGATCTTCTTTCGATCTCCCCTGTACCAGGCAGCGCAAACGTCATACCCCGTCATATCCAGTTTTCCGGGAATGCCGGAGAGCCGCGCAATGTCGTTCAGCGAAACGGAGTAAGACTTTCCAAATCCCGCGACGAATTCCATCAGGTCAATATCCGTGCTTTCCCAGGGTTTCAGCGCAAGGCGACGGCAAAGCTCCGGCTGGGGCAATCCGTTGACCAATGCGCGCTGCGTCAAAATCCGGATGTCCGCATTGCGGGAGTTGTACCCGACCAGTTGCGGAGCATGCTTCGCAACGCCGTCATTCAGAAAGCGGCGGAGAATATACGGCTCGTCCTGGGACGAATCATCCGGATTTTCCGGCAACGCCTGCAGAAAGAGACGAACGGAACCATCCTTCGCGCGACGGCGAATCACCATCGCGATCGAGACAATCCGACAGTAGATCGTTTTCAGGAACGGCTGCGGGTTTTCCGGCGTCGCGCCGCCCGCAACCCACATCTGTTTCAACACCTCTTCTGCCGGACAATCTTCAGGCAGACCGAGAATCAAACGTCCCGCACGAATATCCGGTACCCATTCGCAATCAAATGCCCACACTTCATCCGAAATCGACTGTATCATCTGCTCACTCCTTTGCTGCCCCTCATTCTACGCCCATCTTTCAAGAGGAACAAGCGTAAACTGACAGGTCTAGCGTGGTAAGTTGGATAAACGTGGTAAACCAGCCAAACGGGAATGGTTGCCTTTCCACTTTCTGTTTCTCGGGCGGCGTAAAGCGCACGGCCAATCCATGACGATTTTGCTTGCGCCGTGGGGATGCCCTTTGCTAGACTGAATTCAACCCTTGAGGGCGGGTGTCCCGAAGGGGGAGAAGGACAATCAGCCTTTATCTTCGATACGTTCGTAGAAACAAATCGGCAAGCAAAAGGTGTGGTTGATCAAAAAGATGATGACGCATTTTGAATACATCGGTCTTGGATTCTGTTCGAACGACCACCTCGCCACGGTGCCGTTCATTCCGCATGACACGAAGGTGAGGGTGATTTCCCACGCAATCATGGGGGGCGGCCCCGCCGCGAATTCGACGGTCTGCGCGGCATCGCTCGGGTTCTCCGCCGCATTCGTCGGGACGGTGGGCGACGATGCCGATGGACGGATGATCCTCGATGACTTCGCCCGACAAAGAGTCGATACGTCGATGGTGAAAATCCGTCCCGGCGCGACGAGCGCGATTGCGTATCTCTGGATAGAGGAAAGCACGGGCGCACGTTCGTGCGTGTGGACGCGCGAAGGACTGGACGAGCTGACGGCGAACGAGATCGATCCCGAAGCCGTCGCGACGGCAAAGGTGCTGCATCTCGACGGACACAACGCGGCGGGGGCGATCGCCGCCGCGAAGGTGGCGCGCGAGGCGGGCGTACTTGTCAACTACGATGCCGGAACGCATCGCGACGGCATGAACGAGCTGCTGCCGCTGGCGGATTTGCTGATCTGTTCCGAGGAGTTCATCCTCAAGCTGACGGGTCTTACGGACCCCGAAGAGGCCGTCCGGCAGGTATGGGCGAAGTACCGGCCTTCGGTATGCGGAGCGACGATGGGGGCGCGCGGATCGATGTGTTTCGATGGCAAGGATTTCGTGAAGTGCCCTGCGTTCAAGGTAGAGAAAGTGGTCGATACGACGGGGTGTGGCGACCTCTTCCATACGGGTTTCGCGATCCGCTGGCTGGAGACGCACGACCTGATGGAGTGCCAGCGTTTCGGCGCGGCCGTTTCCGCCATCAAGTGCCGGGGGCTTTCCGGCCGCCCCCCCAGCGCACCGACACGGGCAGAGGTGGAGGCGTTTTTGTCTGACTGAAAGGCAAAGGATTGTCGGTTGTTGGATGTCGAATGCCGGAAAATGAAGAGGTACGTATGACTCTCGAAGAAAAGAACGACTCAACCTACAAGTGGGTGATGCTGGCGCTTCTGGCCGTCACGTATTTTCTCATGCATGGTGCGCGGCAGGTGTTCAACGCCTCCCTGCCGCAGATCCAGCAAGACCTCGCCGGGCACGGCGCCACCGACACCCAGCTCGGTCTCTCGCGCACCTACTTCCTCTTTGCCTACGGCTGCATGGTGCCGTTCGCCGGCATCGCGGCGGATTTCTTCCGTCGCAAGTGGGTGATCGTGATCGGTACGCTTCTCTTCTCCACGAGCGTGTTCTTCACGGGCTTCGCCGACTCAATGCTGATGTTCTTCATCCTGTACGGATTCATGAACGGTATCGGACAATGCATGATCCCCGGAGCGGCGAGTTCTCTCATCGCGCAGTACCATGCCGAGACGCGCTCGACGGCGCTTTCCATCTACCAGTCAGCCCTTTATGTGGGCATCCTCGTCTCGGCTGTCCTCGCGGGTTGGCTGGGCGGCACCTCGTCCTCCGGCTGGCGGATCTCGTTCTGGTTATTCGGCGGAATCGCGATTATCTGGATCGTCGTGCTGGCCGTGTTCCTGCGTAACACGCCCGCGCTGAAGGTTCACAGCGAGGAGGTCAAGCCGAAGTTCATCGACGCTTTCAAGGCGTTCGCCGCCAAGCCGTCGGCCTGGTTGCTGACCTTCGCGTTCGGAATGCTCGTCTTCGGCTCCAACTGCTTCCGTACCTGGATGCCCAAGATCATGCAGGAAAAAACGACGTGGGGGCTGACGCCCGCGTCGGCGGCGTTCCATGCCGTGTTCTGGTTCTACCTCGGCAGCTTCATCGGCATCGCCATCGGCGCACGCACCTCCGACCGGCTCTCTCCCAGACGACGCGGTATCCGCCTTACGATCATGGCGATCGGGCTGGCGCTCTCTGCGCCCACGATGGCCTTTATGGTGCTGGTACCCACGCTGTGGCTCAGCTGCGTCATGATGTTCTTCTTCGGACTCGGCGGCGGGTTCTTCGACTGCAATCTCTACGCCGGGCTGTTCGATGTCGTCGCGCCGCGCTACCGTTCGGCGGCAATGGGACTCTACCTCTGCGGCGCATTTTTCATCGGTTGCCCAGCCACGGCTGTTCTCGGCTGGGTAGGACAGCACTACTCGCTGCAGACGGGTATGGCGATTTTCGGCGGCACTTTCGCTCTCGGGGCGCTAGCCGTATTCGTTGCGAGGGCATTCTTCTTCAAACGCGACCATGTGGAGTGAACGAACATGAACCCTGTCACATTCAAAATCGGTTATCTGCCCTTGAGCAAGGTCAACTGGACAAACGATACGCTGGAAGCGGCGCGCACGAACGCGATCGCGTTCCTGAAAACATTGCCTGGGGTTGAGGTGATGGCGCCCGATCACATGCTAACCCTCGAAGACGAGGCGGTGGAACTGCTGGATCAGTGGGAGAAGGACCGCCCCGACATGCTCATCACGCACTTCATGACCTTCTCGCTCGGCGTGGTGCCGCCGATGTTCGCGCAGCGTCTCGGAAACATCCCCGTCATCCTCTGGTCGATGAAGGAACCGGATCCGAACGGCGGCCGTCTGCAGAACAACTCCTTCTGCGCGGCGAACATGAACGCGCACCACATGTATCGGCTTCACATCCCCTACTTCCATGTCCATGCCTCGCCCGGTACGCCCGAAGCCGGCGAACAGCTTACGAAGGCGATCCACGTGGCACGCACGATGAAGGCCCTCAAGCGTATGCGCATCGGCCTCATCGGCGGGCGCGTACCCGGTTTCTACACGAGCTGCTGTTCAGAAATGCTTCTGCGCCGCCTTCTCGGCCCCGAGGTGAAGATCATCACGGAACACGAGGTGTTCACGGTCGCGCAGAACCTCACCCCCGAGGAGCTGGAGCAGGCGAAGAAGGAGGTGCTGGAGGACGCGCCGTGCCACGCGAGCGACGGTCCGCGGGGCGACCAGTTTGAGAAGGCGGTCCGCCTCTACGGCGCGATCGTCAAGACCAAGAAGAAGTTCATGGTCGATACGCTCGCCATGCGCTGCTGGCCCGAGGTGATCCTCAACGAGTTCTACGGCATCGCGGTCTGCTCCACGATGGGCCACCTCACGAACCACGGACACCTCTGCGCCTGTGAGGGCGATGTCTATGGCGCGGTGATGATGCGCATCGGGCAGGAGCTTTCGGGAGACAAGCCGTTCTTCTGCGACCTCATCATCTGCGAGGGCGACTACGGCGTCACCTGGCACTGCGGCGCCGCGCCGTGCGGAATCTGCAAGCCCGGCTTCCAGCCCGAGCTGCGCTGCTCCGCGACGGTGGAGGGCGGCGGCGTGAAGGGCGTCACGGACGAGTTCCCGCTCAAGGGCGGCCGCGTGACGCTCGCCCGCCTCGGCGAGAAGCGCGACGGCGACGGCTACCGCATGCTCGTCTGCACGGGCACGGGCCTCGACACCGACCTCTTCGTGCGCGGCAATCCGCTCAAGATCAAGTTCGACGCCGGCTGCGAGGCCATCCGCAAGGAGGTCATCGAGAACGGCTGGGAGCACCACTACGCGCTCATGTACG
>JAFSTA010000124.1 GCA_017450695.1 Kiritimatiellia bacterium | reverse complement strand
CGGACGGCGAGATTTGTCTCCGTACTCGACACGCGCCAGACGCGCTCCGCCTGCTCGAAACGGCGGTCGCCAAGTCCAGAGAGAATCGGCGCGGTCTGCACGTTGTCGGCGACCTCGATGGTGACGGAACGTTTCGCCAGCGTTACGTCCGGCATCGGGAGGGAGAGTGCGGCGCCGTCGCCGGAAACGAGCAGCGGCGCGACATACGAGACCTTGACCTTGCGCGTCCCGTTGGCGGGAACGGGATAGACACGGGTCCGATAGACATTGCCCTTGACGGACTCGACGAGTCCAGGATCGACCCCCTTGCGCTGTTCCGTCTCAAACGCGACGCGCGCCTTCTCCTTCGGGACGACCACACCATCCACCAGCTGCCCATTGATCTCCAGCGCGTACCCGCAGACGGTCCCGTTGTCCGGCAACGGGAACTGGAGCGGGCAGGAGATGACGCGCCCGTTCGGATTGCGCAGGGTGATGACGGTGTCAACGCGGGAGAAAAGCCCCTTGACCTTGGCCGTCACATCGAGTGAATCGACGGTGCAGGGCTTGTCGTTGCTTTCCTTGGGAACCGTATCGATCCACGGAATCGGGCGCCAGGGGATTTCCGGCGGCGTAATGACCTGCGCGGTCGCTCCCAGCGCGGAAAGTGTCAACGCGGAGAGGATCGAAGGAACGGAATGATGATTCATGACAAAACCTTTCATGTAAGAAATCCAAAAAACAAACAGATTGTACTAAGAACCTATTCGCTCCGCGAGAATAATTTTCCAAAGTTTTTTTGACAGTCACGCCAATTCTCTGCGCGGGCATTCATGTCCGTGTTCCACATGTGTATGATCCGCTCGGACGCGACACCCAGCTCGAAGATTGATTCGGCGGTTGGAATTTGATATGATGATGGCGAAAGGATGATTAACATGAGAAAAGACTCAAATCGGTTGACAGCTTTCTGGTTGGCGATTGTAGCGGCTTTTGCAGTGGTGCTACCCGGATTTGCGGCGAAATCGCGCGTGGTGGTGCTTCACACCAATGACACCCACACACATATCGACGACGGGCGTGTGGCATTCTCTGAAATTGCGGCCGAAAAGGCGCGACTGGAGGCGGAGGGTGAGAACGTGATCCTCGTGGATGCGGGCGATTACGTACAGGGTACGGCTTTGGGCGGATTCGATTCCGGGCGTAGCGCGATCGAAATCATGAACGCCACCGGTTACAAGGTGGCTACGCTCGGCAACCATGAATTCGACTATGGCATTGCGGCCATGTTTGAGAATGCGCGGAGCGCCCGGTTCCGGACGGTCAGTTGCAACTTCATCCAGCGAAAATCTCCTGATGACGCGGGACATCTCGTTTTCTCCGCATACACGGTGGTGACGAGCGGTACGTCGCGCGTTGCGTTCGTCGGTGTGACCACGCCCACCGCGCTCGTCTCCGCAAAGCCCACTACCTTCCTCGACCCCACGGGCAAATGGCGTGAGTACGACTTCATCGCGGGAGAACGCGGCGAGGCACTCTACGCCGCCGTGCAAAACGCGGTGAACGAGGCGGCAGCTCACGCGGACTATACGATCGTACTGGGGCATTTGGGCATCTCCCCCGATTGCGCAGGGTATATGTCCACGGACGTAATCGCGCACACCACCAACTTCGTGGCGCTCATTGACGGCCACTCCCACTCGGAATACACAGGCTCGCGTGTTCGCAACGCCGCCGGAAAGGACGTGATTCTCACCCAGAGCGGTAGCTACCTCGGACTGCTGGGCTGCCTGACATTGGAAGACGGCAAGTGCGTCATGGCCGGCACGATCTACACGCGCGGCGAGAAAGACGCGACGGTCGAGCGTCTGGAGAAGAATCTCTCCAACGCCGTGGAACGCCAGCTCGGCGTGAAAATCGCCTCGGCGCCTGTCGCCCTCTGTTCCTACCGTCCCGGCACGAACGAACGGCTGGCACGTAAGGAGAGTTGCTCGGCCGGCGATTTCGCGGCGGATGCCGTCTTGTGGTATGCCAATATGCGGGAGGGACGCGCCTGTGACTTCGCCATGATGAACGGCGGCAACGTGCGCGCCGATATCCCGGAGGGCGCGGTCACGCTCAAGGCACTTCGTACCGTCCAACCGTTTGCGGGCGACATCGGCATCGTGGAAGCGAACGGACGGCAGATTCTCGATGCGCTCGAATTCGGCGCACAGGCGGTCGGCTCCGGCGAGTTCGGCGGCTTTCTCCATGTTGCGGGACTCAAGTACACGGTTGACACAACGGTCAAGTCCAGCGTTCGCGTAGATGCCACAGGTTCCTGGATGTCCGGACCGTCGAACGGCGTCTACCGTGTCAAGGATGTTCAGGTGTACAGTGCCAAGACCGGAACGTTTGCGCCGCTGGACCTGAACGCCATCTACCGCGTGGCGGGTAACGCCTTCACGCTGGTGGACGGCGGTGACGGCTTCGCCATGTTCCGCAGCACAAAGAAGATCGAGAACGGTCTGGCGATGGACTACCTCGTCCTGTCCGAGTACGCCAGAGCGTTCCGGATCGATTCGACCGGGATGCCATCTATCACCACGGCGACCTCTCCGTTGAGGTCGCTTGCCAACTATCCGATCAACTACGAGAACCCGCAAGGTTCCGGCCGTATCGTGATCAAGGGACAACAACACTGATTCCCGCTCTCCTTTCCATTCCTCCACCGTGCCGCAGAACAAGCCGTCGCCGGTTTTTTCTTGTGTGTGCCACGTTCTTTTGTTATCCTTACCGCGTTCCTTTGGGAGAGGCGTTCCCCCAAATGCGCAACCAAGAAATGAAAGGAATCGGGAAATGGATCAGAGCAGAAGGGATTTTCTGAAGGGTACGGCATGGATGGGGGTGGCGGCTATGGCGACGGAAGGTGCCGCCGCGCCGCTCAAGCTATCCGGCACGACAGGTGCGCCGATGCAGGGGTTTGCGCTCAAACCGATGCACGAGGTGCGTGTGGCATGCGTGGGCGTGGGATCGCGCGGATCCGCCGCCTTACACCGAATCGCGTCGATTCCAGGTACGCGGGTGACGGTCATCGCCGACCTGTTCCAAGATCGGATCGACCAGCAGGTGCAGTGGCTCAAGGCCAACGGCAAGCCCGCGCCGGTGAAGACCTTCGCCGGTCCTGAAGGCTACAAGCGCCTCTGCGAGATGGAAGAGGTGGACGTGGTGTACAACGTGACGCCCTGGCACATGCACGCGCCGATTGCCCAGCACGCGATGGAACACGGGAAAGTGGCGCTCAATGAGGTGCCCGGATGCCTTACCCTCGACGAGTGCTGGAAACTGGTGGAGACAAGCGAACGCACGAAGATTCCCTGCATGATGCTGGAGAATTGCTGCTACGGCGAGTACGAGATGGCGATGTTCAACATGGTCAGGCAGGGGGTGTTCGGCGAGATCGTACATGGCGAGGCGGGGTACATCCACGACCAGCGTAACCTCCAGTACAACAGCCGTTACCACACGCTGGACGGACATCCCGACGCCTCCTCCGCCGGACGTCCCGGCTGGGCGCTCGACTTCTATTCGAAACACGCCGGCAACTGGTACCCGACGCACGGTCTCGGTCCCGTCGCGAAATACATGGACATCAATCATGGCGACAATTTCGATTTCCTCGTCTCGCTGGAATCGCGGCAGGCGAACTACCACCACTACGGCCGCTCGCTCTTCCAAGATTGGCGCAAGGACTTCCAGGTCAAGATGGGAGACATGAACCTTTCGCTGATCCGGACCAAGCTCGGTCGCTCGATCCTGCTCGAACACGACGTCTCCTCGCCACGCCCCTATTCGCGCCTCAACCTCATTTCAGGTACGCGCGGCATGGCCGTGAGCTACCCCGAGTTCCGCGTGGCGCTGGAAGAGAAAACCGGCGATGAGAAAACCCACGAGTACATGGACAAAGACGCGACAGACGCCATCTTGGAAAAATACCGCCATCCCTTCTGGAAGGTGGCGGGCGAAGTCGCCAAGAAAGTTGGCGGACACGGCGGCATGGACTTCATCATGGACCTCCGCTGGAGTTACTGCCTCCAGAACGGACTGCCGCTCGACACCGACGCCTATGACCTCGCCGCCTGGAGCGCGATGGTGGAGCTGACCGAGAAATCCGTGGACTCCGGATCACGTCCGGTTGATTGTCCCGACTTCACGCGCGGCGCGTGGCGCACGGCGAAACCGTTTCCGGTAGATACGATCGACCTTTCCAAGTTACCGGGCGATTTCTCCGACGCCCGCCAAGACGCCCAAGCCATCCAGAACGCCAAGCAGGAAGGCTTGAGCAAATAGGAATGGCTCGACAGCCATTCGGACTTCAATTCTTCTGTTGGACAATTTCAAAAACACGGAGGCGCTACGCGCCAGCCGAGAGGCTAGTATGCGTGTCGCGTCCGCTGCGTAGCGACGGCGCCCTCGCCGTCGGCTTTCGGGGAAGCGGCACTCCTGCCGCTTTGGACGCGCTCCGTCGCGTCCGCCGTGCCGCGAACGGACTAAACGCCCGTTCTACGGGCAAGTTTTCAGACAGGATTTACAGGATTCACAGGATTGGCGGCAGATCCGAATCTTGTAAATCTTGTTAATCCTGTCAAAGTCATGGGGTCGGCCTAACCCGTCGGGGGACGCAGGAAGAAGAACGGTTCTCGGGAACAAGACGGATTTTCACCGTTTGGGTGAATCCGTTTTCTGTCGTAACGTGTGTGCGAGGGGATCGAAAAGCCTCTGTTTTCGGCACTTTCTCTGCGTACTCTGCCCCCTCAGCGCCTCTGCTTGAGAACCTAATTGTGTTATCGTCGCGCCGAAGGCATCGCACTCATATTCCGCCACAACCTCGCCAGTCTCGCTGACGTATGCGCTCACGTACAGATGCCGCTGCGTCGCGGGATACCGCTCCTCGCTCCGCCCCTGTGGGGCGGCGATAAAATCACGGTCGCCCGGCGGCACCGCCTTGGGCTTTGCGCTCTTTTGATGTCCGTCCGCGTCGTAGAGCGGGGCGTACCATGTTCCTTCGCGCTGAACGGCGAGCAGCCCGCCGACTCCGCCCGCGCCCTGCATTGATCCGGAGAGGTCGGCGTCCAGACGTACACGGTGTCGGAGAGAGGCGCGTTGGCGGTGTAGAGGTTCGTCGCCAAGTTCGATACCGCTGCGAGGCGGTTCTCCGCATCGTATTCTTTTGTCACCCGGCTGTTCTTTCTCATACGCATTTCATTATACCTTTCACTTTTGTGCTAGTCAATCAAATCATCAGGGATTGCCAAGAAAGGTACATCTCTGGAATTCGCCACCGTTGATTTTGACTCTGAATTCCTTGGCTATAAAACTTAGTTTCTAGCTGTCAGCTTTTAGCTTCGGGGGCATCCGTTCTTGCCCACGAGAACGCGACGGGGTGCGTCCTCCTGTCCCCTGCGTGAGACAAAAGACATGCGAGACACGAAACAAGTCCCAGTGCCGATTCCCCGCTAAGTTAACTTAGGGGCGCAGCCCCATTTAGGCCGCAAGGCCACTTAGGCGGTATAGCCGCCACTTATCTGCCCTGCTTCTTAGCTGGCGCATGGCGGCATTCCACCATCATTTACCATGCGAAACGGGGGAGGCCGGCTAACAGTTAATAGCTTACCCGCCACCAAACCAAAACCGATAGGCAATCAAGCTGTTCTTGTCGAGGCGCGAAAAATCCTGTATAATATTTACTCCATTTTTTGAAGGAAACGAACTATGAAACTGACTGCAGACGAATTGCGCAACAAGTACCTGAACTTCTTTCAGTCGAAGGGACACACCATCATTTCCGGTGCCTCGCTGATCCCGGAGAATGATCCGACCGTCCTTTTCACCACGGCAGGGATGCACCCGCTGGTCCCGTACCTGCTGGGACAGAAGCATCCGGCGGGAACGCGCCTCACGGATGTGCAGAAGTGTGTACGTACGGGGGACATCGACGAGGTCGGTGATCCCGCGCACCTGACGTTCTTCGAGATGCTCGGCAACTGGTCGCTGAACGATTACTTCAAGAAAGAAGCGATCACCTGGTCCTACGAGTTTCTGACCAAGGAACTGGGATTCAGCCCGGAACAGCTGAACGTCACGATCTTCGCCGGCGAGGAAGGGATTCCCCGCGACGACGAGGCGATCGAAATCTGGAAGTCTCTGGGCATTCCCGAAGAGCGCATCTTCCCCAGTCCGCGCGAAGACAACTGGTGGGGACCCGCCGGACAGACGGGTCCGTGCGGACCGGACACGGAGATGTTCATCGACACGGGCAAGGAGAAGTGCGGCGAGCACTGCCGTCCCGGCTGCCACTGCGGAAAGTACATCGAGATCTGGAACGATGTCTTCATGCAGTACAACAAGAACGCCGAAGGCAAGTACGAGCCGCTCGGCCGCCACAATGTCGATACCGGAATGGGCGTGGAGCGCACGATCTGCATGATCAACGGGTATCCGACCGTTTTCGAGACCGAACTCTTCGCGCCGATCATCGGGAAGATTCGCGAACTGGCCTCCAAAACGCTGGAGGACCCGGAGGCGCAGACCAAAGCGGAACGGATCATTGCCGACCATCTGCGCACCTCCGTGTTTATCCTCGGTGACCAGAAGC
Organism: Kiritimatiellia bacterium; assembly: GCA_017450695.1. Classification (GTDB taxonomy): domain Bacteria; phylum Verrucomicrobiota; class Kiritimatiellia; order RFP12; family UBA1067; genus RGIG8368. Next base: position 35,303 of record JAFSTA010000124.1, on the reverse strand, counting down.
AGAGCGTCAAGCCGGGGAACATCGGCGCGAATTACGTGCTGCGCCGCCTGATCCGCCGTTCCGTCCGCTACGCCAAGATGCTCGGACTCGCCGCCGGTTACATGCAGCAGATCGCGGAGATTATCATCGGCGAATACAAGCATGTCTATCCGGAACTCGACCAGAACCGCGAAACGGTGATCCACGAGCTGACGGCGGAACAGGAGCGTTTCGAGAAGACGCTTGAGCAGGGCGAACGCGAGTTCAACAAGATCGCCACCGTGATGAAGCAGCACGGCCAGATGCAGCTGGGCGGGCGTACCGCGTTCAAGCTGTACGACACGTATGGATTCCCGCTGGAGTTCACCATTGAGCTGGCGACGGAACAGGGCATGACCGTGGACCGTCAGGGGTACGAAGAAGCATTCAACAAGCACCAGGAGCTTTCCCGTACTACCTCCGCCGGTTCGTTCAAGGCCGGACTGCAGGATCACTCCGAAGTCGTGACGCGGATGCACACCGCCACGCACCTGCTCCACGCCGCACTGCACCAGGTTCTCGGGCCGACCGCCCTGCAGAAGGGATCGAACATCACGCCAGAGCGTCTGCGCTTCGACTTCACCTGGCCCGACAAGATGACGCCGGAGCAGATCCAGCAGGTAGAGGATCTGGTCAACCAGAAGATCCGCGAGGCGATTCCCGTCGTGAAAACCTCGCTGACGCTCGACGAGGCGAAGGCGCAGGGCGCGACCGCCCTCTTCACGGCCAAGTACGGCGAACAGGTGACGATGTACACCATCGGCGACTTCTCGAAGGAGGTCTGCGGCGGTCCGCACGTGCAGAACACCTCCGAGCTGGGAGGATTCAAAATCCAGAAGGAGCAATCCTCTTCCGCCGGTGTCCGCCGTATCAAGGCTGTCATCACCAACCTGCAGTAATCCACGGGGCAACGCATGAAAACGATTCGGATACTCTCCTGCCTCTGTCTGCTCGCAACCACGATTCTCGCGCAAGAGTCGCCATTGCGGCGCACGGACTTCCCTATCCGAGACCCGTTTGTCGTGGTCGAGGAAAAGTCCGGCACGTACTACCTGTACGCCTCCGCGAACATGGGCGCGTTCGGAAAGATGGAGGGCACCCGCAAATTCGGAGTCATGGCCTATACCAGCAAGGATCTGCAGAACTGGACGAAACCGAAAGCGGTGTTGACGCTGGAAACGCCCGGCGTCACCGCCGTCTGGGCGCCGGAGTGCCACCGCTACAACGGGAAGTACTATATCTTCGCGACGTTGACATTCAACCGGAAGATTCCCGGAACCACCCTGCCGAAGCGCGGCACCTGGATCTTTGAATCTACATCCCCGTCCGGTCCGTTCCAGCCGATCACCGACGACTCCACCACGCCGCCGGAATGGTCCGCGCTGGACGGGACGTTGTATGTGGAGAACGGAAAGCCTTTCATGATCTTCTGTCACGAATGGACGCAGATCACCGACGGCACGATGTGCCTTCAGGAACTCTCCGCCGATTTGCGCCGTTGCGTGGGGAAGCCCCGCACACTCTTCGCCGCGTCCAGTGCGCCGAACGCAAAGAAGGACCCGAAGGCGGGCAAGGTGACGGACGGGCCGTTCCTCTACCGCAGTGCCAAAAGCGGATCGCTGTACATGCTGTGGTCCACCTTCCCGGAAAAGACCCCGTATTGCGTCCTCGTCACCCGTTCGCAGAGCGGAACAATCGCCGGACCGTGGGAGCGGTCGCGGATCATCGCCTCGAAAGACGGCGGGCATCCGATGGTTTTCCGCGCCTTCGACGGAACAGAATACGTCTCCGTCCACCAGCCGAACAGCGGCGGCAGGGAACGCCTCCACCTCTTCCGCCTCCTCGACGACGGCACCTCGCTGAACATGGGGGAGGAGCTTCCATTCGCCATGCCGGCGAAATGACAGGTTTGGGTTCCCCTGACGGAGATGCCTGAAAGATGTTGTTACGGAGACAATTTGTCAAGTCCGTGCTCGCATTTGCGACGGCATCCTCGTTTGCCTCCGTACCGTTCACAAAATCGGAAGGCGACTTCGACGAAACCCTGGTCGCGTTACTCGCAGACCCGCATGTCGGCGCATCTCCTGCGCCCGGCTATATGCAGGCGTACCTCTCCGACGTGGTGGCGGAGATCCTTCGTGTCCATCCGTTACCTCGCCATGCCGTCCTGTTCGGCGATCTCGCCTGGCTTACGGGATTTGCGACAGACTACCGAGCGTCTGCGCCCGCGTTACGGCTCCTGGAAGACGCAGGGGTGAAACTCGTCTTCGGTATGGGAAACCACGACCGCCGTGCCTCCTTTCTTGAAACATGGCCGGGCCGTGACGCGCATACCATGGTTCCGGGCCGTCTGGTCACCATTACCTCTTTACCGCATGTCGATTTGCTGATGCTCGACACATTGACAGAAGGGAAAATCGGCGTGAACCCGATCATGGGCGGTCTAGGAAAGGCACAGCAGGCTTGGTTGGCGGAGACACTTCCAGCATGGCCTCGGCCGGTAATCCTGTGTGCGCACCACCCGCTTCATGAGATCTCGTTTAAGAAAGGGCTGCTGAGTGACTTTCTGTTGAAATGTCCATGCGTCTGCGGGTACATACACGGACATAACCACCGGTGGCTTCCGAACTGGGTACAGTGGTCGCAAACCCGCGCCACAATTTTCCGTACGCTGGGACTACCCTCGACAGGATTCCGGGGTGACATCGGATATGCAATGATGCGAGTCACCCCGCATGAAGTCTCCGTGCGTCTCCACCAGACCGACTTCTGGTATCCCGGTCCAAACGACCCGCGCCCGCTTCGAAAAACGATTGCGCGCGACAACAATGGACAAACCTGCACCTTCCCCCTACCCTCCCGTGGCAGAGGAAGCGAGAATGGCGCAGGATAATAAGACACGTTCAGCCCCAACGTTCAATCCGTAGTACCAGACCGGAAAACAAAACGAACAAAAAGCCAATCACCTCGGCATTACCTCTCCAATTTCCCCGATTCCTTGTTGGAGTTGATTCTAAATTCCTCTGTTACCTTTCCCGAACAACGATTTTGATCTCATGCTGAGACGCGGCGACACGAAGATTCCGTAGTTTTGCGGAGGTTTACCAGGCAAGGAGATTTGATATGACCCACTTCGCGCTTGCAGACGAGACAAAGCCCGTCACTCCCGAATGTCGGTTTCCCGCCAGTTCGCGCCATAACGGGAGGGCCACGCTCCGTCGCGGCCGCATATTGCGTGACTCGCTTAACACACTTAACCGCCTTGCCTATCACTTCATTGTTCAAAATCCCAAATGTTCAAAAATTCCACAAATACAAATTGACAGCTACGATTTGTGAACAATCACACAGTTACCCCCATGTACATTCCCGCACAAAAAAGCGGGCGGCGGGCTAACCTTGAACTTATAGATAGGGGAGACAGTCAAGTTTCTGTTACGCCACCGTATCGTTCAGCAGCAAAATCAAAGAGGTGGCGGGTCTTCGAGTCAAATGAAAGTCCGATGAGCCAGATGGGGCGGTCGTCGGCTAGGTACGGCTCGGCGTAACCTTTTTCGCGTATCTGCGCGAAAGCCTTATCGACGGACTCGTCCACCTTCAGCTCGAAGACGCACACCTCCGCCGGATGCTCCGCCACAATGTCGGCGCGGCCGTTTGACAGCACCGCCTCCATCGTAAAGCGGAATCCGCAACTCGCGAGGAGAAACGAGAGACAAATCCCGTATGAGTTCTCGTGGACGCGCCGCTCCGTCGATCCATAGACCATCCCTGCGTAGAGCGACTGGAGTCCTTCGAAAAAGTCATCCCATTCGGCACAGAGGAGATGGTCGCCGAGTCGCGATGCCCAGTAAGTGCTCTTGTCAGCAGCCACGCCGGTCATCAGCAGATTCAAGTCCTGCCGCACCTCCTCGTCCGGAACGCCCAGTGTGAACATGCCACACTTGTAATCTCTTATCGTAAGATAACCGGACTGGTAAAGCATGGGGATCGGCTGCAGATCGCGCAATTCCGCCACGTCGAAAGCCGCCGACCTCACGCGCTGCACCGCATCCGGGTCAATGCGCAGCACATCCTCGCGCTTCAGGTAGTTCATCAGCATCGACGGCCGTCCCGTCGTCGCCCACGTGGCGGAGAAACCGTCACGTTTCTCCGAGAGCGTCAGAGCGACGGAGATCGGGTTGTAAACGGTTTTTTCGCAGTCCGGCGAAAACCGAAATCCGTTGTACCAACGTCTCATCTCGGCGCGGTAGTCCCCGTAAGTTTTCCCCATGATCCCCGCATGTTCACGCAAATGCTCCTCGATGTTCGCCTCCAGCTCCTCCTCCGTGTAGCCGAACATCGTCGCGTACTCCCTGCGTTGCGAGACATCAACGATGTTGTTCAGCGCGGAGAAAACAGAAAGGCGCGTGAACTTCGAGACGCCGGTCATCAGCAGGAAGCGGATTCACCCGTGCGGTTCTTCATCTGGGAATAGACCGCAGAGAGTCTGTCACGCACCGCCTCGGCTTTCCCCACATCGTCGAGGCAGTGCCCCACCGGCGCGTCGTACTCGTCGATGAGGATCACCACGCCCCTGCCGCCGTTCGCCGCTGAGAGCGATGTGATGGCGCTGCCGAAGTTACCCGCCGGGGACTCCGCCACGTCGTAGGAGAACCCAGCCTTTTCGAGGCGGTCGCGCACGTGCGTGGCAAGCGATTTCTCGAACGTCTCCACACTCGTAGTCTCCAGGTCGTTGAACTCGAAGTGGATCACGGGATACGCCTCCCACTTCCAGTCGGTCCCGTCGATGTACAGCCCGCCGAACAGTTCGCGCCGCCCCTGGAAGAGCGCCTTCAGGGCGGAAACTGTCAGCGACTTGCCGAACCTTCGGGGCCGCGAGAGGAAGAAAAGCCTCGTGTTGGGATCCGTGACGAGGCGGTGGATGAACCCCGTCTTGTCAACGTAGATGCACCCCCTCTTCCGCAAGGACGGGAAATCCGCAGTGTCTGTGGCTATCGGTCTCATTTGCAGCAAGTATAAAATTACGTAGGGGCCGTTGGCTGGATATTATCCGAATATGCTTCTCTTTGTTGGGATCTTCGCTATCATTTCCCTAATCTCCTTGAGTGTGCCGTCCACCGCTGCGAGCTTTCCACTCACGGCCTCGGTCTTCTTTTCCAACGCCGAAAGCCGGATTCCGACATCTTTCTTAAATTCTTCAAAACCATCAATCGAAGATGCAGTCTCCATCTCGGCTATCTTCTCTTCAATTGACTTGGCTGCCGCCGCAGCACCTTTTTCCATTGCCTTTACAACCTGCCCGAGCTTGAGGACGCATGTTGACACGCGACCCTCCATGTCAGCCAGCTTCGCGTCAATTTCGTCAACGTACTCGTCGACCTTTCCGTTCAGCTTCTTCGAAGCCGCCTCGAGCTTCTCTGGTGCAGTTTTCGCGCTTTTCAGGGAGTCCACCAAAGTGGCACACATGTCCTTCACACGACGTTCTGCCTCGGACAGATGCTCCTCGCCAACGCTTGCCATCTTCTTGGCGAGGTTCTCAACGGCCTTCGTCCTGTCGGTAAGGCTCGCGAACTCTTTGATCGCGGCACAGAGTTCTGCCAGTTTTTCATCGATTTTCTTTTCGCTCATGGATTTTTCTCCTATGAAAGTTTTGCAAGCAACTCGCGTACCATAGCGAGGTGCATTTCGACCCGCGCCGACCCAGCGATGTCATCAACGATTTCAACTGGACAGTCAGGCGCACGTTTTTTCACCTCCGCCACAAACCAGCTGAAACTCTGCCAGAGTTCGTCTGGCGTCATCTGTCCCGTCACCAGCAACCGCCCGAACCCATCTTGCGCGAGACTCTTTACGCACTCGTCAAACAGCAGGTCGTTGTCTCTGAAGCCGAGAAAGCACAGGCAAAACACGTTCAGCAGAGACAGCACCGGGTTTGCTGCTCCTGTCTCGGCACGGCGAATGAGCCGAACTGCCCCCTGAAGATGTTTCACATTGTCCTTCGGGGAGTTGTTCTCAAGTAGGCGATCCTCTACAACCGCAAGGTATTTTTCAAGCAGTTTGCGATCCCATTCTTTCTTCTTACCGCTATCCGTGTCGTCGACCAAGGAGTATGGAACGTCTTTCCCGTTGATCTTCACCGTGTTTCCCGTTCGGGCGTACTTGGAATTGAAATAGAAGTATATCCAGTCCTTCAACTCCTCGTTGACATCAAGCCACGTCTCGTTCGCGGCGAGCTTCCGACATCCCTGAAGGCAGAAGGCATGCATGTCGAGCATGGCACGGGCTCGCTTGCGTTCGACATTCTCGTATACAAACGAAGTGAGATAGAGAAGGCACTTCTTGATGACGGGCGCGTCCATCTTCACGGCCTTGAGCACGGCAACCTTCTCCTCGGATTTTTCCACCGTGAAATATCGTGCGAGAAAGCTCTTGAGCACGTCGTAGTACTCATCATCCGTCCGGCGCACCATTCGTAGGCGAAGTGTCGAGCCGCCGCGAGAGTCCCCACTATAGAGACATTCAACGTCGTCGATGACACCGATACAGCAAAGCCGATAGATTGACTTTTCGAGGATATCCTTCATGCTGCCATCTGATAATGCTGGCAAGACATAGGTGGTGACTGTGCCAGGTTCGGTCAAGAGGAGCGAATCGAGGAATCCCTTTACCATTCTCTCCTCGCCGGTCTCCTCGGCCTCAAGACGCATGTCGATATCCTTGAGAATCTTCTCGAGTTCCTCGCCTTCCTGCTTCTCTCCGATGAAGTTCTGGTCGTGAAACCATTTCACGACGTCAAGATCAACATCGTCGCACTCGGAAAGTAGCAGAGTCGCCAGCGCCATCTTCCTGTCACGCCCGGCGCGCCCCGCCTCCTGGACGAAGGCTTCAAGGGATTTTGGATGGCTTAATTCATAGACGAAGCGAATGTCGGGTTTGTCGATGCCCATGCCAAACGCATTCGTAGCTACCATGAGCCCCGCACGCTCGGCGATGTATTCGTCTTGGTTACGCCAGCGTATGGACTCCATTTGGGGGTTGTTCTTGATCTCTCCCGAAAACCACCTGACTGCGTTTGCGCTGGAGGGCGAACTTCCGCCAAGCCTCTTCCACACGTTTTCAACAGAGAGCGGGCTCGGGGTTCTCCCGGAGAAACCCTTAATCGGACAGAATACGAGTCCGCCACCACGATAGGAGCCGTCGGGGCGGGGCGTCTTCCAGTCCTCGCCGGAGAATTTCACCCGAAGATCTGAATTGTCGACAATTTCATAGACTTCCGGGTTGTCCTCTCTCGTAATGTTCTCCCGCTCAAGGAAATCATGCTTTATTCGCTTTATGCTCTGCTCGGTCAGGAGTCTCCTGAACAGGGACGTGAGGCTGTCCATCTCGGATTTTAGGGCATCGAACTTGAACCCGTTTACAAATTTCCTATACGCCCCCTGGGCGACCTTGAGGCACTTCCAACCATTCTGACTCTTGTCTCCCTCGACGATCTCCTTGCGCCGCGACTCCGCGACCTGCAACTGTGCTTTCGCCAACACATCCCCGTTTGCCACTTTCGCCTTGAGTGATTCGATCTGGGAATCAAGCGATCTGACCTGCACCATGAAACTGTCCGCCCACCCTCGTTTCTTTCCTGCGCCGGGATTCGGAACCCTGACAACCCGGTACTGGAGTTCGAGGCGGTTGGTGTTCTCGTATCGCACGATTGCGTCCGGAGCAAGCTCTTCGCGATTTCGCCCAGCGAGCTCGCGCTGCACGTCCGCAAGCACGTCAAACGATGCCGTTGCCGTGAGGCCGAGGAGCGGGATCAGACGTCTGTCTTCCGTACCATACGAGTCCTTCATCAGGACGTAGTCGTGCATGTTTCTGCCAAGGTGTAGATACATCGGACGGAAGTCATGACCCCATTCGGATACGCAATGCACTTCGTCTATCACACCATATGAGAAGTACAGCTCATTGTCTGCCATTTCAGACAAAGCGAATCTGAAGGATGGGATCGACAAACGCTCCGGAGATATGAAGACGAACTTCGAGTTCCCGGAGGTAACCTTCGTCATGGCGGCATCGCGGTCCGCCCCCCTGAGTGAGGAGTTGAGGTACTGGCACGAATCGATACCGAACCGCTGCAGGCCCTTGACCTGATCCACCATGAGCGACTGCAAGGGGGCGACAACCATGACAAGCCCCGGCTGCAGCATGCCCGCCAACTGGTATGTGAGCGACTTGCCGCCTCCAGTTGGAAGCAGACCGATAACCATGAGGCCGCGCATGGCACGGTCTAGGATCGGGACCTGTCCGGGGCGGAAGTCGCTCTTGCGGAATATCTCGCGCAGGAAATAGCGCAAATGTTTGATGGCGGGAAGAGGCCTCGACTTCTCCGGTGTGAGCCACTCGATGACTGGTTTATACTCAATGTTCTCCGTTGTGCATAGTGGGAAGTTCCCAGGCTTGCTCTTGGACAGATCGTTGACGGCGAACAGCTCTGCGGCGACCTGCGCCCTGGCCTTGCCATCCTCCCACGATGTCTGCTCCTCATTGTTGAAGAAGGATACATCAAGGAAAATATCGTATTCCGACTTGAGTGCTTCCTCGCGCTCGACGAGACGGCAGCGGCCTTCGACACCGTTCGCCGCGCTTCCGATGATATCTGCGAAATCGCCGACTTCCCGGACAATCGAGACCTCGTAGTCAAGAGCCGCCGCGCCCGCGCCCGCCCCGCACAGCTCAGAGAGGTGATTGAAATGTTCGGAGAGAGATTCCAACGCAAGCGCGACACACGGGATGTCCCGCTCCAAGGCCAGAATGAGCACCCGTCCAGTAGACCAGTCAACTGCCCCCGTCATGAGTGCTCTTACCACCGCATGTTGAACTCGGGCCACCATCATTGGAACGCTCATCTGCATGAACACTCGCGCATCAAGAGCCTCGTCGGACGAGCCATCCTCCTCTTCAGACTGGACGCGGGGATCGTACACCTTGAGGATTCGCTCGACGATTTCAGTCACTTCTGCAGGACACTTGACGTCTATCGTTCCGAGCGATTCGTCGTCACGGCGAATCACGTCGAGAGCTTTAGCGAGGGCTTCCTCGACCTTGATCGGCGGGAAGGAGGCACAGCCACGGACGATTATGTTGTTGAGAACCGCGAGAAAAGGATTCAGTCCAGCGATTCCGCCATCGCACGGGATGCCGTTCCGCGTAAGTGCGAGGTTGAACGTCCACCAGCCCGGACGCGACCGCATCGCATCGCGGAACGGCGTCGAGGCGAACCCGAACGCGTACGTTCGCCCTCTGTCGCCTCTCCGCCTCACGACACGCCGCTGAACTGGACGCAGCGGCGCGGCTGGGGTTGGCGGGCGTACCGGCTCCGGGGTGGCGAGGACTTCCACAGGCGGCATGGCGGCAGGATGGACCATGATGGGCTGTACAATCGGCTCCTGCGCAGGTGCAACGCGAAGCGCTGGCATCACGAATCCGCAACCGTTGTAGGTACAGCTGCACTTGCGGGAGTAGGGATTCTCGAAGTTGATTTCGCCGACATCACATGCGACCATCTCATCTCCGCCTACAAGGCGGAAAAAATCGTAGATGTGTTCAGCCACTGGGCATTTCGGGCTAACGCATAGGGCAAGAACTCCGGCCATCTGACGCGATTGCTCGAACAGATCAGCCAGCATCTGCCGATCCACAGCCTCGAGATCCAAGATGTTAGAGTAGAGGTGTACGACCGGGACTCCTGCGGGCAAATCCAGTTTCCCAAACGTTATCGGCTCGTCGCGACCCCAGCGGATTTCGCCTACGTCCGCCTCGACGTTCTCGTATACTTCCGAGTATCGCTTCAAAATCCGAACCGCGCGGCGGCGGGCGGAATTGGAAACCTCGACAAGGCGAATCGACACAATCTTCTTTACCGGGAGATTCCTACGCAACCAGTCGATGAAGACCGCCGATGCCAACCCCTGGCTGCATCCCCAGTCCACAATGGACATCCGTCCCGACGGTTTTCGGAATGCGCCTCGCATGGCATCGAGCATATGCAGGAGCTTTGCCCGATGCATGAGACCATATGCTATGAGGTATTTGTTGAGACTGACCTCGTCTTCGAGAATCGTGCGGCCACGCTCCAAGTCCGACCAAGCTCCCGCCCACTCTCGGCGCGGAACCTCTGCTGCGGCCGCCCCAACTACCTCCGTGAAGGTCGGAGCTTGAAGCTGTGCAACTCTCTCAAGAAACGCCATGTTGCACTCCTCGTTCCGGAGGACACTTATCCATCACCTCAAGTTCGCACTGACCCCACTTGTCTTCAACGAACGGCCCCTCGGAAATTCGGATCTTGAACGTCCACCCGTCTGCCAGTTCTCGAGAAATGGATGCCGCCATTTCACGTGCGACATAGCCAAGCATACTCCCATCGGCGAGAAGCACTTTCACTGCGTTCACGTCATATGGGTTTGAAGGATCTCCTTCAAGAGAAACCGTCTCGCCGGGGGAGAAGATTCCCGAATATCCGCTTCTTCCGTATTTTGTTATCCCACGCACGACGATTCTGACACGCCTTTGGGCGGCCAATCGCATTTGAGCCAGTTTCACAGGGTCGGTCTCTGGCACAAGGGGATTCTGTTCGCGTTGAGGTTCTGGATGCGCCTGAACAACGGCACTCGACTTGACCTCGGTCTGGGCAACCGGTGTCGCAGCAACCTCTTCGCGTTGCCTCTCGCCTACAACTTTCTTGAACAAATCCTTAAAACCCATGGTGGCTCACTTCCCCGTTATCGTCTCCGCGTGCGGACAGGCGAGATGCCGATCCCTGTTCGCCAAGGCCGTTGCGCTGTTCGTGTTGGCATAGCAGTAGTGGCAGAGATGCGGACACGTATTGTACTCGCCAATGTCCTTCGACATGATGCAGCCGCAAGCCTTGCGCTGTCCGCCGTCTTTCCTGTACCCATCTAAAATCCACTTATCCGGCTCACCGAAGAGCGGTTTGCCAGAGACGCATTTCGCGCCGATGAAATCCATCAGCACCCTGTCATGCGAAAAGCACTTCATTATCAACCGGTCATCGATGCAGCGGTTGTGCTCTACGCCGTATCTGTCCAGATCCCTTATCTCGCCGCACGTCCCTGCAGATATCCCCCACCCTTTCACAAGCTTGCCGATACCTGCAGCTATCTCCTCCATTTCATCAGCCAAAAATTCACGGGCCCGGACGCCGCCGCGAGCCATGTTCGCCGCTACTTTCTTGTACGCAGCAATGTCGATGAAACTGAACACGAGACGGGACGTAAGGGGGGCGATGCGATCGCCCAGCCGTTCAATTTTCTCAAGTAGCCTTGAGACGGTGAGCGCATCCGTCAGAATGAGCGGATCAAAGCGCCAAACAACACGGTCGCGTCCGAGCCGCTCGGACAGTGCCTTGAATGTCGCGACACGTTTATCGACCTCTGGTACGCGCGGTTCGATCTTCTCTGCGTAGTAATCGTTGAGAGTGTACTGGAAATAATAGTTTGGGAAGAGCTTGTCAAGTTCATCGAGATTCGCAAGCATCGGTGCGGGATTCTTCGACCAGAACACAATGAGACGCGCCTCCTTGAAACCAACATAAAGCGGAAGTCCGTTGAACGGATTGAACCACTTCACGTAACCAGCCTTGAGCCGTTCCATGAACCAGTCTGCATAGAACGCAGGCACGTCAGTTGATCGACTCGCGGAGATGATTACGGGCATCTGCGCCGGAACTTTCGTTCCGTCGGCAATGACAATCTCATCCTTAGTCCATCCAGCCATTACAACCTCCTCGCCACTATCGTTGTCATGCTTTCCCAGTTTCCCTCTTCACTCCCGCCGGAAGAACCAGAGTTCTGATCCAAGGTATTTAATTGCCCTTCCATTTTAGCCCCCACTTCAAATTTCACATAACCAGACACTCGACATTATCCAGCGACCGAATACTGAAACGACTATCATTCGTATCTTCGAAAAACACCTTCTTTGCCCCTTGTTTGTGTCGCACTCCAGTCCTTCTGATTCCTCATCCGATCTCGGTTGTTAACTCGTCAGCTTTGGGCGCGATGCAAAAAAGAAAGAGCGCGATCTTTCGATCTGCACTCGTAGAAGGCTGTAGGATGCCCGAATAGAAATACTGACACAAAAGCCGCGCCCCAGGTGGGGCACCTTTCGCATACCGACCGCTTCTATTCGAAAACTTCCTACATTTTCTACGAACGCCGTAAGCGTAAACGTGTACCATGAGCGAAATGAACCGTTCCAACCGCTCATCCCTGCGGATTTCTCCCGCAAAACAACTGCATTATACCCTACCTCCGCCAACAAAGGCAAGCGGGAAATGAGAATTGTTGATCACGCGATTTCTCTCGCCATGTTTGCCGTAACGCTCTATTCTGCCGCCAGCATCTTCAGTCACTTGACCGTCCATTGCCGCCGACTGCGCCTATTGTATCAGAATTCTGGCGGCATGTGTACAGAATCAGAAAAATGTCTTCACGTGGGAGACACAGGGGCGCACCTGCATGGTAAGCCGGGCAAATGGGATATGTGTGTTACGAGAGTACCCCTGTCTCTCACAGAGAGGCAGGGGTACTGGATGAGTGTTGTGCTTTAAGGGAAAGACAACATATTCCCACGCACTAGGGCGGACGGAAACGACCGCTTCCCAGCTTGGGACTTGTCGGGACTTAGAACTGGCGGCAACGAGAGCCGCGTCGCGTTAGGCTTGTTTCCGCAGTGGATAACCGCATTCCGCGAGGTATTTCTTCAGCTCAGGGATTCCGATGACGTGGAAGTGGAAGACGGAGGCGGCAAGCAAAACCGTCGCGCCCGCATCCGCCGCTTCGGCGAAGTGCGCCATCTCTCCCGCGCCGCCGGAGGCGACGATGTCGGCATCTGTCACCGCACGGATCGCGCGGATCAGCGGCAGGTCGTAACCGGTCCGCACTCCGTCGGTGGATTTACTCGTCGGCAAAATCGTCCGTACTCCGTATCCATCAACCTGTTTCGCCCACTCTACCGCGTCCTTACCGGTTGCGGTGCGTCCACCGTCGATGAACACTTCGTAGCCGGAGGGCATCACTTCGTTTTTCGCCACGTCAATCGCCACGGTCACTTTTTCCGCGCCGAACTCTTTCACCAGCGCGGCAATCATTTCCGGGTTACGGAAGACGGCACTGCTGGTGGAGAATTTGTCCGCACCGGCAGCCAGAACGTCGCCCGCCGCTTGAACGGAGTTGATGCCGCCACCCATCGTGAACGGCACCGTGACAACCGCCGCGACTTTTCGAACAACCTCCAGCATCGTTGCGCGATTCTCCACCGTTGCGGTGATGTCCAGCATCGCCAGTTCGTCGGCGCCAGCCGCGCAGTAGGCTTGGCAACATTCGACGGGATCGCCCGCATCGCGGATATCTACGAAGTTCACCCCTTTCACGACACGCCCGTTCCGCATATCCAAACAAGGCATGATTGCCAACGGTTTCATCTCTTTCATCTCACATTCTCCTCTCGTTTTTCCGAAACATGATTTGCTCGCCACGCCATTTTCAGACGCCACGAACCGCAGTGGACTACTCCAAGATTTTCTCCATCTTTTTGTCAGCCTCTTTCACCTTGTCGGCCAGGCTCTGGAACTCTTTCTGCAATTCCTGCTGCTTCTTCCGTTGTTCCTCAATCCATTTCTCAAGGGCCTTCTCCGCAGCATCGTGTTCTTCCTTCGCCTTTTCGTAGGCGGCTTTCTTCTCGCCCGTCAGCGCCGCGATCTTCGCGGGAAGCGCCACGGCCTTCTTCAGGTCTGCGATAAACTTCTCCGGCGTGGCGTCGCGGGATGCGCTGAACTGCCCCAGCTTCGTTTCCCCATCGGCCGCCAACAGAATGTAGGTCGGATACCCTCTCACGCCGAACTTTTTGGAAAGCTCCTGATTCCGTTTCACGAACTTCTCCGGAACCAGCTTTTTGTTCTGCGGGAAATCGATCCATGCGAGCGTCAGCTGATCCTTCGCGTATTTCTTCCATTCATCGGTCGAGAACACCTGCTTGTCCATCAGCTTGCACCAGCCACACCAGTCGCTCCCGGTGAAGTTGAGCAAGATCGGCAGATTCTTCTCTTTCGCGAGTTTCTGTACCGCCTCATAATCCTGAGACCAAGCACCGATCTCCGCGCCCGCAACAGGAACCTGCTTTGCCTTCTCCTTTTTCTCGGCGGCAACAGAGACCATGCTGCACAGACAGGCGACCATAACAAATCCAACACGCATCAGTTTTTTCATCTTGAACATCCTTTCGTCTTCAGCGGGCTTCTTTTCCTCTCTGACGGAAAATGAAAGCCCCGCGTCTGGTTGAGTATTTTACCAGCTCCTTCCGGTCACCGCAAGGCGGATTTGAGAGGGTCGCCAGCAGTTTCGAGTTCCAAGGCTTGCCTAGAAGTTCATAGTTGGGTGGTTTGGTAGTTGGGTGGTTGGGTAGTTGGGTGGTTGGGTGGTTCGCAATCGACAGCAATCGACAGCGATCGACAGCAATCGATAGCAGTCAATCATTCAGACTCCCAACCACCAAATTTATCTGTTTCGTGATTCGCCCGAAAATGCTACAATCAAGGCATTATGAATCACATCATCAATTGTTTGGTCGAGAACCAGCCGGGCGTGCTGGCGCGGATTGTGGGACTGATCTCCGGGCGCGGGTACAACATCGAGACGCTGAATGTCGGACCGACGGCAGATCCGACAATCTCCAGCATGACATTGGTCGTACCCGGCGATGACCATGTCATCACGCAGGTAATCCACCAGCTGCAGAAGCAGGTGGATGTGATCGACGTTACCAACATGACGAAACGTCGCCACATCAACCGTGAACTAATCCTCGCACGGATTGCGACGGAGGATCGCAGTGTCCGCGCGGAGATTGTGGAGCTGGCCTCGCTTTTCGTTTCCCGCGTGGTGGCTGTAGATGAACAAACCATCACGTTGCAGATGGTCGGCAACCAGGACGCGGTCGCCGACTTCCTGCAGTTGCTGAAGCCATACAAGCTGGTGTCGATTTCCCGTTCCGGCGTCATCGCCGTGGATCGGGACATGGTGCATGAGAGAACCTCGGACACGAGTGCCGAGTAAGGAGGATACAATGGCGGAGAGATTCGGTTTGTTCGGGCATCCGGTGCGGCATTCGCTGTCGCCCATCATCCATCAGGCGTCGTTCCGTTCGTTGGGACTGGACGCGACATACGAGTGTTTCGACGTGCCGCCGGAGAGTCTGGGCGATGCCTTGGAGATGTGCCGCGCGGAGGGGTTCACGGGCATCAACCTGACCGTACCGCACAAGGTTGCAGCGGTTCCGTACATGACGCGCTTGGACCGTTATGCCGAACTTTTCGGCGCGGTGAACACCGTGCGTTTTGAGAAGGACGGCACGATGTCCGGTTTCAACACGGACGGAATCGGCTTCTGCCGTGACCTGGAGATCGTCGGGGGCATCACGCCCGCCACGCGCCGCGTGTTGATTCTCGGATGCGGCGGAGCCGGACGCGCGTTGGCGATTTGCTGTGCGATGCACGGCGCGGAAGAGGTGATCTTGCTGAATCGCACGGAGGACAAGGCCGAGGCGGTGGCGCGGGAAATCGCCGCCGCCTGTCCGGAGTGCCGCGCACGCGCCGTCCCGTTCTCCGCCGAGGAGTGGATTGAAGCTGCGCAACAGGCGGACATCATCGTGCAATGCACAACCACGGGACTGAATCCCGATGATGTCTCCGTCCTCCCGGCAGAGGCGTTCCGCAAAGGCCAGGTGTTCTACGACATCGTGTATGTCCTGCCCGTCACACCGACGATGGCGGCTGCCGCCAGCGCGGGATGCAAGGTGATCAACGGCGCGGGGATGCTGGTGCGGCAGGGCGCGGAATCGTTCCGCATCTGGACGGGGCGCGAACCGGACGAGAACGCGATGCTGGATGCGTTGCGCCAGGTGCTGGAACGGAGGAGGTAGGATGTTCGCAGTTCTGCTTGCTGCCACCGTGACGGTGATTGACTTTTCCAACCCTGCCGCCAACTGGCGAGGGAACCAGTACGTGCCGGAATGCAAGCGGCAGGAGGACGGTCTGCTGGTGCGCTACGAGGGCGTGGATCCGTGGATATCCGGACCTACGGCGGTGATCCCGCCGGACCCGAAGGCAGGGCGAATGCGTCTCCGTCTGTTGGCCGACTCGGAGGAGGCGAAGTCCGTACGACTCTATTACCATTCCGAGGGCGCGAACTTCAGCGAGGAAACGGCTGTGACGCTCAACCCGTCCGCAGGGAAGCCTGGCGTGTACAGCGCCGTAACGCCTTGCCTCTCCAGAAAGCTCTGGTTCCGTTTCGATCCGCCCGGCGGAGAGAAAGGTTCGATGTTCTTCCGCAAACTGGAGGCGGAAGCGATCGTGCCGCTCGCGACGCCCTCATTCGGGACGCCGCGCTGGCGCGAGCTGCCGCCGCAGCCGCTGACGGTGCAGACGGGCGAATGGCGGCTCGCGCACGATCCCGCGCACTGGAACGCCTTTGCCCTGTCCTATCGCGGCAAGAAGCTGGCGGAGGGCGCGGGTGGGGAATCGTGGATCGGCATTGCCGCCGGCAAACAGCAGACGTTCTCCCTCGACCAGGCGAAGGTCGCCTCACGCGCCTTGCCGGACGGCGGGTTCGAGGTCGCCGCCGAGTGGGAGGATACCGACGGCGTGACCTGGCGCACGACGCGATCCTTCACGGCGCAACGCGGCGACATCGTAATCCGCCAGTCGGTTATGGTCTCTGCCGACCGCGAACTCCTGCATCTGCCGTGGACTACTTTGTTCTGCGGACGCGGCACCTCCGGCGAACACAAAACGCAAGCGCTGCTTCCCGGATGCGAATACCTCGCCGATGAGCCTTCCAGCAACGATCTCGAGATTCACGGTCCGGAGGCGAACCGCCGATTCGTTCCCCGCCATAAACTCTGCTACCCGTTAGCGGGACTGACGGTGGACGGCGTTTGGTTTAGCGTCGAACAACGCGCAACGTCGCTGCCCGCCTCCCCGATTTTCGATTCCCCCGACCGTCTTTTCCGTAGCGGCTGCCACCTGCTCGGTTTCTGGTCTCCCGCCACCGACAACGACATCCGTTTCGATGGTTCGTTGGACGTGTATCGCGGAGTGCTGCTGAAAAAGGGTGTCGCGTACACGAGCGAGATGATCCTCTCCGCCGGGGGCGGTGACACGGTGGTGCCGATGATGCAAGCGTATGTGGCGCGCAACGGGTTGCCGCCACCGCCGGAAGCGGAAGGTGGCACGGAGGGTGCAATCCGCCTGATGGCTGCGGGCTGGCTGGACAGCAACAGCCGCGAAGGAACCCGGTGGCGCCATGCGTCGGGATCCCCGAACTTCCAGCCGCGCACCGCCGAAGAGGTGCCGCTGTATCTGCTGTGGCTGGCAACGCATACGAAAACCCCCGCACTGCGGGAACGGTTGGAAAAGACAGCGGATGAAACGATCGCGACCTTCGATCCAGAGTGGCAGGCGGACAGGCGCATCTCGCACGTCTCGCTTCCCGCAAGCCTGCTGCTGTACGGAAATCTGGAGCGACGGATTCGACGCGCGGCTGCGGGCGTACGCCATGTGGCGAAACGCGCGGCGTCCGGGGCGATTCCCTACTCGCCCGCGAAAGGGAGGCCGGACTACGCCGCACATTCGGGAACCAATGTCTTCAACGGCTTTACCGCAATCCAGCTCGGCGGCATGATCGAAGACGTGACGCTCACGGGGGATGAGGAGGCTGTCTCCGCGTTCCTCGCCGTGCTGGACCGGATGATCGTCCGTTACCGTAACGAGGTGCCGCATGGAGCGCAACCGTGGGAGATGCCCCTGCACACACCGGACATCCTGGCGTCGGGACACTTGATTCGCGTTTGTCTCACCGGATATTGGCTGACGGGAGACCGCAAGTATCTGGACGAGGCGAACTACTGGGCGTGGACGGGAATGTCGATGGTCTATCTGACACCGCCATCGGAAGGAAAGATCGGTGTCTATTCGACAACCGGGGTGATGGGCAGCACCGACTGGACTTCCCCCTGCTGGGTCGGAAGGCCGGTGCAGTGGTGCGGGTTGGTCTATGGCGCGGCACTCTTCCGGTTGGCAGACACCTGTACCGGCGCAGATGCGGAACGGTGGCGGCAGGTCGCACGCGGCATCCAGCTGACGGGCTTGCAGATGAGTTACCCGATCTCGGATCCGAAACAACGCGCGGGACTGTTGCCGGACAGCGTGGATCCCGTTTCGCAGACGCGCTACGCGCCGGACATCAATCCCGGAACCGTGCAGGCGATGTTGGGCGAGGCGCTCGGCCTGACGCCGCTCTACACGATCCGCCCCGTTGGGAAAGGCTCGCTGATACACGCGCTGGGTACGGTGGAAGAGGTCGCTTCCAAGGACGGCTCACTCTCATTCCGCGTCCAGCCTTGGCCGAAGCGTCCAAACCGCGTGATCGTGACGCGCGTCGAAAAACCGGAAGAGGTCAGTTGCCCGTTCCAGTACCTGCCCGAAGCACGTGTGCTGATATTGACGGTCGATCATCCGCAGGAAATCCGAATTCGCTATTAAGTGGTCGCTTCGCTCCCCTTCAATGGTTAAACCGCGTTGCTTTAAATCGCGTCGCTCCTTCGTCGCGTCGCTTTTAAATGGTCACTTCGTTCCCCTTAAATGATTAAATCGCTTCACGTGAAATTTAAAGGCCGAAGACCGATTTAATCATTGAAACATTCCCAGAGGCGAATCGAAAATGATTCCATCGCGCTTTTGATTTTGGTATAATGAAAAGGAAGTGAAACGCGATGAATCTGTCCGATCCCGTCGAAATCTGCCGCTGTTTTGTCTCCCGTGCGGCACAAGGGATCAGATGGAGACGCTTCAGTTGAACAGAGGTGAACTATGCTGTGTCGGTTGTGCGTGAAAAATCTGGCGATCGTTGAATCCGTCGAAGTGCTGTTCGGCGACGGGCTGAACATCATCACGGGTGAAACGGGATCCGGAAAATCCGTATTGATGGGCGCGTTGAACCTTGTGCTGGGCGGACGCGCGGACAAGTCGGTGATTCGCGAGGGAGAGAAACAGGCCACGGTCGAAGCGGTCTTCCAGTTGCCGGAGTGCCGCATCGCGCCGATTGACGCGCTGCTGACGGGACTGGACCTGCCTCCGTGCGAAGACGGTTCCCTGCTGGTACGACGTTCCGTCTCGCAGACGGGCGCGGGCCGTTGCTTCGTCAACGACACCTCGGTTTCCGCCGCCACCTTGCGGCAACTGGGCGAACTGCTGGTTGACATCCACGGCGCGTACGATCACCAGTCGCTCCTCTCCTCCGACTACCAGCGGGATTTTCTCGACGCCTACGGTTGCTGCGCTTCCGCGCTTTCCGCCTACCGTGAGACCTGGCGGCAGCTTCAGGAACGCAAGACAAAACTGGCGGCGTTGCAGGGCGACAGTTCCGACATCGCGATGGAGATCGATCGGTTGCAGTACATGGTGGATGAAATCGCGAGCGCAAACCTGACGGAGGCCGACGGCGAGGAACTGGTGGAACGCCACGACCAGGCGGCGAACGCGGAACAGATACTCGCCATCGGTCAGTCGGTCTCCGAACTGATCAACGAAAGTGAGGCTTCCGTCTTCAACCAGTTAGTCGCGGCGCAGCAGCAACTGACCGAACTGGCGCGCATCCTCCCCGCCGCCGCCGAGTGGCGGAAGGACGCGCAGAGTATCGCGGTACAGGTGCAGGAACTGGCGGGATCGATCACCGACAAGTTGAGCGAGATGGATCCCGACCCCGAACTGCTCCAGCGGCTCGACGACCGCCTGACGCTGGTGGAAAAGCTGAAGCGGAAATACGGCCCGACACTGGCGGATGTGGCGGCAACCTGGAAGAAGCACGAAGAGCGTCTGCACGACCTTAGCACACGCACGGAACAGGTCGAACGTCTCCAGCGCGAGATCGCGGATGTGGAACGCGAGTTGCGCGAAAAGGGACGTGCATTGTCGCGCCAGCGCGCGGCGGCGGCGGGCAAGCTGGCGCGCGCGATCACGAAGGAACTGCGAGACCTCGGTTTCCTGCAAGGCGGCTTCGACATCGCGCTGGCCGCGTGTGAACCGGCGGCGACGGGGATGGACGAGGTGTCGTTCGGTTTCGCGCCGAACCCCGGTGAGGCGATGCGTCCGTTGAAGGCGATCGCCTCCAGCGGCGAGATCGCTCGTGTCGCATTGGCGGCAAAGGCGGTGCTCGCCACCCACGACTCGATCCCCGTACTCGTGTTCGACGAGATCGACTCGAACATCGGCGGCGAAGTAGGTCGCGCGGTCGGGCAAAAACTGCGCCGCGTCGCGCAGACGCACCAGGTGATTTGCATCACGCACCTGCCGCAGAGCGCCGTGTACGGGCGGCACCATTTCGTGGTGTCGAAATCGGTCGAGGCCGGACGGACCAAAACGCACATCCGCGAACTGGAACCGGAAAGCCGCGTGGATGAGATCGCGCGGATGCTAGGAGGCAAGGGATTGACCAGCGTGGTGGAGAAGCACGCGAAAGAACTGTTGGAATCAGCAAAGGAGTAAGACGATGACGGAAAAACAGAAGATGCTGGCGGGTGAACTGTATAACGCTTCGGATGAGACGCTGGTCGCAGAACGCGCTTCCGCACGTCTGATCTGTCGTACCTACAACAAGACGACCGAGGAGATGCTCAAGGTGCGCACGGATATGCTGCGTGATCTCCTCGGCGGATGCGGCAAAAACATCCAGATCGAGTCGGATTTCAAATGCGACTACGGTTACAATATTTTCGTCGGCGAGAATTTCTACGCGAACTTTGACCTGACGGTGTTGGACGTCTGTCCCGTTCGAATCGGGGACAACTGCCTGATCGGCCCACGCGTCACGCTTTGCACAGCAACGCATCCGATCGATGCGGCCACACGGCTACGCGGACTGGAGCTGGGCAAACCGATCACCATCGGCAACAACGTCTGGATCGGGGCGGGGGCGATTATCAATCCCGGCGTGACCCTCGGCGACAACGTGGTGGTAGCCGCCGGTGCGGTCGTCACGCAATCCTTCGGCGACAACGTCATCATCGGCGGCGTCCCCGCCCATGAGTTGAGCAAAGATTCCCCCTGTCAATCAGTTAGCCGTTGACGCGTGTTAAGCATGATTCGGACGGAACGGTTCCCACTTCACGCGAGAGCCGTTAGGCGTGGGCAAATCCGTTTGTTATGATCCAGCGTCGGCAAAAAAGAATCCGGTCACGCATGGATTGGGAAACAACACGGACAACTTGAAACAACGTAAGAATGGACGGCTCGCAACCGTGAGCCGGATGGGAAACGTCGCACGGTTGCGCGACGACTGATCGCGAGTTGTCTATCCGTTGTTCCAGTTGTTGTCCGTTTTCAACGAGTACCTTTGGTTTTCAACTTGTTCAACAGAGGAATTTTCTTAGGTGTAACCCACGGAAAGATCGGTCGCGGTGCAGATGCATATCGGTCGCGACGGGGCGCGACACTCCCAGCTTCGCGTGAGAGCACAAGCGAGGAATCTAGGTTTCCTGTGTCAATGCTACCGTGTCAAAAAGCTCTGATTCTTACGGGAAACAATACTCACGCGCGACGGTATCAAGGTCGGCGCGAGCACTAAACGGACCGGGACGCACGGGTCTGGGCGCTGTCTCAAGACGCGGTTTCAGCGAGAGCCAATCGTTGCCTGGGAAAATGGGATCCTTCTCCGCACGGATATCGGCGTCCGTGAGGAACGGGCAGATCGCATCTACCCAAAGGATAGCCTTCATCACTTCCTCGTCGGTTCCCTTCACGCCGTGGTGCGGCGTCTCGCCTGAAAGTATCTTGACGAGGCGGGAGTTGTAGGAAAGTCGCGTCATCGGTTCGAGCGTGGCGTAGGCAGCTGCCGCCGTGGTGGGGTAATTCTCCACCTTGATCGTACCGGCGAGGTCGTAGCCAGGCGGCGGTGCTTTCGGATCGATGGTCGGCCACCCCTCCTTCACCACGCTTGCCCAATGCCCCGGGAACTTGTCGGTCTTGGCCCAACTGGGCCAGCCGACAATCAACATGTACGGACGCCACCCGTCCTCGGTGAGGTCAAAGGTCGCGCGTCCCTTCCCCGTTCCCGTGTGGCAGTCGTAACAGCAACGCTGGAAAATCGGTACGATATCGCGCTTGTAGCCAATGGCGACGCCCGTACGCGCACCCGGCGATGCCCACGATGCGGGCTTGATCGCATCAGGAGCGCGGAACGCGCCACGGTTTGCCGACAACGCCGATGCCGATGTGCCCGACGTCCGCTCATGGCAGCCCGTGCAGCCGCGCGTCTCGCCCGGCTGAAGGCTCGTGAAACTGCGCATCGTCTGGAGTGCGCGGTGCCGCTCGTCGAGCGCTTGGAAATGGAGCGCGAGTCCGCTCGGCGCGCGAAACCACACCGAGCCGTCCGCATGCACGGGCACCTCGCCGAGGTAACGCTTTACGCCGTCCGTCTGCAGACCGCTCACCACTGGCCCCGTCGAAAGTGCCGGACGATGATCCCAGTACGTGTAGGTCTTTTGCTCCAGATACCACACGCGCAGGTACTTGATCTGTCCCTTCATCTTCTTGGGCACACCCTCGTGGACATCCGGCGAGTAGATGGTGCCGTCGGCCGGGTTCAGGCGGTCGGCGCGGGCCGGCAACGTCACGCGGTCCACCACGACGGGCGGACGCGGACGCGGCTGGAGCGGCACGAAGTGGAAGATGTTGTTCACACCCTCATAGACCAGCTCGCGGTTTCCGTCCGTGTCCATGAGATAGAGCGCGAACTTACCGTTGCGGCTCGCCGAGACGAGGAAGTCCTTTTCGGAAAGCGGCCACGGGCTCATGTAGGCGTCCCACTTCCCGTAGGCGCGGTAGTCGGCTGATTCGCCAGGATCCTCCGGCCCGTTGCCACACTCCGGCCACGCCAGCTCGCGCGTCACCTTCGCGAGACCCTTCGGGAAGTTGGATCCGGCACCCGGATCCACGATGCCGATTACACCGGAGAACCAGTTGTGGTGGGCCGAACCGGTGAACATCACCCGTGAGCTTCCGGGAATCGCGCGTACGTCCTTCAGCACATCCGGCCACACGCTCTGGTTGCCCCAAAGGGTGTTGGCCTGCGTACCGTCCGGATTGACGGTCCAAAGCGACTGCGCACGCCAGAGCGGCTTGTCCGTGTACTCCCAGCGCGTGTACGCGATCCGACCGTCATTCAGTACGGACGGCAGGTAGTCCGGCTCGTTGTTCGCGGAGATGAAATAGAGGTCGTCCTCGCCGAACGTGCCGCGCATGAGGGAGTAGGCGTTCGTGGGCGGCATGCAGCGCACGTAGGTGTGGCCGCGCGTGGAGGTGAAGACGTAGTGCCGCCCGTCGGGGAGGTAGATCGGGTCGAGGTCGTCGAAGATGCCGCTCGTCAGCTGGCGGCAATTCGTGCCGTCGGCGTTCATCTCGTAGAGGTGGAACGTCTTCTCGTTGTGCGGCTTGAAACAGAAGAGGATGCGTGTGCCGTCGTACGAGACATCCGGACGCCAGAACGATCCGGCGAACGGCGCGTATGGCGCGAGGCGCGTCACGCGCGCATCCGGCCGCAGTCCGTCAAGCGCGAGCAACTGCCCGCCCGGCACGCCCATGTAGCCGAGCCGGTGGCGCGTCTCGTGTTTCCATTCGCTGCCCTCGGGGTTGGGCGAGTCGAGTACCAACAGACGCTCCACGGCGCACACGAGCGGATTGCCGAACATCACCTCGCGCTTCACGCGCCGCACGGCGAGGTATGCGGACATCTTCTCCTCCGGCGTCCGCGCCTGTGCCACCGCCACGCGGAGACCGGGAGTGACAACCGACTCGTCCGCCTTGAGCCGGCGGATCAGCGCCTCGGTCCGCGCCAATTCGTCCGCCGGGTCGAACCGGCCGTCCGCCTGCCGCAGCCAGTCGGCCTCGACGGCGACCTCCGCCTCGGCGCGCGTGAGCTGACGCGGCGCGGGCGTGACAGGCGGATGGTACGGCGCCACCCGCTCGCGCACTGGACGCTCCGGCACGGCAGGCCAGTCAACCGATGCCGCCGCGATGAGCTGTTCGCGCGTCGCCGCCTCGATTCCCTGCGGGAACAGCTTCGCCCAGAACGCGTCGAACGCCGCGTCGCGGGCGCGTTCCGCCGGCGTCACGCGGGCACACTGTTCGGGCGTGATCGGACGGAACTCGCACACCGCATCCCGACGCGCCGCCAGGCTCGCGCGCAAACCCGCCTCGTCAAACGTCGCGCCATACGCCGCACACTGCTCCGAGAACGTCCGCAGCACCTCGCCCGCCGTCGTCGCACACGGCTCGATCGTGAGCGCCGCGATTTCGCCCGTGAAGAATTCACTCACCCCACTTGACGACCCGACGAACCCCGGCACACCGCGCGCGACGATGGCGCGTCCGCCCGGCAGGGGCACGGCCATCCGCTCCGCCCCGTCGAACCACACGCGCATCATGCCCTTGTTCAGCGACGCCACGGCGAAGTGCCACTTGCCGTCCGTCGCCTTCGCCGGGTCAATCGGTCCGTCGCACTCCACATAGCTCGTGCCGTGCAAACCGAGCGACAGGATCTTCCCGTTCTCCTGGAAAGAGAAGAGCACACGCCCGGTTCCGGACTCGATGCGAAAGATCTCGTTGAAACGCTCGAACGCAGCGGGCTTCACCCATGCCGAGATCGTAAGCGCGTCCAGCGTCTCCGGCAGCGTGTTCGGCGCCACCTGCGGACCGTGGCGCGTCACGTCAAGCGTCCAACGCGCAGGCGGCGGCAACCGCCACAACGCGTCCGCAGTCCTATTCCCTTCTGCCGACACACAGGACGTGAACAGGCACACCACAAGAACGATACTGCCGATTATTCGCATATTCACCTCGTTTTCCTTGTGCAGTTTGAAATCTACAATCCCAAAAGGGTCCGAAACGGAACGATCGCGTCGAAGTATCCGTCCGCCTCGACGATCGGCGCAAGATGCCCTTCATAGACGAGTGCCGTACGTACCGAGATGCCATTGCGCCTGGGAAGCCGGCGGACTTTCTCCACGACATCGTCAATTACCTCCCTGCCGATTTCGCGCTTACGCTTGATTTCCACAAGACAGACGGAACGCCTGGTCTGAAGAAGAAGATCAACCTGTACCCCATCATGCGCCTTACGCGAACCTGACCTTCTGAACGGAGCGGCAGATATGACAAGCGACGAAGACATCCCAAGCAAACCGAGCAATACCGGAATGTTGTTGACAACCATGTTCTCAAAAGCAAGACCGAGAACCGACTGCCATCCATCCAACTGTTCAAGGGAACCAGGCATATATGCCCCGCTGTCTATGGCGACTTTCTCCGGCTCAACATATTTCAAGTAGAAACGAGAATAGTTGTCTTTCAGGCGATAACGGCGGACACGTGCATCCTCGCCCGTCATCGGATTCTTGCCCTCGTCCACGGCGACCATTCCTGCTTCGACGAGTTGTTCAAGTGCGTCGGACATGTGCCCCCCCCTTCCTCTTGCCAATCTTACGCGCGACCTCCGAGGCGCTCAGCGCATCATCCGCCAATGCGCGAATCGCAGAGGCCGTCAACAATGGAAGCTGCGTGATGACATCGTTGAACATCTCGTCAAAATCCTCACGAAGGATTCCTTTTGGACGAAAACAAAGACGCCTGATGTTCTCGTTAGCCGAGACCCCAGGATCGATCTCCTCAAGATAACGAGGAACACCGCCTGTGACAGAAAGAATGTCGATGATTTCCCGTGTGTCGATTCTCCCTGCGGCTTGCCCCCAGAACTTCACACACTCGGCAAGCGGTAATTCAGGCACGACGATGTCCAGCGAGCGACGCCCGTAGAACGCACCCGCATTGATGATGTTCTCCTTTATCCATGTAGAAACGCTCCCACACACGACAAGGACAAGCTTCGGATGCTTCTTGAAATAATTGTTCCATGCGATCTTCAGCGTTCCAGCGAAGAGTGCATCACCATACGCCATCCAGGAAACCTCGTCCAAAAGAACGACAGTCCGTCCCGTATCCCTCAATTCCCGGTCTAGCCTAACGAAAGCGGCCAACCAATTCTGCGGCGGGGTCGATTCCGCACCCGTTTGCACGGCAAGTTGATTCGCAAAATTCGCCAATTGGTCGGCGGAAGTCATTTTGGCATGGGGACGCACCCCTTCGATCTTGATGAAGCGCGCTCCGCTACGCTTGGCAAACTGCTCGATAAGCGTCGACTTGCCAATCCGTCGGCGCCCACGACATGTCACCAACGATGACACTCGCTTACGCCACAGCGCCAACAAATCAGAAATCAGTTCTGAACGTCCAAAGAAGGCATCCCTCACGCCTATACCTCCAAGTTTTTGCGAGTATTGTATCATTTTATGGTGAGAAGGGCAATGGTATTTGCGTCACCTAAATCAAGAATCTGAATTTAGGGGACCCAGAATCAATCCGTATTTTAGGTCCCCTATTTCAAGAATTTGCATTTAGGTGAACCATTTTCAAGTCAAATTTTGGTTCACCTAATCGCCGATTCTCCATTTAGGTGACCCAAAATTGACCCGCTATTTAGGTCCCCTATTTCAAGAATTCGCCTTTAGGTGCCCCGTCATGGGCTTACTTTCCTTCAGTACAGGACCTCAAAATCGGCAATTCCGCCCCGTGGTGTGACGACAACATCCACATACTGCGACGCGCCGATGGTCGAAATCGTAAAGGGTGTTTCGGCATTGTTTACGCGTAGGGACTTCGGCGTCTTGCCGGATGGCACGAGAAGGTGTGCCTGAACCGACTGCGCCGGACTACGCAGATGGTAGCGGAATCCCTTGTCGGTGAAGATCCAACGCACATCTACCGTCTTGTGCGACGCCTCGTAGCCCGTGAGGTAACGGCCTTCCTTGAACGGTGTCACTGCCCAGCGCGGCGCAAAGCGGATCGCGCGGTACTGCGCGTCGAGGTCCTGCACGCCGGCAAGTCCTTCGTCCACCGCAGCCAGAATCGCCGCCGCGCCCCACGCGCTCGGTCCGTGCCCCTGCGGTTCGCCGGTGAGTGGATCGTAGAGGAAGAAGAGCTTGCCGCCATCGCGTTTCACCATCTTCGCGACGCGGTCGAGGATGTCCCAGCCGTACGCCTCCTCGCCGCACTCGAACGCGCCGCGCGCAAGCTCGCCCGCCGTGAACGGCGAGAGCGCGCCGTTCACGTACTGTCCGGGCTTGTAGCCCTTGAACGCCGGACTGTACGCCGGGTCAATCGTGAACCATTCGGAGAAGCCCTTCGTCGTCTTGTGGCGCGCCTTGTACTCCGCCACCGCGGCGCGCTTCTGCTCCAACGTCAGGATGCCCCGGTTGAGCGCGTAGGCCATCGAGAGCGACAGCCGCTCCTTTTCGTGCGCGTCCAGCGGCTCGCAGTTGAGCGGAAACTGGTGGCAGAAGAACGTGCCGTTCCACAAGTACTTGAACATGTTCGCCTTCAGCGCCTCGGCACGCGAGCGCCATTCGGACGCCTTCGCGGCGTTTCCGAAACGCTCGTTGATCCACGCCAGCTGGTTCATGGCTTGAAACACACCGGAATTGTCGCCGTGCATGATCGCCATCGGTTCGGTGAGAATCACGGAGCGGTTGGAGCCAGAGAGCGGATCGTTCGTAAAATCCCATGTGTCGATCGTATAGGGGCGCATGCAGAGACCGTGCGCCTTGTCCCAGCGCTTGGGATCGCTTGTCATGTAGTCGATGCCCTTTTCAAGGCGCGGCAGAGCGCGGCGGAGCCCAATCGTCGTCGCCCGTCGCGCGCCACGCCTGCAGACAGCCCTCCACCATCAGGTACTCGATGTCGGCCTCCAGTTCCAGGCGCACGAGCGATTGGTTGTCCTCCGGATAGAGGACGCGGCAGTCCGGTGGCACGAAGGTCCAGTGGAAGTCATCGAGCTGCTTGAGGAGTTCGTAGAACTGCCCGTCGGCTCGCTGCGTGTCGAGGATGAAGTCGAGGAAGCTCGTGAGGTCATGTTCCCAATGGCGGTAACCCTTCATCTGGTGGACGTGGCGCGGATCCAGTTGAGCTGGCAGACGAGCGTGCGCCCGTCCACGAACACGAGCCGCCGGTCGGCCCACACCACCTTGCGCAAGTCCCAAAGCACGTTGCCGAAGTCGGCACCCGCCGTCGTCAGAAGGCCGGGGAACGCCAGTTCCCAATTGTTGTACGTGCCGCATTGGACCTTGACGCACCGCATGCGCGGCAGCGGATTCGCAAACGCAATCTGCCGCCCCGCGTTGATCGCAAGCCCGGCCGGATCAGGCAGTTCGCCCTTAGGCATCGGCTGCAGCGCCGCCACCGCACATTCCGCCGTCAGCGCGGCAAACAATGCAACCACAACTTTGTTTCGCATGTTCGTTCTCCTTTTCAGATGTGCCCAAGCAGAAATTCCTCAATCCGAAGATGTCGAATGCCGTTTCGCGAAAAGTCGATCTCGTCCATCGTCAACACATACTTCGGATAGTTGTCTGGAATGAGTTCAAGCGCCGAGAACTCTCGTTCGCGGATGTCCTCCGTCGGCATGAGGTACGCCACCTGAACATACATCTTATCGCCATCCTTCTCGGCGACAAAATCGACCTCTTTCGCACCTACCATCCCGACCGTGACCGAATATCCCCTCCTGATTAGATCGACAGCGACGATGTTTTCGAGGACCTGATCTATCGATGCCTGGTTGCGCCCAAGCAACGCCTCGCGGAAGCCATGGTCAACAACGTATATCTTCTCCTGGCTTGAAAGCAGACGTTTCCCAATCAAGTCGTTACGCCTCAGCGGCAGAATCAAGCAGGCTTCTTCCGCATACTTCAGATAGTTGTACATGGTCTCCAGCGAAATGCTGCGCTTCTCGTGCTTGAGGTATTTCTGGACCGAAGAAGCGGAAAACAGGTGCCCGACTTCAGAAACGAGGTAAACGAGAATCTTTTCAAGCAGGTCAATGTCCCTTATCTTATGCCGTTTGGCGATGTCCTTCACGACGACGGATCCGAATACATCAGTCAAATAGACCATCGCCGGCGTACCTTGTATTTTTGCGTCGAAGATGAAAGGCATGCCCCCCTCGCGCACGTAGCGTAGGAACACGTCATGCGCAGACACGTCCGGGTTTTCAACGCGACGCCATTCCAAAGCCTCGCCAAATGAAAGCGGGAACACGTGAATCTCCACATAGCGTCCGCCAAGATACGTCGCCAGTTCTCCCGACAGAAGTTTCGCGTTTGAACCGGTTATGTAGATATCCACGTCGAAGTCAACGAGAAGCGAGGCGATCAGCTTTTCCCACCCTTCAAGTTCCTGGACTTCATCGAAAAGCAAATAGAGTCTTCTGCCGCCCACCGCCTCGGCCCGCGATTTGACATATTCGACCGACGAGTCCAACGACTTGACAAAATCCAATGCCTTCGACTCGAAATTGGCCTCCACAATCTGGCTTGAAGGAATGCCTTTCTCTATAAGGACATCGCGCACCATGGCCATGATGTTGGACTTCCCGCACCTTCGGATACCAGTAAAAACCTTGACAATCCCCTTGTCGACAAAGGGCAAGATCTGGTCAACATAAAAGGAGCGTTTCATGGTAGGTACATCCTCTCAAAATGATGTTTTGCACAGATTCTATCATTCGTTATAGCGAAATGCAATCACGATAATATTAAATTTTTTCGTTGTATCGAAATATTGTCTGAGTGTGATAGGGTTATTTCCCCACATCAGACTGGCAGGTTAAACCAGTTGTACCCAGTGCTTCCGCAGAACTCAACAGTATGGGATATGCCCCCGTCATCACTTGAACCGCAGGTAGATCGGGCATTCGGTGAGACGCAGTTTGCGTCCGGAGACGACCGGCGGCTCAATGACATTGCCGAAGAGATCGCGGCATTCGGTCCTGGGGCCGCGCGACGCCGGCACCTCCCACTCGCATGTGCCCTCGACGCTCCAGAGGACAAGGACGGTGCCGTCCTTCGCCCCTGTCTCCGGCGCGAACTCCGCCACGCGGAACGCATGCTTGTCGGACGAGAGGTCGCACACGTACCTTCGCTGCCCCACGTGCCGGGTCAGGAACGCGACGGCGGCATACGACGGCTTGGGCGACCAGTCGTGATGAACCATCCCGAAGTTGTGCTCGGTGTAGGACGCCCTCAACCCGTCGTCCCTGAAATCGTACTGGCAGGCGTAGTCGCAGCCGGCCTCCAGCGCGGCAAGGTACATCCGCACGATGCAGGCGGCCTGCCCCAGATAGCTCGACCGGGGATAGCCGCCCGCGACCTCCCAGTATTCCCCCTTGCCCGCGTATGTCGTCCAGCCGGCCTCGGTCACGCACCAGCGGTTCGCGCCGCCGTGCTTCTTCGCGAGCGCGCGATACTCCGACCCGAAGTCGCGGAGGAAGTACTCGCGCTCGGGACGATGCTGGCGATGGCAGTAGGGATGGAACGCCACCGCGTTGTGCGGGCGCGCGATGCCGCCCGCGAGCATCGCCTGAAGGAGATAGGGAACATCCTCGCCCGTCACGCCCACGACGGCGTCGGGATTCACCCGCCGGATGGCATCGTCTGCGGCGTGCGTAAACGCGATAAACTTCTCGACCCACACCTGATCGCTGTCGCCATTCTTCCAATACGCCTTCTTGAACGTGAAGTTCTGCGGCTCGTTCCAGATCTCGTAACGGTCGATTCGGCCCTTGAAGTGTTCCGCCGACCAGGCGGCGAAACGTGCGAATGCCTCCGCGTCGACGGGATTGTCGTACAGCTCGTTTCCGTAGCTGAGCAACAGGTTCATCCGGATGCCGCGGGCGAGCAGTGCTTCTACAAACCCCTCATAGATCTCAGGGACCGCGTACACGCCTTTCGCCCGCTCGCAACTGGACCAGCCAGGTTCGTCGCGGACGATCCCGATGCCAGCCGCCGCCAGCAGATCTACCAGCTGCGGGACATTCCTCCAACCATAGACGTGGCACTGCGTGCCTACCCAGGGACACGGCTTCACGTCCTTCGACGTGAGACACGCGAACCAGGTTCTGTTTGACGCGCCGTCCGCTGTGGTCACATCGAGCGCGAACGCGCCAAAGCGTCGCTCCACGTCCTCGGGGCGGACTTCGAACACGCCTCCGTTCGCCTGCCGCCTGCACTGTTCGCGGCCATCGTGATCGGTTATCCGACAATCGACCGAACTACGTTCCGCCTGCGTGGTTTCTGCCCTCTGCGCCACGGAAATCTTGAATGACGGATTCTCGCCGGGATAGAACAAGGCCGTACTTCGGCTGGGGACACACGCGACCGTCGAGGAGGGGATTTCCGAAATGCCGGCCGTCGTCTCAATCACCACGTCCGCAACGTCCAGACATCCCGTGCGGTTGGCGCCATCCGTCTCGACGCCGAGGACGCACTCCACGACCGGCAGCCGCACCACGCCGTCGTTCGCCCCGCCCCAGTGTCCGCCGCCCTTGCGCGGGTCAAATGCCAACACCGACCATTCGCCCGTGGCCTTGAACGGCACGGACTGCATGTGCGTCTGTCCCTCCGAATCCTGGACGCGGAAGAATACCCGCGCGTGTTCCAGCCCCTTGGGCAGACGCAAGGTGAACGCAACGCGCGACGTGCCGGCGGGAATCGTCTCGGTGACCCTGTATCCCACATAACGGCCTTTCGTCAAGTCGAACGACAGGCGGGCGAAGCGCCGGTTGCCCTCCTGCTCAAATCCCAGTTCAGCCTTCGCCCCCGGGAACTCGCCGCCGGTCGTGAACGAACCGTAAGGAAGCGCGAATCCGCTAGGCAGGTGGAGAATGCGCGGTTCAGCCGCCACCGCCGCGCAGCACAAGGTTACGCCCGTCAGAACGGCGAGTTTCCCGGCAAGCCAGCTCTTGCCGACACGATGAACGCAACTTTCCGCCACCAATGCCGCAAGCAATGTATCGACAACTCTATTTCGCATATTCGTTCTCCTTCCACCCACCATGCCGAAATGCAACCGCTGGAATCTGCCACAATAGCATCCCCATCCATCAGGTGAATAAGACAGTCAACCTAGATTCCTCATTTGGATTCTCACGCAGAACCGCTGAGGTCGCAGAGTACGCAGAGAAAGTGGCGACAGCTGTGCGATCCCCCGCACACACGTTACGACAAAAAGCTGATTCACCCAAAAGGTGAAAGTCTAAAAAATTCCAAAGCGGCATGATTGTTTTTCAAATTGTCCGACAAAGGAATTTTCCCGGCCACGACTTGGATCTCACGCGGAGACCAAGTTACCCTAGAGTCCTGACAGACCGGCGCCGATCCCTGTCAAGACACCGGAAAACACCTGTCCGGGCACTTCAGGATTGCTTGCGCATCCCGCGCAAACAAGCAGTAGCGAACCAAGGATAAAAAGAAGTATATGCGTTCTCATGATTTCTCCTGATTTCAGATGGTCGAGAGCTTTGCTCTCAAACCGGAATCCTCTCTTTTGCTGTTTTCTTGCAGAATGGCAACACCTGCCGCGATACGACAAATCGTTTTGACCCTATCGCGCAAAGTCCCCCATTCTGCATGAAAAACACAAAAAACCGTTTCTACAACACCCCGCAGGCATGTCATCATCGTTCACCTCGCAATCTTCCAGCAAAGCCAGGCGGAGAGCGTCTTGGAGTCGAAAATCGTGCCGTTGCGGATACCGTCCTCAACCTCCGTCTCGGAGAGGACGACGGGATAAACATTCTCGTCCGGGTCCTGGTCTTGCGCGTGGGCGACTTCGGAAAGCTCCGCGAAGTAGAGGTGGATACGCTCCTCGCAATATCCGGGCGTACAGATGATGGTCGTGAGGAACTGGATGTCCGTCACCTCGTAGCCTGTCTCCTCGGCGGTTTCGCGCCTCGCACCCTCTATTGGGTCTTCACCCGGTTCGAGCCCGCCCGCGATGACCTCGACAAGCGCCTCTTCCGCCGCCTTGCGGTACTGCCTCACGAAGACGAACTTTCCGTCGGGGCGGCGGGCGAGGACGGCAACGGCGTTGCCGTGCCGAATCACCTCACGCTTCGCCTTGCGTCCGTCGGGCAACTCGATGTCGAGAAGATCGACGCTGATGATCTTCCCCGTGTACTTGCGCTCGACCGCGAGCGTCTTTTCTGTCAGGTCTGTCATGCCTTTCCCTCCATCAGTTCAAACCGCTTCATTCGCTTCCCGTCGCGTTCGATGGTCTCGAAGAACATCTTTGCCGGACGTACCCACAATCCGCCACCGTCATACAAGGCGCGATAGATGACCATCTCCTCCATCGTCTCGGAATCCTTGGCGAATCCCTCCAAACGATACCGGTTTCCCTTGAAGTGCCGGAACTCGCATCCGACGAGATTATGCTGCTCTTCCGTCACAACCATAGCATCAAATGCGACGAGTGTCTTGATGAGATCATCGTCAAGGAATGACAGGGACTTGATGCGGATTTCGTCCGGGACGCCGTAGTACCCCCCGGCGACCGCCCCGCAGATTGCGCCGATGGTATCTGAATCGCCGCCAATCGAGATCGCGTTGCGAATTGCATCCTCGAAGGACGTGGACTCAAAGAACGCCTCCAGCGCCTGCGGTACGGAACCTTGACATGAAACATCAAACTCGTAGTTGGAGCGGATTTTGTCAAGGGTGAAGTCCAACGGATAGTAGTCACCGACCACAACCTCCCTTATCTCGCCCATCGCCTTGCCAGTACGCGCAAGGAATGTCGCAACCGCCGTTGCCTCTGCTCCCTTGATGCCTTCTGGATGGTTGTGCGTCACCTCGGTGACGGCGCGGGACATAGCCTTCACCTCGTCAAGCGTCCGCCCGACCCAACCACAGGCACTCACGCGCATTGCCGCGCCATTTCCCCAGCTGTTGTACGGTCGGGGATTCTTGTCTTGCAACCATGCCCTGAACGAACCGCCATACCCCGCATTCGGATGACGCCGACCGAACGCTTGCATGCTCTTGATTGCACAGGAGGATAGCGCGGCATACGATGTATCGCTACCTTCGCGCCATTTCATGATTGCGTCGGCAATCGCCAACGTCATCACGGAGTCGTCCGTAAAACGGCACGGCGTCTCCTCATCGTGACTCCCCACCAGCAGTGTAAAGTCCTTTGACTTGCAATTGCGCCACTCAAAACGCGAACCGGCGATGTCGCCAACGATTGCGCCTATAAGATGTGGTCTAGGTCCGCAGTGTTCGGACAGGCTCCTTGCTCGCTCGTAGTTCTTGCTCATAATCAGCCTTTCACTCACTATCTTACCCTAATTGTTGCCGGGATTCAAGACCAACAAGGCACTCGCGGCCTTTTGCCGTGAGACGGTATTTCTGAAGCTTGGATCGTTTCGCATTCGGCTTCGTCTGCTCAATAAAACCGTGCCTCTTGCCCCCAACCACATGCCAATGAGCGACCATTTTTCATAAGGTGTCGTTTTTATCCTTTCCGTCTTTAAACATTTCCTCAATCATTACGAGTGCCGCTCCACTTTCCTGATACGGCGAACAGTGTGCTTACTCTTCCCGATGAAGAAATTCAACTCAAGCGAAGATTCCGTCTCTACTGTTTCAAGGTCTGGCATGACGACATCTGCGAGTGTCTCGCCGAAATGCCGCATCTTGTCCGCCCGCTTGCGCTTGAGAATCGTAGCAAGCATATAAAGCGCTTTTTCCGTGAATGCCTTGGGGGTAACCCTGCTCTTCGACGACAATTTTGTGGTCAAAATTTTTGACCGCAAATCCTCGACCTCCCCGGAAGTCAACTCAAACACATAATCCGCCGGAAACTTATCTCGGTTGTTCCGCACGGCTTGATTGACATGTTTTGTCTCGACTCCGTACAGGGCCGCTACGTCAACATCGATGATTACGGACATATCGCGAATGCAGACGATTCTCCGCTGGACATCCGAATAGGATATCGCACTATCATGCGAGGCCGTCGCAACCTTGCCAGATTCTGCTTTTCTGCTGTTCATAATCATTCTCCGCCTTGCCGTGTATTATACCATTTTCCCCTGTGCAAATGCCAACTTCTTGATGCTACGGATTGCGCCTTGTATCGGCTGGCCGGAGTTGGGAAGTAATCTAGTGGATGTGGGAAAACGGGATCCAGGAAAGCGAAAAAATAACCCCTGCAAGGGGTTTGCAGGGGGCTTGGAGCACGGGTTATTCCATGTCCCGCCGACGGTCGTAGG
>JAFSTA010000123.1 GCA_017450695.1 Kiritimatiellia bacterium | reverse complement strand
CTTCTTCTCAGCTTTTCAGCCTCTCAGCTTCTCAGCTGGCGCGAAGCGCCTCGCTTCCCCGAAAGCCGACGGCGAAAGCGCCGTCGCTACGCAGCGGACGCGACGTCCCCTCCCGCCATGCGTGAGACATGCGACAAGCGAGGAGCGACATGCGCGCCTCAGCTTCTCAGCCTCTCAGCTGGCGCGAAGCGCCTCTTCCTGGCCAAGGCCACTTAGGGGCGCAGCCCCATTTAGGCCCGCAGGGGCACTTAGGCGGCGCAGCCGCCACTTATCCGTCTCTCAACGGAGGGGCGCGCTCTTTTCGCGGATCAGCTTTCCGAAGTCGCCGAGCAGCCGGTACTTGTTGCGCCAGGAGGTGTACATG
Organism: Kiritimatiellia bacterium; assembly: GCA_017450695.1. Lineage (GTDB taxonomy): Bacteria > Verrucomicrobiota > Kiritimatiellia > RFP12 > UBA1067 > RGIG8368. The sequence goes on along the minus strand of JAFSTA010000123.1, from coordinate 14,377 downwards.
ATTCCCGTGCATCGCGGTGTCTCGTTGCAAGTCTGCAGCCATTCGGCGCAACCGTCCAGCGTATCGACATCGTAATAGGCTCCCGCCAATGTGCGGAATCCGCGTTTCGAGAAAAACGGCATACTGAGGTTGCGCCGTTCCCGATACCAACAGGCGATGATCAGGTCATTCGGGATCAAGTCCCAGACCCCTTCGTAGGTTCCCTTGCAGAGGTAGTAGTTGTCGTGCGCGTTGTGCGCGGGGTCGAGCATATCCGACCAGATGTAGATCTCCGCGCCGGGACAGGTCTTCCGAATGATCTCGCGCTGCTTGCAGATGCAGTCCGCGAGAATGTGCGCCATATCCGTCTTTCGCGCCTCGCACGCGGCACAGGTGCCGCCCGCCCGAATCTCGTCCATGCTCAGGAACCACTTCTTCGGATTCAGCGCCTTTCGGATCGCCTGGGCCGAACGCGCGAACCGCTCATACAGTTCCGGCTCGGACATGCAGACCGTGTTCTGGAAGTGGGCCGGCCAGCTGGGACGGTAGTAATCAATCAGCAGGTCATCCCCTTCGCGGATTGCGGATCCTTCCGGAATCTGCAACACCAGCGAGCGCTTATCCTCGCGCGGGTTGAGCTGCCGCAGACCGGGAACCGGAGCAAAGTCCCTACCCTCCTCGTACTTCGCGCCGGTCTTGGCGTTCCGCACGGTGAACGGCGTTCCCGGACGGCGAATCACATCGGTCACGCCAAACTCTTCGATCATCACATCGTCGATCCAGACCTTGCCGCTCTTGCCGCCCCACACGCCAACATACAGCAGGCATTCCGGATCGTCATGGAGGGAACACACGACCGAGATCTTCGTCCAGTCCCGCGTCGGCTGTTTCTCGTCCATCGAATACATCGCCAGCTGCGCCATCTCCCCTCGATGCGCGTACAATTTGGCTTGCGACCCACGCCGGGAATAGACCTGGATCTTCAGACCGTGTCCATCGGCGGATGTGAAATTCTCCGTCTTCACCCAAGCGGAGAGGAGGTACGGATGATCCAGCTTCAGCCGCAGGGCATGGCAGGCGCGGCCATGACCATGCGGGTAGTTCTCGAAGTTCTGCAAACGCAACGAATACTTGCCGCTCCGGCGCACCTCGGCGTCGAGATGCGAGACGTCGCCGGGCCTGTCCGTCCACGACCAGCCGGGAATACCCGCTTTCGCGCCAGCAGGCGATTCAAATCCCGGGTTAGCGAACTCGACCGAAGGAGTCGCGACAATCTCCGCCGTCTTTCCGAGAGCATGGTACGGAATGTCCCGGCAGGGAATTCCCTCCACCAGGTTCTTGTTCTTGTTCAGCATGGTGCCGTACCCCACAGACCAGATGATGGGGATGATTTCAATCCGGGAGACCTCACACGCCCGCTTCACGGATTCCAGTCGCGCCCGCGTCGCCTCGTCCCAATAGTCGTAGGACTCGACACCGCAGCACAGGAGCATCCCGTTCAACCCGTTCTTTCCCGCGACATCCGCCAGCTCGCGAATCTCCTGCACATCCTGATCCCGACCCAATCCCCGCGCGACATAAAACCAGCGGTCCGCGTACTGTTCCGCAGCCTGGGCCGTACACACCAGTCCGACCATCACCCCCACAACCAACTTGGCACCCCGGAGAAGTGACCCGCGCCTCGGCGTTGCCGACGAAGCGATGATCCCCCTATCCAACCGCACCAGCGGATTTCCCGCATGCAACTTTCCATCGAATGCATTTTCTCTGACCATGTTCTTGCCCTTCCTTTGAATCCTATACGCAGTTCTTCAATTCTGCCCAACACGCCCGGCGCCACTCGTGCCGACGGGCGCAACAAGATGCGCTCATCCCGGATAGGGAGCCGCAGTCTCGGCAACGACAAACTGCGCCAGCGCGGCGGCGGTTGCGGTAATTGTCCGTCTTTTCATGCAGGACTTCCTATTCAAAGCACGGAAATGGTATCATTTTGGCCCCGTCCGCGTCAATTCCCAATCAGAATTTAGCCATCCGGCTCGCGGTTACGAACCGTCCATATCCATACCGGCAGGGATGTTTTGGAATTGGCACAGGAGCGAATCGTTCCGCTACTTGTCGAAAAGTTGAAGGTTCTTCGCATCGACTGCACGAACTTCAATCCCCTTCTTGACCGCCTCTGCCGCCGCCGCTCCCGCGCCGATACCGGTCGCCATCGCGTTCCCCATCACGCGGCAACTCGCAAGCGCCTCGTGCGTCGCGCTGATACAGCGTCCGCAGAACAACAGTCCGTCTATCTTCTTCGGCACCAACGCACCGTACGGGATGTCGTAGGGCTTGACGCGCCTTGCTCCCCCCGTCACTGCCTTGTCGCGCCCGTCTGCCTGTCCCGCACCGGCGGGGTTGTGGATGTCGATGACAAAAGAACACTTGCGCGCGACGGCGTCTTCGCGCTGGCGTCCTGAAAGGACATCCTCGGTGGTGAGCCGGTCAACGCCCTCGAAGCGACGTGTCTCGCGCACCCCGACGACCGCAGGCATTTCCGCAATGCGGGCGTTTTCATATCCCGGCAGATGGCGGCGCATGACCTCGACGACCTGTGCTGCCTGTTTCCGCGCGGCGATCTCCGCTTTCGTGAGGTCTGCGGATCGCGAACCGTAGAGGCCGTTCACCTGGGTGGCGTTGACGACGTTCAAGCCGTTCTCGCATCCGGGGTAAAGGCGGATGACTCCAACCTCAGGCGGAAGATTTCCCGCCTTGATCTCCTCCTGCACGATGTCCTCCCACCTCCTCCCGTTGACCATGCACCTCTTCGAACGCGCGGCCTCCTCGGAACCGCAGAGGAAACGCCTCTTGGGGTCAAATCCGCCCACCGTGAACATGATGCTCATCGGCTGCACAAGTCCATCGCCCGTCCGTCCCTCTTCATAAGGAACACCCGCTGCCGCCGCGACGACGCCGTTGCCGGTCGCATCTATGACAACCTTGGCATGGAAGACCTTCTCTCCTTCGACGCAATGGACGCGAAGCCCAATCACACGTGTGCCCCCCATCACCGGTCCCAGCACGTACGCATGAAGCATCACGTCGGCGCCGACCTCTTTCAGAAGGTCATACGCCCTGACATCGGCCATGTGGACATCGACACTACCACCAAAGCCCACCTTCGCGGCGATCTCGCGTACCACGGGGCTGTCTGTCGCAAAGGAGAACGGACTCACCATCGCGGAGACGGCCATGCCGCCCAGCCGCCCGCCTTTTTCGAGCACAAGCGTCTTCGCGCCGCGCTTCGCGGCCATGTAACCCGCGCCGATTCCGGCGGGACCGCCACCGGCCACGATCACGTCATAATCATCCGCAGTTGTTCCCGTCACCGCCGCGTTCACGGAAAATGCGGCAAACGCAAACACCACCGCGCATACTACTACTGTTCGTTTCATCCGTGCTTCTCCTTGGTCTGTTGAAAGTACTATCCCATGAGAACAACATCCATTCAACCTAACACCCAACCGAATCGATCAGGCCGCCGCCGAGAAGTTCCTCGTCGCGGTAGAGGACGGCGGACTGACCTTTTGCGGCAGCCTGCACGCCTCCGGGAAAAACCAGCGTCTCCCCGTGGATTTCGGCGGGGAGCAGTTTGGCGGCGGATCGGATTTTGACTTGCACATGCCCCGTTGGAGGTTCGACGATCCAATGACACTCCGAGAGCGTCACTTCCCGGTGTCGCGTGTCCTCTTGCGAACCGACGACCACCTCGTTGGCGCAACTGCGGAGTTCCAGCACGTAGTAAGGTTTGGGAGAGGCGATGCCGAGTCCCTTGCGTTGCCCGACTGTGAAATGCCAAAAGCCGTGGTGCGTACCCAACACATTCCCCTGCAGATCGACAATCTTGCCGGGACGGTCAGGCTCGCGGAGGAGTTCGTTATGGTCGCCGCTGTAAAAGTCTTGGCTGTCCCCCTTGTCCTGAACCGCCAACCCGAAACGCCTCGCCAGCTCGCGCACCTCGGTCTTCCGTTTCTCGCCCAGCGGGAAGAGGAGTCCCGACAGCTGGCGCTGCGTCAGGCGGTAGAGGAAGTAAGACTGGTCTTTCGTTTCATCGACACCCCGCAAGAGGTGAAAGACTCCCCCCTCCTCGCGGATTCGCGCATAATGTCCCGTGGCGAACTTGTCGAACTCGATTCCCGCCTTTCTCGCGAGGGTCGGCAGCAACCCAAATTTCAGGAATGCGTTACAGCGGATGCAGGGGTTCGGCGTTCGTCCCGCAAGATATTCCTTCCGGAAGTTGTCCAGCACGAGCCGTTCGTACTCGTCCCCGCAGTCGAAGACACGGTGCTCGATACCCAGTTGCCGACAAAGCGATTCCGCGCACCGGATATCCTCTTCCTCGCCTGGACCGAAACAGGCGTCTTTCGTACCGCCCTGGTACTTCCCCTGCCACAGCTTCATCGTGATCCCGACCACCTCGTGTCCGGCCTCGCGCAACAAAGCCGCCACGACGGACGAATCCACGCCGCCTGATAATCCAACTGCAATCTTCATGTTTTCCTCTGTCGCGCAGTATAGCAAAATCTCTCGGCTGATGCGAGAAGGAATGGGGCAGATTCGCGAAGTCGGGTGCATCTCTGTCATTCACCGCCGATTCTTTTGATGACAACGGTTGGAACGATCTCTGTTCCTTTTACCGGTCACCGGTTTGGATCTCTCGCGGAGTCGCAGAGACGCAGAGATTTTTGCAGGGTTACGACGCTTTTCCGCACGATGTCCGATTCACCTATTGGGTGAGGGAACGCCCCATCCAGTCCGTCCGCCAATCCGCATTTTCACTTGAAACCCCGTTGTTTCGAACCTTTCTTGCCTACTCTGCGCCCCTGCGTCTCTGCGAGGGACTTTCACCGTAAATTCCTCGTTTGGGTTCTCACGCAGAGCCGCTGAGACCGCAGAGCACGCAGAGAATGTGCCGAAAACAGAGGCTTTTCAATCCCACCAGCACACACGTTACGACAGAAAGCGGATTCACCCAAATGGTGAAAGTCTGAATAATTCCATAGTGCATTGATTCACCACGGAATACACGGAACTCACGGAATAGCCGTTCCAAGAAACGAATGATTTTCCGTGTATTCCGTGTGTTCCGTGGTTTTTCAAAATGTCCAACGGAGAATTTAGGTTCAACCGAGTTTTGGGAGGCAACAAGCGGATTTTGTACGCGCCTAACGGCGTTCACGACCCGCGAACGACGCGAGGCGTGAGCCAATCCGTATGTGATGATCCGAAATTCCCCTTGCCGGGCAAAGGGGGGGCTCACACGAAATGGTAACCGGAAGGGGTTGCGACCGGTTCACTTGAAAAGCAGCGTGGAGACAGACCACTGACCGCCGGGAAGCGGTAACGTCTTGTAACGTCCTTTGTACTTGATGACAAGACGGCGGCGCTGAATCCGGCGCACCAGTGTTCCGTCACAGGAAACGACCAGCACGTACTCGCCGTCGGGATTGCGGAAGAGGATCAGACGCGTGCCATCCCGCGCACCCTCAACCTCCAAGATGTGCGCGCCGCGTTTGACGAACGGGCCGATGTGGCGGAACAGCCGGTACTGCGGCGAATACGTGACCTCGTGCGTCTCGGAATCGACAATCGTGAATCCTCCGCAAAGATGAGCGCCCGTAGCCGGCGTTCCCAGTTCATCGAGGCAGAGATTCCAGCTGGTAAACATCTCACACCCGTTCTGCAACATTCCAAAAACCTTCGCAGCCCACCACCATTCCGTTCGTTCCTTGATGACGACATGAGGTCCGTTCTCCGTGTGGTAGAAGTGCAGCGCCGGATGCGCCGCCTTGACGGGTGGCATGTTCGTCGCGTTGGTCGGATCGCAGTAGCAATGCCAGGCGATACCGTCCAGGGATTTCTCGACATCAGGCAGCGCAAGCAGGGCATCGACCCGCCTGATACCTTTCGGATTCGGGTCATGGTCATGCGCCCAGATTTTCGTGTTGAGTCCCGCCTTGCGAAAAGCGGGTGCCAGGTGATCCCTGACAAACGCGCCCTCCTGTTCCGCCGAATACGTACAGCAGGGGTACTGGCCCCCCGTCTCGCACATCGTCTCGTTCTGCGGCGAAACCGCATCGATCCCGATGCCGCGTTCCGCATATCCCTGTACGTACTTCACGAAGTAGTTCGCCAGCGCAGGTAAACACTCGCCCTTGAGGTTACCGGAAATCATCATCCCGGAGGTCTTCATCCAACCGGGTGGACTCCACGGCGCGGCGAAAACATAGACATCCGGCCGAATCGCCTTCACGGCTTTCGCCATCGGCACCAAGAACTCGTCGTCCCGTGCCAGCGTGAAGTGCCGCATCTCAACATCGCCAGGCATATCGTCATAACTGTACAATCCCGTCGAATAGTCGCTCGCGCCGATGTTCAGACGGATCGCGCCGAGATTGCATCCCTCCGGCGTGAACAGGTTCCGCAAGAGCCTTTCGCGCTTTTCCTTCGGCATATTCGCCAAGACCCATGCCGAGGCATCCGTAAGCGAAGCGCCCAGCGCGAGAAACGGATGCTTCTCCTTCGCCGCGTCGATATCCAACGGCTCTACCGCTGGATACGGATGAATCGTGAAACCAGGTGTCGCAATCTCCCGAAATCCCTTCTCCTCCGTCGTCTGGAAAAGGCGCAACTCCCCTACCCCTTCCGCAGCGACAAATGCCGCCGCCACCACTGCCGCAATCATCATGTCAAAACCTCCAAGAATCAAAACTCACCGTATCGGGCGAAAAAGATAGTGTACCAAACCCTGTTCCCGACAAACAAGGAAAAACGCCTGTTGTGGCTTTCTCCCAATCAACAGAAGACAAGAAACGGGGACGCGCTCCGTCACGTCCGCTGCGTAGCGACGGCGCCCTCGCCGTCGGCTTTCGGGGAAGCGAGGCGCTTCGCGCCAGCTGAAAAGCTGAAAGGCTGAAAAGCTGAGAAGAAGGGACAAGGGACAAGCGACAAGCGTATGTCGAACAGACGGGATGTCGCTGTGCATGTCGCTCGTCGCATGTCGCACGTCTCACGCATGGCGGGAGGGTCCGTCCCGCCCGCTGCGTAACGACGGCGCCCTCACCGTCGGCTTTCGGGGAAGCGGCACTCTTGCGGCTTTGCCGCATGAATGGGCTATGCCCTAAGTGGCGGCTAGCGCCGCCTAAGTGACTTAGCCCCGTAGGGGAATTTAGGAGCGAAGCGACACATAACACGAAGTGTACTTGCCCCGCTTCCCCGATTTGGCGGTATGTTTTCCTTGTCGTTCTTTGCGCTCTTTGCACGTGAAGCAAACTTATCCTCATGTGCATTCCCGCATGGCATACGGGCGGGATTGTGAATGAGGATAACGTTCTTGAACCAGCGAACCACCGCGCTCCAGTCCTGCCGTTGGATTCGGCGTTGCGGTTGCGGGGAGGATGTTGTATACTGTTTGCTCATTTTTGAGAGGGTGAAGATGATGAATGGAAAGTTGCTGGGGTGCCTCGCGTTTTTTGCGGCGGCTTACATGACCGATTGCGTAGGAGAAGTCGCAAACCGTCTGGTGTCGGTGGACAAGGACGGGGTGTTGCGGTGGCAGGATGACAGAACGGAAGTCGCGCTGATGGGCGTGAACTACTATCCGCCGTTCTCCGTCGATTACCGTCGCCTGAAGGAGATGAACGCCGATTTCCGTGCCGTAATCCGGCAGGATGTCGCGCACTTCCGTCGGTTGGGGCTGGGGTGCATCCGTTTGCATTGTTTCGACCGTGAGTTCAGTCGCACGGACGGCAGCATGATCGACAATGAGCATGTTGAGTTGCTGGACTACCTTATCGACATCTGCCGTCAGAACGGCATCTATACGGTACTGACGCCGATCGCGTGGTGGGGTGGAAGCTACGCCCAGGAAAAGCGCGAGAAAGGCTTTTCCGACTGTTACTCGATGGAGGAGATGACGACGAACCGCGAGGCGTGGAAGGCTCAGGCGCGATTCTTGACCGAGTTCACGCGACATGTCAACCGGTTCACGGGCAAGCGCTACGGCGAGGACCCGGCTGTCTTGGCGTTCGAGTGCATCAACGAGCCGCTTTACCCGAAGGGTACGACAGACGCGACGATTACGGAATACGTCAACACGCTGGTCGATGCGATTCGCGCGGGCGGAACAACCAAGCCGATCTATTACAACAGCTGGTGCGGAAAGAATGCGCCGGTCGGCGCCTCGCGTGCGGACGGCGTGACCGGGAGTACCTATCCGACTGGTCTGGTGGCGGGGCACGCGCTGAAGAAGCCGCAACTGGGACGAATCACCACGAAGTGCATCAATCCCGATGAGACCATCGCGACGAAATCCCGCATGATCTACGAGTTCGACGCCGCCGACACGCCGGGTGCCTACATGTATCCCGCGATTGCCAAGATGTTCCGTTCCGAGGGTGTTCAGGTGGCGAACATGTTCCAGTACGACCCGATGGTGCTGGCAACGACCAACCTCAACTGGCAGACGCATTACCTCAATCTGATCTACACGCCACAGAAGGCGCTTTCGCTCGCGATCGCCGCCGAGGTCTTCCGTCAAGTTCCGCGCGGGGAGAAGTTCGTCGCCTGTACGAACGAGATTTCGTTCCCGCCCTTCCACGTGCTGGCCTCGCGTAATCTGTCGGAACTGGCAACCGAGACGCAGTACTACTACACGGCGACGCCGAGCGTCCCGCCACCGAACGCCGCCGCGCTGGAGCGCGTGTGGGGATGGGGCGATTCCCCTGTCGTGCGCTGGCCGGGTACAGGCGCGTATTTCCTGGATCGAATCGCACCGGGTGTCTGGCGTCTTCAAATCTATCCCGACGTGATCCATTGCGATGATCCGTATGACGGTCTCCCCACGAAACATGCGATGGCATTGCCAACGGAACACGAGATGACCATTCAACTGCCTGACCTAGGCGGCAATTTTACCGTGTGGAAAACCGGCGTCAGTTCCGCTTACGCGACGGCGAAAACCGGTGCGGCGCGGTTGCAGTCGGGAGACTACCTGCTAACGAAAACGGCTACCTATTCCGACGCCGTATCCGCGACCGACGCGATGAAGCGAATCCCGCGCTACGTCGCCCCTGAACCCGATTTGGACCGGACGCCGTACCTGAAGGTCGAGATGACGAGGCAGTGGCGTGCGCAGGCGGGAGGAACGATGCCGTTTGCGCTAGGGGTTTTCAACGCCACCTCCGTGACCGCCGTGGTCAAGGCCGGCATTCGCGCCGGACACGATAAGGGACAGCCGAGTATGATTCTGCCGGGGGTTGATCGTACGCAGTCTCTGTCGATCGGTTCTTTGCCATTCGGTCTGTACAGCGTGGTCTTCTATCCCCAGGCGGAAGCGGCTTTTGCACGGCCTTGGCCCGATGCAGCCCACGCAACGGCTTTCCAGCCCGTCAACTCCGAACCCATTTCCCTGTTGGGGAACCGCGACCCCAAAACGCTGAATCGCGGGATTGGCACGCGCATGGATTCCACGGCGGAGTGGACGGAGCACGGTCTGGCGATCACATGGTCGCCGTCGCGTGAGAACAATGCCTGCGCCGGACCAAGTTACCCGTTAGACAACGTCCGCTTCCCTGAACTACAGAAAAACGAAGTCGCGGGGATTCATCTGGTGGCGGAGAACCTTTCGACCAATATCGTCTGGGTGGAGATCGGGTTCCGATCCCGTGTGAAGGGCGGCATTGCTTGCAACGCGAAGCTCTTCCCCGGCAAGAACGACTGTTATGTGCCGATGCCCAATCTAACGCCGGTTTGGGGACTTTCGCATGTCGATGAGTTCGCCTGGCGCGATCTCATTGCCGTCTCGTTCTATTCCGGCTCGTGGCTGTGGCATGGACACAAGGAGATTCCGGAACAACGCATCCTTCTCTCCCGGCTGGAGTGGATCCCGGCGATCCCTGCCTATGAGCTGCGGCTCTGCCGCGACAAGAGCGAATGGAACTTCCTCTCTGCTCGGGAGGCGGTTCACGTCTGGTCCCAGGCCTGGCGCTGGCTGACAATCGATGATCGTGGTGAACCCGCGTTACGGGTACAGGTGCCGAATTTCAGGAAACACGAAGCCGTCTCGATCCGGACAGAATGCGACGGTCTGGATTTCGCCCACCTCTTCCCCGCGTCCGATGGTACGACGCACGAGGAGACGCTGGTTCTCCACGCGCGTGTCTGTGATGCCCAGACAGACCGCGTGGAGTTTGTGCTGGTTCAAGAGAACGGAGATCCGTGGGGTATGGATGTGACGTTGCCGAGGGAATGGGGCGATGTGCGCGTTCCCCTTTCCAAGCTACGCTACTTCCAGCACTGGACAAACACCGAAAAGCCGTCCACGATCAGACCGACGATCCGCACCACGCGCCACTTCAATTTCTGTTATGGGCGTTGGCTTTACCCGAAAACGGCGGACATGGGTCATGGGTTTGAAATTTCAAGTATCCGTGTCGAGTAACGCGGACGCAGAAACGGAGGTATGAAATGAGAAAGAATCGAATGTTTGGATGGATCTGCGTGGCGGTTGCGGGGATGGCCCTGAACGGCTGGGCGGCAACAAAGTACCTGGACGAATTCGACCTGTCGAGCATGACCTGCGGACTGGGCGGACGTCCGCAGGCGCGCAAGTCGTTGTTGGGAAACGCGATCCGCCTGGGCGACAAGACTTTCACGCGCGGCGTGGGAACCCACGCGGACAGCGTGATGATCTTTGATACCGACGGTAACACGACCGCGTTCGACGCGGTTGTCGGTATCGACAAGGAGGCATTGGACTACAAAGGATGGGACTGCGGCAAGGGATGGGGTTCTGTTTCGTTCCGTGTCTATGCCGACGGCAAGAAGGTTGCCGACAGCGGCATCATCAAAATCACGGATGCGCCAAAAGCATTCCACGCCGACCTGACCGGCGCCAAGACGATCGTGCTGGAAGTCGCGGACGGCGGCGAGTGGGCAGGCTACCGTTTCGGTCACGGGGACTGGGGCGACGCGAAGTTCACCGTGAAGGACGACACCGTGAAACTGGAGCCGACACGCGACGAATCGCTGACCGAACAGTACGGAATCCTGACGCCACCGGAGGGTCCCAAGCCGCAGATCAACGGGCCGTCCGTTTTCGGCGTCCGTCCCGGCCATCCCATCCTCTACTTGATTCCCGTAAGCGGCGAACGGCCGCTGAAGATCACGGTCAACGGGCTGCCGCCCGGCGCGAAGTTCGACGCCGCGACGGGAATCCTCTCCGGCGCCGTCGCCAAGTCGGGCGATTATCCGCTGACGATCTTCGCGCAGAACGCAAAAGGGAAAGCCGTGCGGATGTTCCTGTTGCGCGTGGGCGAGAAGATCGCCCTGACGCCGCCGCTGGGTTGGAACAGCTGGAATGTTTGGGGAAGCTCGGTCTCAGACCAGAAGGTTCGCGCCGCCGCCGATGTGTTTCACAACACGGGGCTGGACCGCTACGGCTGGTCGTACATCGTGATCGATGACTGGTGGCAGAACCGTCCCGGTGAAAAGAGCCGCAAGGACGTGATGGGACCCTGCCGCACGTCGGAGGGGAAAATCGTTCCGAACGCCAATTTCCCCGACATGAAGATCCTGGCGAATTATGTCCACGCCTATGGGTACAAGATCGGGCTTTACTCCTCGCCCGGTCCCACCACCTGCGGCGGATGCGAGGCCAGCTGGAAACACGAGAAGCTGGATGCGGAGACCTACGCGGAGTGGGGATACGACTACCTCAAGTATGACTGGTGCAGTTACGGGCAGGTAGCCGGGAAGGACGATCAATCGCGCGAATACGCGAGCAAGCCCTACGAGCTGATGGGGAGGTTGTTGCGCCAGCAGAACCGCGACATCTTCTTCGCCCTCTGCCAGTACGGCATGGCTCATGTGGCGGAGTGGGGCGAGTCGATCGGCGGCAACAGCTGGCGGACGAAAGGCGACTTGAAGGACAGCTGGCAATGCGTGGTGCAGTGCATCGATACCCAACGCGACGACTGGAAATACGCGCACCCCGGATGCTGGAACGATCCCGACATGATGGTGCTGGGCTGGGTGAGCACGGCGGGCGGACCACACTACACCTACCTGACACCGAACGAGCAGTATTCACACATGAGCCTGTGGGTGCTGCAGGCTGCCCCCATCATGCTCGGCTGCGACCTCACCAAGCTCGATCCCTTCACGCGGAACCTGCTGGTCAACCGCGAGGTGTTGGAAATCCATCAGGACGAGCTGGGACAGCAGGCTCGTTCCGTCTTCCATGAGGACGCGACCGACATTTGGGTCAAGATGCTGGCGGACGGAAACAAGGCGATCGGGGTGGTCAACCGCTATCCTTTCAAGCGCAAGGTCTCGTTCCGGTTCTCGGACGTCGGACTGGTCGGCAAGCAACTTCTGCGTGACGTCTGGCGACAGAAGGATATTGGCGTGCTGGAAGGAAGCTACGAGGTCTCCATCCCGCCGCACTACACGGAGTTGTTGCGCACCAGCCACGTGGGATTCTAGGCCGCTTCGCGGCAGTTGGGAGTTCGAAGTTCTGAAAGGGTGGGCTGGGGTGTCGTCGGAATAACGGAGACTAAGAGAAAGGTTGGCATGAATACGAAAACGAGAGGTCAGGAGAAGTTCTTGAAGTACACGCGAAGGTCTTTTGTCAAGACTTGCGCGGCGGCAGGATTCGCCGGGACGTTTAGCATCGTCCGCCACGCCGAGGCGGCAGCTGGCGATGTCTATCCCGGTTGGAATCCCGGGGAACTGGACTTGCACTTCGTCTATACGGGGTGTGGCGAGAATATGTTTTATCGTCTGCCTGACGGTACGGCGATCCTGAACGATACCGGCGACTACTACCGCCCGTACGATCTGGAGAACGTACCGCTCTTGCCCTCACCCGAGCGACTGGGGGGCGAATGGATGAGCCGTTACGTGCAGCGCGTCTATCCCGAAAAATTGATCGATTATCTGATCTTCTCGCATTGGCATGTTGACCATATCGGTCACGCGCGTTTCAATCACAAGGAAACGCCAGAGTCGGCATTCCGGTTCAAGACGCTTGCGGACGGAACGCGCATCAACGGCTTTCTCTGCGTCGCGCAGGATTTCGGCTTTCGGCATTACTTCGACCACCAGTATCCCAGACACGGCATGTACAAGACACACGACGCATCAATGGCACTGGTCGAATCCTGGATGGGCAAGCAACGGGAAAAGGGGTTGATTTGCGAGCCGTTCCAGGTGGGCGCCCTCAACCAGATCTCCCTCCAGCGTGATCCGGGCAAATTCGCGAACTTCTCAATTCGGAACATCTGCGCGAACGGGTGTCTGTGGGACGGAAAGAACGGCGTGCGCGACCATGCGGCTGAGTACGTGGCGCGGACGGGCAACGAACGTATTCCGCAGAACACGCTCTCGCTCGGATTTGTAATGCAGTACGGAAAGTTCCGTTTCTGGGCGGGCGGAGACACGCAGAACATCCCGCCTTCCAAGAACGACAAGGGACTCGCCTACGAAGACATGGTGGGGCAGCGCGTAGGACCGGTGACGCTCTGCAAGATGAACCACCACGGTTGCGCCAACGCGATGAGCGAGGCATTCGTACGCGCCGTGCGTGCGCAGACATACGTCTCATGCGTCTGGTGTTCGGGACAGGTCAACAAGATAACGCTCGAACGCATGGCATCCCCGGAGTTCCATCCCGGTTACGAGACGAACATCCTCCCCAACCTGATGCCGAAGTGCCGCATGGAGAACTACAGGGGACTCGGCTTCATGAAGAACGTTGCCACGAAGGGACCTTCGCACGTGGTGGTGAAGGTACTGCCGGGTGGCACAGACTACCGCGTCTATCTGCTGGAGGCGCACGACGAATCGATGCGCATCCTCGCCCGCTTCGACCGCCGGGTCGGGTGAGGCGGTAGTTCCGAGCGAGAAAACCGAAATTCCTCTGTTGAGTTTTTTGGTGAGCCACAAAGGACCTTCAATCCTGATGAACTTGGCTTTGCTTTGCCATGCAAATTGTTCAATAAGCGTTGTCTTGCCTATTCTACGACATCCACGACATGTTACAAGCGATGGAACACGCTTATTCCACAATGCTATGAGCCCGTCTAAAATTTCACCGCACCAAAAAAGAAAAATCCATCTTTTTTGCCATGACGCAAATCAGATAACAAAAAACGCTGATCTGGTAATCCTATATTCCTCTGTTGAGACCTCCCCGCCTCTGTATTTTTTGCCGAAAGAACGCAAAGATCGCAAAGATGAATATCTGTAAGAAGAAAAGAATGAAATCTCCTCTTCACCATTTGGGTGAGATGGATAAATACACCATCTCAAACAACAATTGGCCTTTTGCGCCATTCCTATGCGTTCTTTGCGT
>JAFSTA010000122.1 GCA_017450695.1 Kiritimatiellia bacterium | reverse complement strand
GCGCGGCGAAATTGTCGGATCATCCGGTCACCCGTCTCGCCATTCGCTTTTTGCTTGAAACCCAACGGGAAAACGGCGCGTGGCCGATTGACCGCGACCTGCGCCAATGGGTCACGTCCCTTGCCGTCCGCGCACTCGCGCCCTATTTGGACGATCAGGAGAAAAACCGTTTTCGCACGCTTCTGGTCTCGCATCAGACCCAGACGCTCCATCCCTTCACCCGCTCGGAACCGGGAGGATGGGCGTGGACCACGCATTCCGGCGGCGTTCCCGATGCAGACGACACGCCTGCCGCGCTCATCGCGCTGCATGCCGTGGGTGAAGGCGCCTCCTCGACGGTCCTCGCGGGACTTCGCTGGCTCTTGCACCTCCAGAATCGCGATGGCGGATTCCCCACGTTCTGCAAGGGATGGGGCAAACTGCCTTTCGACCGGAGCTGTCCGGATCTCACCGCACACGCCTATAAGGCGTTTTCACTGTACGCACCGTTGTTGCAAGAGCCGCTCCGAAAACAGGTTCGGCGGGCGATGCGCCGGTGTGTCAGTTTCCTTCAAAAGGCACAGCGGCCTGATGGTTCGTTTCTACCCCTCTGGTTCGGCGACCAGCGGGCGGAAGACAAATCCGCGCCCATTTACGGATCGGCCGTCGTGCTGGAACACCTCGCGGGTGAATCGTTCCCATTTCTCGCCAAGGCGCGCGACTATCTGCTCGCCCACCAGCACCCGTCAGGCGGCTGGGGTTCTGTCGACTCGGAAACCGACTATCTCTGTTTCACCGCGCGTTGTATCTCCGCGCTTGCCGGTTGTCCGGATGCCGCCCCCGCACTCCAGCGTGCCGCGCGGTTTATCGCCCCGTACGTTCGCCATCCTGAAACCATACCGCCCGAGCCGATCGGCCTCTATTTCGCCCACCTCTGGTATAGCGAGGAACTTTACGCCCCCATCTTCCTGCTTCACGCCTGCAACCATCTTCCGCTTGATTTATTGCGGCACAAGTGTTGCTATTAGACGCAGGAAGGTATATACTTTCTACGCTGCTCTTGAGAATTTGCCTTCATTGCAGTTTGAAACCTGATAGTCACGCGCGAAACAAAATGACCGAAGGAAAGAGGAATATCCAATCATCAGATCCGGCCACCGGCACACGGTGGTCGGCGATGACGCTTATTCCCGTCGTTTTGAAGGCGCTCGCCATCGTCGCTTCCTGCGTTGGTCTCTGGCTTTATCTTGACTATCGTTCGCGTCGGTCCATTGCCTATGCGTCGGAACAGCGTGACGGCTCGGAAAACCGGGTCGTCAAAACGAACCTGACCCGCATTGGAGAAGACTTCACGCTGCTCAACACAAATCCACCAGCCGCATCTTTCGCGGCGGCATGGCCCTGTTTCCGGGGCAAGCAACGCGACAATCTTGTTCGCGACACACAGCCCTTGTCCAAAAGTTGGGATGATTCCGGACCGAAAGTCATGTGGCGTGCCGATCTCGGCGAAGGATACGCCGGCGCGATTATCGCCGAAAACCGCGTGTATGTGCTGGACTACTGGGAGGAACAGGACGCGGATGCGTTGCGTTGCTTCGATCTCCTCTCCGGTTCGGAACTCTGGCGGCGGAGCTACAAAAACCCGATCCGGCGCAACCACGGCAAATCTCGGACTGTTCCCGCGTATGCGGACAACGTCGTTGTGAGTTTCGGTCCCGCCGGACACGTGATGGCGGTGGACGCGCGGTCGGGTGACCTGCTCTGGAGCTGCGACCTCGTCGCGACCTACAAGTGCGAGGTGCCGCAATGGTACGCCGGACAGTGTCCCTTAATCGACGGTCAGAAGGTCATCCTCGGCATCGGGGGCGAGAAGGTTCTGGTTGCGGCGTTCGACCTCAAGACCGGAAATACTGTCTGGGGACTCCCGAACGACGGGGCGTTCAAGATGTCCCACGCCTCGATCCTTTCCGCCAAACTGCTCAACCGCGATTGCTACGTCTACGCCGCTCTCGGTGGCATCGCCGCCTGTGACCGCGACGGCAAACCCCTCTGGCGTTCGACGGCGTGGAAACCCGCTGTCTGGGCACCGACCCCCGTCGCGCTCGACGACCACCGGCTCTTCCTGACCGCCGGCTATGGCGCGGGCTCGG
>JAFSTA010000121.1 GCA_017450695.1 Kiritimatiellia bacterium | reverse complement strand
GAGGTTTTCACGCGTGAGACCGAAGCGGGACTCCAGGTTTACGCCGTCGCCACTCCCGGCGGCATGGTCATCTCCATCCGCTAGGGGGAAGCCGGGAAAAGCCGGATTGTCCGGAAAACCCGGATAATCCGGTAAAACCCGTTTCTGCGTTGCGGTCGCGACGGGGCGCGACCCTCCCGCTACCAGCTACCGTCTAGAATCGCTAGTTGCTCTAGCCCCTCTAGACCACCGGCTGCCAGCTACCACCTACCCGCCAACAGCTAGACGCGAAGCGGGTGGTTGCGGTCGCGACGGGGCGCGACCCTCCCGCTACCACCTACCAGCCACCCGCTAGGCGCGAAGCGCCACCGACAAACGCCGTTTTCATCATTGACAGGCGGGGGGATTTGTTCTATACTGTTCTTTTTATGCTGGCATACGGTCGGCTTCGTTTGGAACAAGGAGATGGGTATGATGACAGATCTGTTTGGTGGCAAGATTTTGCGGACTCTCCGTGGCTTACGGGGGGGGGTACACGCCGGTAGTCTCGCGCTGGCTGTGTCCTGTGCGACGGCATTTTTGCCGTCGTTCGCGGCGATTGCGGACACCTACACGTGGACGGGCGGGGCAAGCGGTATCCTGACGGACGCAAGCAACTGGATGCCCGCCCTGCAAGGCACGTTCACGGCCGGGGACGAGCTGGTCGTCAACGACGCGGCGGAGATCACGCTGAACGCGGCGGCGACCGTCGGCAAGATCACGCTGAACGCGGCGGGCGCGACGCGCTTTCTGGCGCCCGGCGGCGCACCGTTCACGATCGGCAGCATCGAGAACGCGGGCACCGGCACGGTGACGTTCGACTGTTCCGTGCTGTTTTCCGGTACCTATTACGTGGTACAAAACGGCGCGGTGAAGTTCCCCGGCGGCGCAACCGCGACCTATCCCGACAACGGACTGCGCGAGGCCACGGCCTCCGCGAACACGCTCGTTCTTGACGGCAACTTCACCTTCACCGCCGACTGGACCGTCAACGACGTCGGCGACTATCCGTGGGTCATCCCCTCCGGTACCGTCGTGCGCGGACAGCGGTTCACCGGCACGCAGACCGGCCAGCACCGCATCCTGCGCGTGGAGCAGGGCGGCGAAGCCTACTTCACCAGCGTCACCAACGGCCTGGACAAGGGCGACATCGACATCGACGGCTACCTCGAAGCCAGTGAGGAAGCAGTCCTGCAGACAACCACGGCAAGTTCCTCGTCAATCTATCGGTTCGGACGCAGCGGCAACACCGGCACCGTCAAGGCGCGGCGCATCGTGAAGACGGGCCATTCCATCGGATCGTTCTTCATCCCCAACCTCATCGTCGGCGCGGGCGGATTCGGATCCATTGAGCAGGACTACACCTTGCGGCTCGAGGTCGATACGACGATCACCGCGGCGGACGATTTCGAAGTCCTTGCCGTTTACCGCTCGGCCGGCCTCCACGACTGGGGTCTCGGATGCACCAGCACCGTCACCCTCACGTTCAACGTGCCCGAAGGGAAGACGGTCACATACGGTACCGGCTTCTCCGGCGCGAACTGCGCGATCCGCAAAACGGGCGACGGCACGCTCGTGATGACGGACACCTTTGCCGGCAACTCCGGCTTCCTGAAGCAATATGCGAACGGCACGTTCGTTGACGAAGGCACCGTGCGCATCGCCTCGAGCGGCAAGCCCGGCACGGGTCCTGTCACCGTCGCCTCCGGCGCGCGGCTGGAAATCGCCAGCGGCGTGGCGTACTCCAACCAGACCGACGGCGAGGGCACGCTTGCGCTCGAGGACGGCGTGACGCTGACTATGGGCAACATCCCGTGGAGCGTCGGGGCGGTGGAAGTCGCCTCCGGCGCCACGGTCAACGTCACCACCGCCGCGACCGGTACATTCGCGTTCCTCACGGGCGTGAACGCCTCCGACCTCGCGAGCTTCAAGTTCGGCGGGAACGCGCTCACACTCGCGGGCGACACGCTTTTCTATGCCGGTGGCTCGACGGTAGGCGCGTACGTGTGGAACGGCGCGGACGGTGCGGACTGGTCTGCGCCCGCGAGCTGGCTCGTTGATGGCGCAGCGCCCGCGACGGCTCCCGCATCGTCCGACACGATCATCTTCCAGAACGCGTCGCCCGTGACGGTGGGCGGCACGGGGACTCTGACAGTCACGAAGATCGTCACGCTCTCCGATGATCTGGTCACGTTCGGCTGCCCCGTGCAGTTCGCGGGCACGTACCTCGTCGAGAACGCGGCGACCGCGCCGCTCTTCGCGGGCGGCGTCATGGCGACGTATCCCGACGCCTCTCTGACGGACATGAACCTTGCCTCCCATACGCTGAACGGTACATTCACATTCACGGCGGACTGGACGATTCCCCTGCAACCGGCCGCAACCCCGTTTGTCTTGTCGGCGGGTTCGACGCTGACCGGCACGACGCTCGCGGCGACGACGTACAGCAACACGCAAATCGACCTGCGCATCGACCCGGGGGCGGTCGCCACGTTCGACACGGTCGAGGTGGGCGGCAAGCTCGTGTTCTGGCTCAACGGCGGCAACCTCATCGTGAATGGCGACGTCCACCTCGGCGGCGACGCCACGGGGCGCGACTTCGGCTACAGCGTACAGCCGAACACCGGCATGCTGGAGGCGAACGGCATCTACAAGAACGTGACCGGCGTGGGCCTCATCTACCACTACATCACGAACATGGTCGTGGGCGCGGGCGGATTCGGCATGTACCGCAAGGACTACACGATCCGGCTCGAACGTGACACCTGGCTCACGGCAAAGGACGACTGCGCGATCCACCAGCCCATCGCTGCGGATGTTCCGAGGGACACCGACTGGGGACTCAATCTGTACAACCACGTGTTCACGGTCAACACGGCGGGGCATACCGTCAACTTCGACTCCTGGACCGCGGCCAACGACGGCAGCATCGTCAAGGAGGGCGCCGGTGAGATGACCATGCAGGGATGCCTGAAGCTGCACACCGGCGGCACGACCGTGCGCGAGGGGCAGATGACCGTCAAGCGCACCGGCGCGCAGGGCAACGGGCCCGTGACGGTGGAGGCCGGGGCCACGCTTGCGAACACGATCGTCATCAGCCATCCCTACCCGCTCATTCTGAAAGCGGGCGCGATCCTCAAGCCCGTGCAGAACATGTACTTCGACGTCACCGGCGGAACGCTCACGCTTCCGGAAGAAGGAACGGTGACGGTTGACATGACGGAGTTCAACCTCGTGAACGGCGTGGCGAATCCCATTCTCGCCGGTGTGGCTGCGGGGGACGAGGCGAAGTTCTCCGCGCTCGTCACCGCCGGGGTGAGCGGCTCGTTCTCGGTCTCCGGCGGATTCCTCTACTACACGCCGACCGCCGGCGGCAGCGCGGCGGCGGATCTCTTCTGGCACCCGGCGGGCGATTCCACCTGGTCTCTCGCCGTCCCGGCATGGACGAACGCGGCGGGCGAGCAGGTCGTCTTCACGCCCTACGCGAACGTGACGGTTGCTGACGCCGCGACGATCACCCTCCCGAACGACGTGGATGCGAATGACGTGAAGGTCTCCGCGGACAGTGACGTGGCCTTGAACGGCGCGGGCAAGCTCGGCGGTCCCGGCGCGATCATCAAGACCGGCTCCGGCACGTTCACCTTCAACGCGACAGGCGGACTCGACGCCCAGCCGATCATCGTCTCCAACGGCGTTTTCCGGATGGGCGACGACCTCACGGGTACGCTGGGCTCCACGGCGGACTCCTCGCCGATCGTTGTGACCGACGGCGGCACGTTCGACGTCAACTTCAACAAGGTGGCGGATAACGCCGCGCGCAGCAGGGTGACGCGCGACAAGCTCGTCCGCGTGGCCGGCGCGGGCGCGGACGGGCGCGGTGCGATCGTGAACGTCGTCTCGAACTCCTACTACACCTTCAGCGACATGGTGCTGGACGACGACGCGACGATGGGTGGATCGAGGCGCTTCGACGTGCGCGGAAATATGTCGGGGTACGTGCGGAACGCCGGTTCGATCTACGGACCGGACAAGACCCTGACCGTGCTGAACCCCGCGTTCTTCGGTATCGTGAACGCGTCGGTGGACCTGAAGGCCATCGTGGTCACCAACGGCGGCGCCCTTCGCGTGGAAGGGACCACGGCCAACTGGAACCTGACCGACGGCATCCGTCTGCGGGGAGGCACCTTGTCCGCCTACGGCAATGTCGTCGAGTCGAGCTTCCCCATCGTGGTTGATTCGGGAGAGAACAAGATCGAGAACGGCACCGGCACGGCGACGATCAACAGCCCGATCACGGTCGCCGCCGGCGCTAAGCTCACGCAAACCGCCGGAAACATCCTCTACAAGGGGACGGTCAACGGCACGCTCCACGCCTCCGGCGGTTACACGTACATCGACGGCGGCGCGCCCGCCAACGGCTGGACGGTGAACGGCGCGATGGGCTCCGAACGCATCTACCTGCGCCAGAGCGGCACCTACACGGGCGCTGACATAACCAGCGCCGTCGTCGGCATCGCGGATGCCTCCAACATGACCGTCAACGCCACGTTCCTCGATTCGACGCTCAACATCAGGGAACTGTATCTGGGCTGGGGCAATGCGTTCGTGAATGGTGGCAATCTGACTCTCGGATCGGGCACCACGCTGACCACCTCCAAGATCGCGATCGGCTACAGCGCGACGAACAAGCGCGTCAGCGACGTGATGTCCTCCGTGTGCGTGGACGGCGGCATGATCCACCACACCGGCACGTCGTTCTTCGTGAGCTACAGCAGCCCTCATGCGGAGTTCGTGCTGAATGCCGGCACGGTGACGGTAGATACGGCGGCCATCCAGATACACGGAAACACAGCCACGAACTACTCGCATCTGGGCGGTTACAGCGCAAGCACCTTCCGGCAGAACGGCGGTACGTTCAACTACGGCGGCGCGGGCTTCACCTCGAGCGAATTCGAGGACAACACGGAGGACGGCTTCCTCGTCTTCAAGGGCGGCGAATTCAACGCCTCCGCGAACTGGTCGATCCCGCACTACATCCCGCTCTGCTTCAAGGAGGGGGGAGCGGGCTGGACGCTCAACCAGGCGGACAACACGACCGCCACGTGGACGACCGCGCTGCACGGCAATGGTGATGTCAACCTCAACGGCGCGGCGACGCTCGTCGGCAACAAGGAGGTCCAGGGCGCGGTCGGCGGCAAGTGGACGGTCGGCGACGGCTTCACGGCCGGGCTGGAAGGCGCGGCGTCACTCCTTGGCGGACTCGAACTCGGCGAGGGCGCGACGGCGACGGTGAATATCGCGACGAACCGTAGCGCCGTGTTCACGGCGCGCGACGGCAGTGACGAGTTCGGTCAAGCCGGTTGCATCACCAGCCGTTTCAACCGTGTACTCGGCGGCACGACGCGCGGCACGATCACGCATGACGAGTCGTTCCTCCTCGCGAAGCCATCCGCCGCCAACCGCCCGTTCGGCAACCGGAACTACCAGGCGGCGTATGCGGTGGGGCAGTTCTACGTGGAGCCGGAGAAGGCCGGTACGTGGTACTTCAAGGGATACTGCGACGACTATATCCTGCTGGTCATCGACGGCGAGACGGTCCTCAGTTCGGTCGGTGGCACCAAGTGCGCCACACGGTACGGCACGAACGAGCTGGCGGCCGGCTGGCACACCTTCCGCCAGATCGCGACCGACGTGGGCGGCGACTTCGGCGGTGCCCCGACGATGGGATACAACACCAACGGCTCGTCCACCTACACGCCGTTCAGCGTGAAGACGCTGAAGATGCGCCCGGCGGCGAACGACGGCGTGTCGGACCACGCGAACACCGTCCGCTGGAGCCACTTCAAGCAGACCACCGACACCTCCTCCTGGAAGGACACGGACAAGTACAAGGTCAATGATTTGGCATGGGACTTCTGCTGCATCACGAACAATCTGCAGATGCTCCAGTGGTACGGCAAAAATGACACCGTGTATTTCAATACGCACACTGTCAACCGCTTTGACGGCTGGTTCCTCGTGACGGAGGAGAACGCCGACAAGGAGTGGACGTTCCGCAACAACTATGACGATAACTGCGCCCTGTGGATCGACGGCGTGGATACGGGCTTGACCGGCGCGAGCGGCAACACGCTCACCTACAAGGTGACGCTCGCCCGCGGCTGGCACCGGTTCGAAATCCGCACCTACGACAACACCGGCAACGCCGGACCGTGGAGCGGAAACGGCTACGCCGTCTCTTATCAGGTGGCGGGAGGCGCACAGACGCTCTTCTCGGAGCAGACGCTCCAGCTCTCCGTCTGCCCGGACGGTTACGTGCAGGGCGGCGTGACGCTCGCCTCGGGCGCGACGCTCTCCAACGGCGCGTCGGAGAACGCGGCGGTCATTTACGGCGACGTAACGGCCACCGGAACCGGCGCGGCGATCTCCGGCCCGTTCCAGTTCGAAGGCGGGACCATCGCCTTCGAGAACGTCTCGCCCGACACGCGCAACCTCTCGTCTGTGCTGGCGTTCGAAAACCCGGCGGACAACTTCCTCGCGAACGTCAAGGAGATCACGGTGGACTTCACCTCTCAGCCGACATGCACCCGCATCGCGGTCTGCCCGCTGGGCGGTATGACATCGCTGGAGGCCGAGGCGAAGGTAACCGCCACCGTCAACGGCGTACCATACGACAAATGCCGCATTCAGATTGACGGCAACACCGTCTACCTCAACCGCGGCGGTACGGTCATCTTCGTGAGATAAGATAAGTGGCAGGGCGGCGGCTTGCAAGGCAGGCCGCCGCCGTTTCTGGCGTGGCGTGGAACCAGGGATCAGGCGCCAGAGGCTGAAATCTAGAAGCCCTAGGCTCCTGAATCCCGCGCGATAGGTTAGCCGGTTCTGCGTTGCGGTCGCCGGGGACGGCGCCCTCCCCTTCTCTGCGGACTCTGCGGCTCCGCATGGGATCAAAATCATTTCACGAGGGCCTATCTGCGTTTTTCACCGTGATCCAAGTAGATGACTTCGATACCGAAACGCGAAGATTCAACCTCACGCAAAGTCCGGCACGTTCGTTACGGAAGGAATCATCCTAGATTCCTCGTTTGGGTTCTCACGCAGAGTAGCTGAGGCCGCAGAGTACGCGGAGAAAGTGCCGAAAACAGAGGTTTTTCGGTCCCCCCGCACACACGTGACGACAGAAACCGGATTCACCCAACTGGTGAAAGTCTGAAAAGTTCCAAAGTGCCATGATTCACCACGGAACACACGGAACTCACGGAAACGTCGTTCCGAGAAACGGATGATTTTCCGTGTATTCCGTGTGTTCCGTGGTTTTTCCAAGTGCCCAACAGCGAAATTTGGGATCATCGGCAACTTCGCGGACTTGGCGAACTTTGCGTGAGACCATGACACGAAAATTTCCGTGTTTGAACGCCACAGGCTCTTGTTGAATTACGGAGATGCGCCCATTTCGCGAAACGTCCTCCAATTTTTCTTGCGAAGTACCGTTATTTTTTGTAAAATGTCAATGTCTTGCAACAATAGTGTACTGGCTTTCGGGAGTGGGCTGTCATTTGACGCCCTCCCCCAAGCCGAAAACGGATCTGGAAATGCGGTGTTTCCGGAATGTCAGAGACAAGCGGGAATCAAAAAGGAGAATTGGATGAAAAAGTTTGGAACGATGCTGTTGCTTTCAGTCTGCGCACTGTTCAGCGCGATGGCCGAAACATTCACGGGCGGTTACACATACGCAGGTGTGTTGACCATGAATTCCAGCAAACTGGGTAATCGTGTCCCGATCGGGTTGGTGACGGTAAAGGTTACCAAGGCGACCGCGAAGAAGACCTGCAAGGTAATGATGCAGATCCAGAAGGCGAACCAGACCAAGTATTCGATCAGCGGGACGTTGAACCTCAACGCGGATTCCACCGAATTGGTCGGCAAGATCTCCGCGAAAGGAAAGGGTTCATGGGACTCCGAGCTGATCGACACGGCGCATTTCGAGATGGTTGATCCGAATACTGGGTACATCATTCAGGGACGCCGCAACTATCTGGAGGGCGTCGATGCGAAGAAGTGGTCCAGCAAGCTCTCTTCTTTCGTTGGTGTCTGGAACGGTGCGATCTACTTGGACAAGTATGACATGTCTCTGATCAACTGCGTCGTGAGCAGCAAAGGGGTCGCCAAGGTCAAGACATACGGATGGCATCTGTCGAGGTCGTCTTACTCCTCCGCCTGCACCACCAAGCTCGTCTCAGAGGGGTCGGAATCCCAATGCGAAATCCCGGTCAACTTCATGAAGCTCACGGACAAGAAGAACGTCTCGGCCGGATTCAACCTCATTCTGAAACGGGATGCGAGCGGAACGCTGTCGATGGAGCTGGATACCAATTATTCCCCTTGCGCGATCACGTCGTTTGACTCCTTCCGGGCGGGGGCGGCAGAGTCGTATTCCCCGATCAACGATTTCGACGGAGGCAAGGGCGCGAACCTGCCTGTCAGGGATTACATCGTGAACGGAAATGTGTATGCATCGCCGGAGAATCCCGCAGTTGGTGACGAGAAGATGTTTGGGATGCCTCTCCTCGCGACTCTCGGTTATCCGTCGGGCGGGACATCCGTGAAGGTGACGCGCGTGGGCTGGGTCACGCCGAAAGCCGAAAAGATCACTTCCACCACGACGCTTCCTTTGACGGCCGCCAACCCGTCCGGGATCAAGTTCACCAACAACAAAAAGACCTACACCTTCAAGGGAAGTTACAACACCTACGTGGTGGGGCTGAACAAGCGGGTTAAGAAATTCCCCGCCAAGATCAATGGCGTCATCTGGCGTTGGGATAATTTCGGTGAGACAGCTTATGCTGCGGCCGGGTACGCCTTCACCAAAGGCCCGAACGGGAAGGTGGAGTATAACTACCCCACCTTCAACTGGTAAACGGTTTGGATGACAAGCACGTGGTAGCGGGTAGCGATTAGCCCACCGTCCGTGCCGGTAGGAGAATGCACATGAGGTAAGTGCTGTAGGGGGATAATCGGTAACTATCGACTGCAATCGATTGCCATTGATCATCCCCCCGCAATCACCAACTCGGAACTCAGAACCCGGCGGAAGCGAACGGGAATCAAAAACAGGAGAATCACGATGAAACGGTTTGGGGTGATGCTGTTGTTGTCTGTCTGCGCGCTGTCCAGCGCGATGGCCGACGCGTTCTTGGGGAAATACAGGTACGCCGGCTCGATCGAATACCGCGTCAAGGGATTGAACGAGTTAGTCCCGGTCGGACTGGCGACGATCCAGGTCGGTCCGGTTTCTTCGAAGAAGACCTGCTCGGTCAAGCTGATCATCCAGAAGGCGAACCAGGCAAAGGTTGCGATCAGCGGGAAGCTGAACCTCACCGAAGACGGCCAAGGGCTGACCGGTACGCTGTCCGCGACGGGCAAAGGCTCGTATATCATCAGGCTGTCCGACACGTCCCGCATCTTTCTGGAAGATACGGCGACGAATCTCCATATCCTTGCCTTCCGCAATTACCTGGAGGGGCGGGACGCGGCGGCTTGGTCCTCCAAGCTCTCTTCCTACGTAGGCACTTGAAACGGTGAATTCGAGACGCAGCGTTACGGGCTTGCCCTGTTTAACTGCATCGTGGGCAAGACGGGGAACGCCAAGATCAAGACATACGGCTGGAAGTGCGCAAAGGTTACCCAAGTTTCCACCTGTGCAACCAAGCTCGTCACCTCCGGGGACGCGAACGTGTGCGAAATCCCGGTCAATTTCATCAAGCTCACGGACAAGAAGAACGTTTCGGCCGCGTTCAGTCTCATTCTGGAGAAGGATTCAAGCGGGAACATCAAAATGTACCAGAATCCTCGGTACTCGGTTCGCGATTCCGGTTCGTATGCGATCAGCAGTTTCGGCGTTTTCCAGCAAGGCTCGAACAAAGAGGAATGCCTCGCCGTCGCCTCGCGGATCTTGGACGAAGAAGGTATGTTCCTGGCCGGCAAGGCGCTCCGCCGCCCCGTCGGGGAGTACATCGTTCACGGGAAAAGTCCGATGTCGATCCTGTACAACATCGGGGACGAGACAGCTTTCGGGCAACCCGTCATCGCGAAACTCGGTTACCCGCTTTGGGGAACGCCTATGTACGTGAAGCGGTTGGGCAGGGCTGCCCCCATCTGGGCTGTGCCCAAAGCCACGAAGGTCCTCCCTACCGGACCGCTTGCGGGGGACAACCCGTCCGGGCTCAAGCTGACATACAACGACAAATACCGCACTTTCAAGGGGAGTTACTACGTCTTCACGCGGGTCAACAACGCGGTCAAGAAGTATCCCGCCAAGATTATCGGTGTCACGTTCCGTGTGAACTACAACGGAGACCTGTTGGACTACGAGTCGCTCGGATACGCTTTCTGCAAGGGACCGCGCGGAGCGGTCGAGTATGACTACGCCCACATCGATCCGCCGAATGACTCGGGCGACGACGATGACGAGTAGCCGGTGGCGGGTAGCGGGTAGCAGGTGGCTGATAGCGGGTAGGCTAGAGGTGTTAGAGCCGCTAGCCTTTCTAGCTGGCGCCCGGTAGCGGCTAGGCTAGAGAGACTAGAGCCGCTAGCCTTTCTAGGCGGCGCCCGGTGGCGGCTAGGCTAGAGAAACTAGAGCCTCTAGCCTTTCTAGGCGGTGCACGGTAGCCAGTCCCACTTAGGCGGCGTAGCCCCCACTTACTTCCGTTTCCCAAAATCGCATAAATTTTTGCAGAATTCAGCATTTTTATTGCATCAGAATTTGCTATACTAGGTAAATATGAAACAGATAGGATGGTTGTTTGTCGGCACCGCGCTTTGGGTAGCGGGGCTGCCGTTGATCGGCGCGGTGACTCCGAACGAATTTTCCGGGAGCGACAGCGAACGGATTGAGCGGGCGATCGCCAAGGCGTGTGAAACGGGAGAACGATCGATTGAGATTCCCCGGATGAACACGGCGCGGAAGGATGCGGTGTGGTTGATCGACCGCGCGATCCTCCTGCCGGATGATTTCACGCTGCGTCTGACCGACTGCCTGGTGCGGCTTGCGCCGGGCGTGCAGGACAACATCATCCGCAACGCGGGGGCGACGCTGGAACAGATCACGACCAACCGGAACATTACGGTGACCGGAAGCGGGCACGCCGTACTGAGCGGCGGGCTGAAGGCGCACTTCAATCCGCCGGGCGACAAGAGCGGCTGGCGTACGATCGGCATCCTCTTCTGCGCGGTGGAGGGTTTCACCATCGAGAACGTGACCCTGCACGAGACGCAGGCGTGGGGGATCTCCGTGGAGAACGGCTGCTGCGACGGACGGATTTCAAACATCACCTTCCGCGACACGAACCGGATGCCGAACCAGGACGGGGTAGATGTGCGCAAGGGCTGCCACGACATCCTGATCGAGAACATCTTCGGGCGCGTCGGGGATGACGCGGTGGCGTTGACGGGACTGCGGAACGACAAGGCGGACCGGAACCCGGGTATCCGCAGGATGCAAATCGGCGGCAACTGGCCGACGGCGAATGACGACATCTACAACGTCACGATCCGCAACGTGCAGACCAAGTGCGTGGGCGGTCACGGGATCGTGCGGTTGCTGAACCAGGACGGCGTACGGATGTACAACATCATCGTGCGCGACGTCATGGATACGGCCACGGGGAAGGATCCGCGTGCCCAAGCGACGATCCGCATCGGAGACGTCAACTATTCGAGCATCCGCCGCTCCCAAATGGGCGAGATGCGCAACGTCCTGGTCGATGGCGTGATCGCGAAAGGGCGCGTCGGCGTGTGGATCAAGGGACCGTTGCAGGATTCCGTGATCCGCAACGTCTTCCCGCCGGACAGCAAGACGAAAAAGTACGATGTGACCGCGCCGCTGGAGCGCGTGGAGCTTGAGGGCGCAGCGCCAGCGCAACCGCCCAAGCAGTAGGCGGAACGCTGCGTACCAGCGTGTGAGGCGGAGAAGCGGAGAGACGGAAACGCCGAATGCGGAAGCAAGCGGAGGTTTGGGGGCGGCAGCCCCCGTGTCTTTGCGCTTACCGCCAACGAAGAGGAGAAGGAAAATGAGGACGAGAACGGGAATGAAAAACAGGATCGGTGTGGCAATCGCAGTCAGTTTGGCCTGTGGCGGCATCGCGCGGGGTGCTGTCAACTGGGTGCCGATAGCCGGTGGCGAATATACCTTCACCGATCCCGCCAACTGGAATGGCTCGTACACCACGACGGCTGACTTACGGGTGTCGGGACTGACAGGAGACCAGATCATCCACATCCCATCGCCGCTGTCCATCGGACAGTTCTATCCGGGGTCGGGGGATAACACCCCGTACTGGCAGATCTTCACGGGAAGCTCCCTGACGCCGAGCAGCAACTTCCGCTTGATGGGCGGGAACGTCGCGTTTGAGAATGAGGTGACTGTACGGAAGGACAACTGGATCGGATACATTCGCCCGACCAGACTGTTGCTGCGGAACGGCGGCAAGCTCACGGTAATGAACGAGAACCTGACGGTCAGCTTACCCTACTCTGCATCTCTGGCCGGTGACACCTCCATTTTTCTGGAGGAGGGTGGCACCCTGCATCTCTCATCCGGTCGCTCGATTCTCCTCCAGAACGCGAACAGCAGCTATGAAACACATTCCGCCTATTTCCGGCAGGACGGCGGGACGCTCCGTTCCGATTCCACCGCGGGCAGTTTCCTCCAGGTCGGCAGATGCCGGCAGAACTACGCGCAGTATGACTTCCTAGACGGCAAGATCATGCTGGCGACCAACACGACCGATTCCCAGAACATCCAGGTCGGTTCATGGGGACTCAACGCCGGTGCCTACTGGGAGGGGGATTCGGGTTTCCTCTCCACGAACTTCTGTGTTCAAGTCGGGTTATGGAGTGACGGGGTACAAGGCGGTCATGCGGATCTGACCGTCGCGAACGGCGGCTATCTGCGCAGTACACGTTTTCACATGGGCTACAGAGGTACCGGGAACACGGCGGCGCTGAACCTCAATGAAGGCGGCACGCTTTGCGTGGATCGGGAGTTCAGCCTCGGCAACAACGGCAACACCTGCTGGATGAACTTTGACGGCGGCAAGCTCTCGATTCCGAATGGTGTCTCGAACTGGGGTGCGCAAAACGGACGGACGGTTTTCTATCCCGGCGGCGGAACGATTGACATGGGGGGGCAGAGCACGACGCGATCTCTTTCCTTCCGTTCTGCGGGAGGCTACGGGGTGGGGTCGATCACGCTGGATTCCGCCGGAAGCGGCTACGTCGCCGCGCCGAGGGTGACGATTAGCGGAGGCAGCGGATCGAACGCGACCGCAGTCGCGATCGTGAACCGTGCGGGTGCGGTCGAGCGTCTGGTGCTGACCTGCCGCGGCGAGGGGTATGCGGCGGATGACACCCTGACCGTCTCCTTTGCCTCGAAGAGCGGAAGCGGCGCGGCCGCGACGGTCACGCTGGCGGAGAACACGCCGGGAACGTGGACAAGCGATTGTAACTACAACTGCACCTGGAACCAGAACGCGACGAACTGGTTCGACGGCAACCTCCGCATCCAGCGCGGGTACGTCAATCTCGGCGCAGCGGGCGGTTTTCCGAATCTTCGGACGCTGGAACTTTCCGGAGGCCAGTTCACCGAAAAGCAAACCGTTACCGAGAACAGCCTCTCCACCAACGCGACGTTGGCGTTTTTGTCGGCGGACCGCGAAACCGCCTACCGGTTCTGCTTCGCGAAGACGGCGGACACGACCAACAGTCAGGAATTCGCCACGCTCCTCCCTCGTGATGGGTTGGGGCGCATCACTGCCGCCAACACGGAAAACGACGACACGGAAGGCTATTCGCTGCGCTTCCGAAACTACACACGCGAGTACGGGCTGGTTGATATCTCGACAAACCACTTGCTCTCCGTTACGCTGGACGCCACCGAACACCTTTCCAGTTCCACGGTCAGCCCGGTGGTGAACGGTCTCTTCAACATGACGAGCCTGCTCCTCTTTGAACGTAACGCGGACGGGCGTCTCTCCATCGCGCCCAAGACGACGACATTCTCGGAAGACGCCAACTTCATCGCTCCGTCGGGAACGACGCGGTTGGATGCGACCGCCGTGAACAGCATTTCGTTCGGAAACTCCGGCGAGCAGCAGCTCTACCTGAACCACGCGGGAAATGTCGAGATCAAATCCGGCATGATTCTCGGTGAAACCCCGACGAGTGACCAAAACAAAGTCCTCCGCCTCGCAAATGAGCTGGGAGGCATGACAACCCGCGCCCCCGGCGGCATGGTCATCATCGAGAAGAACACCGGTTCGCGTGTCGGCTCCAACAACCGCCGATTCCTGATGGGCGGTCCGTTCGTCGATCCGGATGCGGAAACGCCGATGCAGGTGACGCTGGCCGGCGCCAGCGTCGATGCCGTCAATCAGGGCCGTTCACCGAACCCCGGCACGCCGGGGGCCGGCGCCCTGATCTGGATGCTCAGCAACGCAAACAGCTTCTCCGGCGGCCTGAACCTGATCCACGCCGGAGTGGTCATCGGATCCGACAACTCGCTCGGCGCCTCCGGCAGCCCGCTCCGCGTCTCAGGCAATTCCTCGCTCACCTGCTACAACAACGCGATCAACCTCTCCGCGAATCACCCGATCGAGATCCACCGCAATGCTTCGTTCCAGCTGCAGCCGTGGGTTGCAACGGACGGGCGCGTCAACACGATTGCCTCCCCGATCTCCGGCGAGGGCGCCCTCCTTCTCGGTCACGGGAACAGAAACGAGGTGTTCGTCCTGACGGGAAACCAGGATGACTTCACGGGCGACTACTACGTCTGCGGCACGGTCCGCGGCAACAATTTCGGACCGCGCGCCAAAATCCATCTGACCAGCGCAGAGATGGCGGCGAACGGAACACTCGAAACCAGCGGGACTTTCACCCGTCCGGTCGGTACCGGCCCCGGAGAGATCTCGTGGGTGAAACACGCCGCCTTCAATGCCGTCCAGGGTGGCTTCAGCGCCTACGGCGGCGATCTGACGGTGAACCTGGGCGGCGAGGGCGCGACCTTGCTCGTCGGTTCGGACGCCTTCCCCAGTTCGATGCGCCTCGTGCTGCAGAACTCGTGGGCGAACGGCAACCTGACGTTTGAGAACAATATCGATCTCAACGGGGTTATGGTTCCCGTCTTGGTCGCGCGTGGCAAGACGGCCACGTTGTCAGGAGATATCTTGGACGACACAGGCACGGGCGGCATCTACCTGCGTTCTCCGGGAACGCTGGAACTGGCCGGCAACGTGGCATCGAATGTCACCTTCGTCGGCGAATTCGGCGGAAGCTTGAGAATTGCCGCAGGAAACTCGGTGACCCTCTCCGGCGCACAGCGCTATGACGGCACGACCACGGTTCCGGCAACCTCCCGGCTCTGCCTCGTCGGGCTGCATACGAACTGCGGCCCCTACGCCGTCTCCGGAACGCTTGCTGGCGATGCCGCCATCGTGCCCTCCGCTTCCGGGAAGGCATTCTCCTTCGCCAGCGGCTCGTCCATCGCGCCGGGCGCGGGCGACGAACCGGGTGAACTCTCCTTCGGCGAAGAGGGAAAGACCGGCGTCTTCGCGTTGGACGGCGTGACCTTCGCGATGGACATCGCCTCCGCCGCGAACCACGATTCCGTCGCCTTCAACGGGACAGCCACACTCTCCGGTACAATCCGGTTTGAGATCAACGCGTCGCCCGAAACGCTCCGCTCGCTGCAGCGCACCATCCTGCCGCTGGTCACCTTTACCGCAGCCCCTGAGGGGACGTTCTCCACGGAGGTGGAGCCGGAGGATTGGCGCGTGGTTCTGCGCAACAACGCCTTCTGCCTGATCTACGGACGGGGCGGCACGGTCATCACGATCCGGTAACGGTATGGCGGGTAAGGCGCAGCGACAATTCTGTATCTACGCGGTTTTGTCGAACGACATTAAGGCGGGACGCGACCGCTTTTCCGGCGTTCTGCGCTTTGCCTCGGAGACCGACGATTGGCAGGTGCGCCAGATCCGTTCCGAGTCCTTCCTGGCAGACCTTCCGCACGACGGGCTTTCCAACCAGAAGGTCGATGGGATCATCAGTTACCACACGAAGATGCTGGATCATCTCCTGTCGGATGACTTGTGTCGCATTTCGGTGCCAGTCGTGTGGATGGACAACCTTTCGCAAATCGATTCTCTGCAATTCCCCGTCTGCGCGGAGGTACGCCTGAACGATTCCGAACTTTCCTATGCAGCTGCCGACCTCTTGATGAAACGCGGCCTGACCAACTTCGCGTATGTGGGCTTCTCCGGGGGCGAGTTCGCACGCTCTCAGCTGCGCGAGCGTTTTTTCCGGGAACGGGTGGAACGCGCCGGATTCTCCTGTTCCTGTTTTTGCCCCAGCGCGACGGACGAGGAATTCTGGATGGAGGAGTTGCAACGGCTGGCCGACTGGCTCGCGGAGTTGCCCAAGCCATGCGGCGTCATGGCGTATTGCGACCAATGCGCCAAGCAAGTCTATGACGCCTGCCGCATCGCTCGCCTCTTGATACCAGACCAACTGCGGATCGTCGGTGTGGATAACGACATCGCGATCTGCGAGAATCTTTCCCCTACCCTCACGAGCGTGGAACCGGATTTCGAGGGATGCGGTTATCTCGCCGCACGCCTCTTGGATGACTTTCTCAGGCGGAAGTCCCGCAAACGACTCAAGCCCATTTCCTACGGGGTACGAACGGTTGCCGAACGTGCCTCCACGCAGGATGTGAAGGGCGGAGGCAGGATCGTCACCGCCGCTCGTGAAATCATCCGACTGAATGTCTGCGAACCGATCACCGTCGCCTCGATCGCCGACCAGCTGCATGTTTCCTACCGTCTGCTGGAACTGCGCTTCCGTGACGTGCTCGGAATCAGCGTGGGGGAGGAAATCCGCCGTGTCCGGCTGGAAAATGTCTGCCGCCTCCTGCGAACAACGGATCACTCGATCGGGGAAATCTGTGAACGCTCCGGCTTCGATTCCACCAGCCACCTCAGCTCGCTTTTCAAAAAATCGTACGGCATAACCATGCGCCAATACCGGCGAGTGCGCCTCGCGCCCGCAGGTAGATGGTAGCGGGTGGCTGATAGCGGGGGGCTGCCAACAAAAGAGACGAAAGGGACAGAAGGGACGGAAGGGACAAAAGCGACGGGAGGTGCTTTCAGCTTAGGGGCGGCAGCCCCACTTAGGCGGCGCAGCCGCCACTGATCACTTCCCCGCTTCCCCGCTTCCCCGCTTCTCAGCCTCCCCGCTTCTCAGCCTCTCAGCTTCTCAGCTTCCCCGCCTCCCCGCTATTTCCGTAGCGTCACGCGGGCGAATTCGACCTCGGCGTCGGAGGCGGTTCCCGGATCGATGCGGAACACGCCGATCCTTCCGCGCCACGTGCGCTGTCCGGCCACGGGAAAGACGTAGTCGTGCCACTGGCCGTCCGCCTGAATCGGCAGCGAGAGAGAGGCGGCCTCGCACATCTTGTAGGCGGTTCCGCTCCAGAACAGCTGGAGCGCACCGGAGGCGCCCGTCGCCCGCATCCACACGACAACCTCCCGAAAGTCACGCGCCTTGATGCCGCCGAAGGTCAACTGGATCGCGGGATCGTGCGAGGTCGTCCGGTACGCGAGTCCCGTCGCCGTGCGACGCGGGCCGTCCATCCCCATCAGTACGCTCCAGCCCTCCAGTTGCCCCGCCGTGCAATCCCAGTCGGTCCGGTGT
>JAFSTA010000120.1 GCA_017450695.1 Kiritimatiellia bacterium | reverse complement strand
TTCTCAGCTCCGCTTCACGTGGCAGGGTCGCGAGTATTCATACGCGACCGGCCTCTACAGCTTCCGCGCCCGCTGGTACGACCCCGCCGCCGGGCGGTGGCTCTCCAAAGACCCGATCGGGCTGGAGGGCGGCCTGAACCTCTACGAGGCGTTCGGCAGCAACCCGGTGTGCTTTAGAGATCCGACGGGAAAAATTCTTCCGTTATTCACAGGAATCATTAATGGAGTTATCGGCGGGGTCATAGGGGCGATCTGCAATGGTGTGCAAGGGAAGGGGGTGCTGAAAGGCGCTCTTGTCGGTGCCATCGGCGGTTTTGTTACCGGAATCACATTCGGAATCGCGGCTCCCGCCGTCGCTAGCTGCGGGGCAGGCATTGTCATCGCAGGTGGAGTTTCTGGCGCGGTCGGTAGTGCGGCATCCAGCATAACGGATGAGATCATTTCTTCTCTGAATGGAACGGACGAGCATTGCTTTGACTGGGGACGGGTAGGTGTCGCTATAAGAAACGGGGCAATCACGGGATTGGGGATTGGAGTCGTCGGCGCGTGGGGGGGGAGGCATTGAAGAGTTACGAAACCACGCTAATCGGGATCGACATAGATTTGACAGCTCAGGCCGTTGACCTATATCTTAACGCATGGAATCCATGATGCACTACCTAATCCTTGCGATAACGATTTTCTTTTTCTTTGTCGATCTCTTCGGGGGAAAGATTCTTCTTTGCTTCCTCGTTGAATCGAATCTGCCCATGGTGGGGATGTTCCTACGTTTGGCGGAAGGGCTGTTCGCTTTCCTCGCGATTATCCTCTTCTTCAAAGGGGTAGCTTTGTCGATTGCCCATCTCCCGTTTAATCCGGCAAGAGACGGCAAAAACTTTTCTGGGCCAAGACCGACGCTTTGCCGCCGCCGGACGGCAAGACTTTCCTCGGCCTGCATTGGCTTGTTTCACGTCGCTGCATCTGTGTCTCTGTCCCTGTTGCTTTGGACTTACGCGGGAAACTCCCCGGCGCGGGCGGATAACTTAGGCGTGAATGTCACCCGATATGCGCTCCTTCCGCTTTTCTGTGTACTCTCCGTTTCCTGGGGAGTGCTTCTTTACCGCTGCGAGGAAAAAACGGGAAGCCTTCTGCTCTTCCTCGGTAATCACCTGCGAAACGGGCGCGCCAGCCCTGCCGCAAACTGTGCCCGCCCCCCTTGGCAGACCCAGCTAAAAGCAGTAATCGCAATTCTGTCCCTAGGCTGTTTTTTTTGTTTCGACGCCATTGCGGTGTTAAGCATTACCTTCTTTCTGAAACAAACCGGATTAGAGTCGTCTCGACTCCTTGCCGGTGCCCTGCTTCTGCTACTAACTGCCTTGGCTGGATTAGTCCATGACGGAGGCATGCTTGCGCACAGTCTCGCGCCAAACCACAGGACGCAGCAACCCTTCTCCGCACTCAGGAGGTGTTCCAAACGATTCGGCTTGCTGAAAATATCCTTTTGTTTTGTACACGCCGCGACACGCTGCGCGATATATGGGTTTCCTATCTATTGGGGACTCCCTCTCCCAACACGCGCCGGACTCAAATTTGTCGCCCCCGCTCCGTTCGGTTGCCTCACGGCGGTTGTATTGATTGCGGTTTGCATTGCCGTCTCCGTCGCATGGGAGGTTACCTTGTGTGTTGCGGAAAAAAGAAGCAGGTTTCCGAAAACCATCTTGGATAACCTAAAATGAGCAAAAGATTCAACTGGCGTGATTTTTTCTTGTAACATCTACCCCCCGTTGAAGCCGCCATCCGCTGCATTCCGTGCGCCATTCGCCCGTGTCTCGCCGCGCTGCGCATCCGGATGCGCAACGCGCTCAAGTAGATCGCGTTCCTGTACCGCCAGTGCATGTCCGGCTCCTTGTACCGCTACCCGATGATGGCCTTGCACGCGGGCTCGATGTACCCCGAACCGATTAGGCGCCCGTGCCGCCGGAGCCATCCGTAGTTCATGTGCCCGAACCTCGCGTTGAGATACTTCCACGCCCTCGCCGCCACCCCCGCCCCGGAGCTTCATGCCGTCCTCCGTGAAGCGGGCCTTGAGCCTGTTGCACAGATATTTCTCCGCTCGCTCGAAGTCATGCTCGAACTGCGGTTCTTGACCTTGCGGAACAGCTTCCCCGCCTCCTTCCCACCACCGGCGAGGAAGTCGCAGACCTTGCTGGCGTACCCGAAAGCGTGGGCGCAGTCCAGCGTGAAGACCGCCCCCTGAAGCCACGACGCCGATTCCGGCGAACGCCTCTCCGCCTCGACCGACTCCGGCGAACGCCTCTCCGCCGCATTGCCGCAGCCGGGGAAAACGGATTGAATGGGGACGGATGGTTTGGTAGAATGAACCGCGTGATGACGAGAGCACAACAGATCAGGATGCCGAAAACGCGCCGCGATGCGGACACGTATGCCGTGACCGCCTCGTTCTGTACCGTCCACGCGCTCGTCGGCACGAACGTCACTTCTCAGCCTCTCAGCTTCCCCGCTTCTCAGCCCCGCTTCACCTGGCAGGGTCGCGAGTATTCATACGCGACCGGCCTCTACAACTTCCGCGCCCGCTGGTACGACCCCGCCGCCGACCGCTGGCTCTCCAAGGACCCGATCGGGCTGGAGGGCGGCCTGAACCTCTACGAGGCGTTCGGCAACAACCCGGTGTGCTTCAGGGATCCGGAAGGTGAGGATTGGATCAGTGATTTCTTTGATGAAATGGCAGATGTTATTAATAGACCACTAGACAATGCTCGACAAAATCTCAACATCATGCTGTATAATATTATCTGGAGAGGGAAGAAAGAGGAACAGTATGAAAATGAACCGCCGACATTAACTCAAGGGAAGGAAATCCCACAGTTCATTACAGGAGATGACTTGCGAGAACTTTTTCTGATGGGAGTATCTAGGGGCAGGGGCATGGGGAAACCCGGAATGAAAAAACAAGGGAGGGAACTACTCCATAAAGCAAAGAATTTCCAGGATTACGGAAAAGATAGATTTAGAGGGGGGGAGGCATGAGGATAAAAAACATACTCCCGGTCGGGGACATCGAAGAAAGAGTAAGGGGAGGGGAAAATGAGATGAGACACGCGAGTCGATTCCACCTTCGGTTTTATATCAAAGGCGACAAGTTCCTGCGAGATAATCTGCGTATCTTTTGCAGGTGGATTTCGGGTAGATTACACGACACGGGGGAAGTCGTCCTTTCGGTTTCAGGGGCGAAAAAGATAAAAAGTTGGACATACAACAAAAATGTTCTTTCGACTGTATTTGTTCCGGAGGATCGGAAAGATCCGGCCTATCTTCGTTTAAGCGCGGGAATCGAGAAATATTGTCATGCCGATTCTCAACGCAAGCGTACTGATTATTATGTCTGGGTTGCCATTTGCTGGATCGCTGCTTATCATACGTGGTGGCGTCAGAAACGTTGTTCCGGAACAGTCAAATGCCGGATGGTAACGCGGTTGATGAATGAGTGGGTTGATTTCATCGACAACGGAGAAACGACGAGGGAACAACGGAAGATCCGAAAAGAGTTCTTTGCCGCTTGCAAGAAGGGGAAATTGTCTCTTGTCGCGAAGATGTTACAGGCTGGGGCGTGTCCCAATTTCAGTTACAGGGGGTGTACGCCGCTCGGTATCGCAGTCGAACATGAAAATATGAGGCTTGTCAGGATTTTGGTCGCGGCAGGGGCGGAAATCAACTTTTTTTACTCGGACTGGACGGCGGTCCATGCGGCATCCGCTTTCGGATGCGGGAGGATTTTGGAATACCTGTTGGAGAACGGGGGTGCGCCAAACCTTCGCGATTTAACGTACAAGGCGAAAACGCCGATGCAGTATGCTCAGGAAAACGGACAGAAAGCCGCGATTCGTGTTCTGCGTCGATTCGGCGTAGCGATAGGTGAACCGGCATGAACGAAGCGTTTTTCAAGATGGGCTGGAATGTACGCGAGTTTTCTCTTTCTCAAGGTTCTTGCGCAAAAGAAAATGAATGCCAACTTGTGGGGCAGGTCCTCGACCTGGCGTGGAACTTGCAAGGCGAATTGGTCTCCGTCAGCACCAACGGCATCTTCGCCGAGGGCTACGCCTACGACCCGACGAGGCGCAGGATCGCGACCACGGACGCAAACGGCACGGTCTATCACGCCTACGACGGCATCCACTGCGTCGCCGACCTCGCCCCGGACGGCACCCTCCTCCGTTCCTACACGTGGGGTTCGGGCGTGGACATCAAAAGAGCGCAAAGCCCAAGGCGCAGCCGTCGGGCGACCGCGATTTTATCGCCGTCCCGCAGGGACGGAGCGGGGAGCGGGATTCCGCGACGCAGCGGCAACTGTTACTTGCTGGCGGTGACGTTCTACTCCGCTGTGGAAACAAACACCCTCTACGCCGTGACCGATCCGCTCGGCACCGTCCATGCGCTCGTCGCAAAGGAACGACACTGCCAGTTCAACCATGATTGCCTGGATTACAAGAAATCCGATTCCAGGAAACTTCAGCAGCAGGCGGTCGATAAGTGCCAGGTGTCCGAGAGACAGCGGCAGAATTACGAAAACCTGATAAATGAATACAGGATGCGTTTGGAGAGTTTAAGGGAAGGTCGATGATGTGTTTGAAAAGAAAGAAAGTACGCATATTTCTATTAGCCGCCGTCCCGTTATTTGCACTTGCCGAAAGGACGATTCCGGGTCTTGACATTCCCCCTGTTCCCGCGAAGGAGCATTTCCGACTTCTGGGCAACGCATTGGGGGTGACCGCGACTGTTCACCGCTTCGACTGGAGATCGGGGTTTCCCAAAATTGTTTATGTTGACGGCAGATGCGAGCTGGAACCCGTCGAGAAAGACTTTTTGTCCTCTTTCACAGAGAACGCGAATGCGTGGAATGAAACGAATGTGCTGTGGAGGATTTCGGCGCGGGGAATGAAATGGGGGGATTGCAAGAAAATGTATGCTCCCTATTACCGGCTGGAGCTTTCTGAAAATCGGATGGACATCTATCCGCTCCCCGAGAAAATCCTCGTTGCGAAACTTCTTTTCCGTCCGGATATGGAACAGGATGAAGCGTTGGGGGATTTTTTGTACACGCTAGGAATGCGAGAGATTTCCGTAACCGGTTCAGAGAATCACGGATCGTGGTTTTCCCCCCTCGACTGGCAGAGTTATGGCGGTATGGTTTTCTGCAACCGGAAAGATCGCGCGATTCATGTTTTCGCTTCCGCCGCCAAGATGGGGGCGGATAGGAGGACGGTGTCCCCAGCCTTTCTTTGTTCGCCGCAAGTCCGTTCCTTTGTCTATGAGTGCGGAAAATATCTGCCAGCCATTCCCGGTAAACTATGCCAATATGATTACTTCCGGACGGTGACAAATACGGTCACTTTCCGTGATTTCGTATCATGGCATGTGAAGCGGAATTACCTGATGATGAAAAGCGTTGCCGAAAAGGTTGACGGCACCTTTCTGCCGGATGGCGTGGACAGGCAATCTTTGGCGCGCTTTGTCAAAGAAAGGGAATCGAAAAACCCCGTTCAAAGCCGGGCGTTCCGGGGCAAGCGCTACGATCTCTTCTTCCTTTTCCCGTCTCCCGCCGCTTCCGGAATCACAAGCCCCACGGGCGAGATTGAGGTTGACTGCAAAGGGAAAGAGGACGTGTTTACCGTATCAGTTCGTCTCAAAAGCGGAACAGGAAGGAAGAATTATAGTCTTGACGGAGTACAACAGGCATTCTGTCTTTTGTCGGATTCGATGGACAAACTGGCGATTTCCTATACGCTCGCGCTTCCTCCTGAAAGTAAGGTCGAATATGACCGGAGACGCACCGAATTTGAACGTCGCAAAACCGAATGCCTGACGGTACGGGAGTGGAAGGAAGTCTGCCTGGAAGAGGTGGAGCTGGATAAGTTCCGGCTTCGCCACACCCCCGTCCGGCTCGCCATTTTTTCCAGAGGTTCTGTACTGTTGGGCGGAGAGTTCCGTGCGACGGAGGGCAATCCGTCTGGGATTGCCTTGGAAAGATGGGAGGGGGATAAACTATTGGTGACGCTATGGTTTCTCGGACAAGACGGAAAGTGGCGTGGCGAAACGAGGGAGGTTGACCAGTTCGGGTACAACGCCCGTTATGAGCTGACCTCCGCTTCGCTGGATGGCACGGACCTCTACGCGTACGCCTACGACGCCGTCGGAAACCGCGTCTCCGCGACGGAGACGACGAACAGCTGGGCGTACGCCGCGAACGCCCTCAACCAGTACACGTCGATCATCGGGAACGACGACGGGACGTTCATCCCCGAATACGACGAGGACGGACATCAAACGAGCGCAAAGCCCGAGGCCCGGCCGACGGGCGACCGAGGGGTTCTCGAATCCGTCGCCGACATTCGACCGTCCGGATTTGGACGGGTCGTACGTTGCGACGATGCAGCCGAATGCGGAAAGGAGTGACGCTATGACTTGGAATGACAATAGAAAGATCGGTTTGTTCGCTCTGGTCATTTCCGCTGTTGCCGTTTGGTTTGTCCGGGTTTCCTTTTCCCCGCTTGATTTTCTGCTCGAAATGTCTGCTGCGTGGGGGGTATGGGTTTTATGCCGTTTTCCGCGTCTGTTGTTTCCTTGCGCGGGGGACGCTTTCGCTTTGCCTTGGCGTCCTGTGTTATCGGCTCGCCCTTCGCCACCCGTCGGGGGGGGGCGGGAAAATGGCAGTCTGCCTGGATGGATTCGCGCGAACGGATGTCCGGTGTTGGTGTTCGCCTTGGTTTTCCTGGTTCGGGAAACGGTCTCTTTCCGCGTCTGCAACCTTCCGGTGGCATACCCGGCGGAAGGGGGAGGGGACTCGTTTCCCGATGAGAGCCCTTGCGTGTTGGGCACGGGGCAGATAGACGGCCGCGCGCCTTTTGAGGCGGTCGCGTTCATGGACGGTGATTCACATCAGGCGTTGCTGGAATTCTCCGGGGATGACATCGCTTCCGTCTCCGCCGGTTCGGGTGAAATGGGGCGGTATTACAAGGTGTGCCTTGCCCCGAAAGCGGGGGAGGATTTCAGGAAGATGACAAAGAAACAGCTTTACCGCGTGGTGGAAATCTACGCGAACGGCGAGTTCTGCGCAAAGACCCCGATCCTTGTCGAGATACCGAACGGCAAGTTTCATCCCAGATTCCTCGTTTGGGTTCTCACGCAGAGCCGCTGAGGGCGCAGAGAACGCAGAGAAAGGCTCGAAAACAGGGGCATTTTGCAGGTTCGAGCGAAGTTTGGGAAGCCGCGCGCGCGAAAAGAAAGGATCGATTCTTCACCAAATGGATGAAGCGAAAACCGCGCGGCAAACCGCCACATATTTGCCGAATCTCCGCGTCTCTGCGTGAGATAAACACCGTTGTTTGGGAAAGCTAACAGAGGACTTTAGGTTCATATACCCCGTTGAGATGCCGTGTGACGGTTGCGGGATTTGGAGTAGGATAGTGTGTGGGGTGTAGAACGCAAATGAAAGAAACCAGATGTAAAAAACGCGGCTTGATTGGTGTTGCCGTTGCCGTGATGTTTTTCTTCGCCAGTTGGTTCGCAGTCTTGTTTTTCCGCGATGTCGGGAAAACGGTGAGCGTTCTCCCTCCCGCCCCTGCCGTCGACGCGGGGACTCGGCGGATGCGGGTGCGGGCGGTCGGGGGGAAGGGAATACGGACGGACGGGGAGGGTGCGCGGCAGAAGCCGCGCCCGGCGGACGCGCCCGCCGCCGTGCGGAGCGTCGCCGGGCTTGACCCGGAGACGGCGGGGCGGTTCGTCCCGCCGTCGAGGGCGCTGGCCTCGCTGGGGCGTGACCTCGCGCGGGAGGAGACGGACGCGCTGCTGGAGTACCTGCTTTCGCCGGACGGCGCGATGCGCCCTCGCCGCGACCAACTCCGACGAACGCCTCTCCGCCGCGCTGCCGCAGCTGGGG
Source organism: Kiritimatiellia bacterium (assembly GCA_017450695.1). Taxonomy (GTDB): domain Bacteria; phylum Verrucomicrobiota; class Kiritimatiellia; order RFP12; family UBA1067; genus RGIG8368. The sequence continues at coordinate 6,085 of JAFSTA010000120.1, read as the reverse complement.
AAAGCGGATTGAATGGGGACGTACTGTTTGTTACGCTCGCCGCCCGCTCTTCGCGCGAAACCGGATTCGGGAGGGACGGGCTTTGTCCCGTCCGCTGCGTAGCGACGACGCCCTCGCCGTCGGCTTTCGCAAGGACATGTCGGCAATGCTAGGCTCCTCGTTTGGATTCTCACGCAGAGCCGCCGAGGAGGCAGAGTACGCGGAGAAAGTGCCGAAAACAGGGACTTTTCGCCTCGACACACACACATTACGGCTGAAAACGAATTCACCCAAATGGTGAAAGTCCATAAAATTTCGCCTCCCTAACAGAAGTAACGAAAACAGTACCATCCTTCGCTAGATCTCAACACTTATCCACCCACGAGTTCGGCAAAGCCCATTTTTCGTTTCGTCTTGCTTTGCAGACTGATTCTTGCTATTGTTTACTCGTTCAGGGTAAAAGCCGTTTGTCGGCGGAACGATCGGGAATGACGCGTGGAGGAAGGTAATATTCCGGTACAACGAGTTGATGGGCGGTAGAATGGAATGCCAGCCCGTTCGGGAAAGTGAGGGTTATGACGAAGCAAGAATTCGTAAATGCCCTGAAAATAGGGGAACACATCGGCGTGGAGTTTAAGCGGGCGGAAACGGCGCCGAGAATGATACGTTTGAGACCGTGTGCGCATTTCTGAACCGTTTCGGAGGTGAAATCTTCCTCGGTGTGACAGATGACGGTAAAGTGAGGGGTGCCGAAGGGAGCTGTCCAACCGATTATTAACCATGTCATCAAAACGATGAACAATCCGGCGCTCTTCGAGCCGACGTTTGCCGTGTTCCCTGAACTGATTGTTTACAGAGGCAGGTATGTTGTCCGCATCCATGTCCCTGCAAGTTCAACCGTTCACCGCTATCGTGGAATATGTTACGACCGTGTCGATGAGTCTGACATAAAGGTTTCAGCTACGGAGCATATTGCCCAAATGTATATCCGCAAGCAGAACATCTTCACGGAAAAGAGGATTTTTCCGTACATCACGAAGAAGCATCTGCGGCTGGATCTTTTGCCTAAAATCAGACGGCTTGCTGCCAATTCATCTCGCGACGGACGGCATCCTTGGCAGGAAATGGACGACGCTGCGCTTTTCCGTAGCGCGGGGCTTGTCAGTCAGGATTGTATGACGGGAAAATCTGGATTCAATGCCGCAGCTGTGCTGTTGCTCGGCAAGGACGAAACAATCCGTAACTGTTTTCCCGCTTACAAGACAGACGCTATTATGCGGCGGGATAACATTGACCGGTATGATGACCGCGATACCGTGCAAACAAACCTTGTGGAGGCGTATGATAGGTTGATGGCATTTGGATCGAAGCACCTGAACGATAAGTTCTTCTTGGAAACGGATGTTCGAGTCAGCCTTGTCAACAAGATACTGCGAGAGGTTGTCGGTAATCTGCTGATCCACCGCGAATATTCGAGTTCGCGTCCGGCGAGGTTTGTGATCGAACGTGGACAGTTGCTTGCCGATAACGCCAACAAAGCCCTACACTACGGTGCGATCACGCCCGAAAACCTCGATCCGCAACCCAAGAATCCGATTATCGCCAATTTCTTCCATCAGATCGGGTGGGCCGACGAATTGGGGTCTGGTGTTCGTAACCTGTTTCATTACGTAAAGCTTTATTCCGGCGGAATCCCGGTAATGGACGAAGGCGACATATTCAAAGTGAAGGTGCCGTTGATGGAAAGAAGTTCCCAAGAAAGTTCCCAAAGAAGTTCCCAAGAAAGTTTAGGTGAACAAAAGGGCGAGTATGGTGCTACGGAGGAGAGGCTAATGGCCCTTCTTCGCTCCGAACCGCATATTACGGGCGAATCGATTGCCGCAAGGCTTGGGATTACCCGCAGGGCTGTGACGAAACAGATAGGGGCATTGAAAGACAAGGGATTAGTACGGCGCATCGGCCCTAAAAAAGGGGGGTATTGGGTGGTTGGGCGGTTAGAGTTACAAGATTAAATTCCTCTGTTGGATTATTTAGAAACCACGCAACATACGGAATACACGGAATGAGCTGTGAGGAAACGTTACCTTCCCGCTTTTCGTGGTCGCGCGTCGCGCCCCCGCGTTCTCCGAGTCTCCGCATGGGGGAAACCGACGGCGAGGGCGCCGTCGCTACGCAGCGGCTGCGATGAGGTGCGTCCCCCGTTCGCCGTGAAGCGGCAGGAGCGCCGCTTCATTCAGGTTGGGTGGTTGAGTGGTTAGGTGGTTGAAAGTCATCCGTATTTCCATTCCCGCGTGAGTGCGGGCGGTGGGGGTTAACTCCGAGACTCCCCATAGCGAAAGCAAGATCCGCTTGGCCAAAGCGGTCGCGACGGGGCGCGACCCTCCCGTTCTCTGCGTCTCAGCGGCTCTGCGTGAGAATCAGTTGACAGGTTAGCGTGTTCAGCAAAGCGGTCGCGATCCATCCTGCGCAAGGCTACGGTGGACAGGCTAGCGCGACCCAATTCGGGCAACGAGGACGTTGCCCCTCCCGTTCGGGCAACGAGGACGTTGCCCCTCCCGTTCTCTGCGCGAGAGAAAAGGCAAGCGGCGCGCGACATACGATATGCGGGACGTGAGACATGAGACGAGTACCCGTACCGCTTCTCCGCTAAGTCAACTTAGTAGGCGGCGCAGCCGCCACTTGTCAGCCTCCCCGCTTCTCAGCTGGCGCGAAGCGCCCCCGTGTGTTCCGTGGTTCAAATTGTCCAACTGGTTGGTTTCCCCCTTTACCCGGTTCATCCCTTCCGTGGTCTCGAATTTTTTTCTTCGCGGGGAAGCTAGGATCATCCTTGATTTTTCCCGCCGAAATGTCTATGCTAGTCTTTTTCGTTTCAATACTGGATAAGGAGGTCGAAATGAATACTCGTTGGATGATCGGTCGGTTTGTGATGGGTCTGTTGTCTTTGGCTGTTGCGGGCGGATGCTTCTCCGTGAAGACGGAGCATGAAATCAAGCCGATCCATATCACGATGGATATCAACCTGAAGGTCAAGCAGGATGTCGAGTCCTACCTGAACGATACCCGCGAACGGAGCCGCGCGCGGCGCGACAAGATCAATGCGCTCGTGGACGCGGGCAAGGCGCAGGAACTGGAGACGGGGTACATCGAGCTGAAGGACACGTCCGACGCGGATGCGGCCAAGTTGGTTTCCGAAGAGAACGAAGACCGCAAGATCATGTACGCCGAGATCGCGAAGAAGCGCGGGAAGACGCCGGAAGAGGTCGGGAAGACCGCCGCGCAGATGATCAAGATTCATCAGAACGAGCGCCAGAAGACCAAGTGACGTCTTTCGGCGTTTTTGCGGAGGGGAAGGCGCAGCGCGTTTTCCCCGCCTGCATCAATACCGCGAAACCGTCGGCGATTTGGAGCCGGACCGGTTCGCGGTTTTTTGCGTCCTGCTGGCGCGAGGCGAGAATGGCGGCAACGACCAGCGCCTTCTCCAGCCCGTCGCCCCGGCGGAAGTTCCAGACTTCGTCCGGTTGCGCGACGCGCTCCGGTTCGTCGTAGATGGAACGGTTCGGCCAGCTGGCGAGCATCCGCAGCAGGTGCGCGAGATCCAGCGGTTCCGCCTCCTTCACGCAGACGGGGTTGCGTTCCAGGGCGGCGCGGAAAAACGGATCCGCTTCCGTACACGAGAGATCGCGGAAGGCGTAGAACGCCATGTCGGCGGTCTGGTTCTTTCCCCGGATTGATTCCAGACGGTTTCGGATTTCCGTTCGCGACATGCCGACGCGAATGTCCAACGGCTCTTCCTCGTTGACGAACGTTTTTGCCGCCTCGTCGGGCAGCTGCGGGATCGTGATGTCGGGACAGATCGACGCCGTGCTCGCGTTCCCGTCGGCGTGGGCGGGGAGGTCCGCGCAGTCTTCCGTGAGGTAGGCGCGAAGGGTCTTCCCGAACCGCTCGTATTGGATGCGGTCGATGCTCGCGTGCGGGTACAGCAGGTGGATCCAGCCGGAGCAGTGCGAAACGATGGTGACGCGCTCGTGTTCGAGCGCACGGCGCGCCTGGGCGGAAATCTGCGTGCCGTTGAACCACATCGGCTTCGTCACGATGCGGCGGTTGTTGGTGAGGATTCCCTCTCCGAGCAGGATGAAGTTCTGGGAATGCAGGGGGGTCGCCATCAGGAAGATGTCTTCCAGCGGAATCTCCCCGACAATGAACAGCGCGGCGGCGTACAGCGCGGCAAGGGAGACGCACTCGCCGGCGCCCGTCGTGAAGCCGTCCTTGTGGCGGAAGGCGTCCATCGCCTCCACGGTCTCCGTTTTCCAATAGGGGATTACATCGCTGTCGTATTTGTCCAGCCCGAAATGTTTTCGGATTCCGATGTCGAAATAGTACGAGTCGCCCTGATAACCGAAGAGCGCGTTGGAGCGGGAGATTCCCTCCGGGGAAAGGAAGGGGCGGAACCGTTGCAGTTCCCGTTGCTGCCGCGTCAGCCCCCACGTCTCCAAATCGAGGTTGAAGATGTAGTGGTCCATGATGAACTGCTTGATGCGCTGGACGCGTTTGTAGGGGCGCATGGCGGCAAGCTTGTCGAACCAGGGATCCTCACGCCACCTCCAGATACGCGGGGAGAGAATGTTCGCCAGAACCAGGCTGTACATCAGTTCGGGGAAGACGAACAACTCCATGTCGGAGAGCGTCACGGCTGCGGACTTGCATTCGGTCAGGCGGTCGTTCATGGCGGGAACCGGGCGAAAAATACGGAACGGTTACTTGTTTTCTTTCGCCAGCTTTTTTAATTTGGAGGCAATCGTGAGCTTTTGGACCGAGCTGAGCTTGTCGATGAAAACCACGCCGTCCAGATGATCCAGCTCGTGCTGCACGCAACGGGCGAGAAGTCCCGACACGGTGATGGTCTGGCGCTGCGACTGCAGATCCAGATACGTGACGGTCACCGTTTCGGCGCGCGTGACTTTGGCGCCGATTCCGGGGAAGCTGAGGCATCCTTCGTCGTCGCGCTGCTCGCCCTCGGAGGAGAGGATTTCGGGATTGATCAACACCAGCGGCATCGAGATCGCCGCGTTCCGTTCCCGGTACGGTTCCTTTTCGCAGTCGGCTGGAACGTCGATCACGCACATCCGTTCCGTGCGCCCGACCTGCTCCGCAGCAAGTCCGACGCCCTTCGCCGCGTACATGGTGTCCAGCATATCCGCCGCGAGCCGTTGGATTTCTTCGTCAACAAATCCAACGGGTGTCGCGCGTTCACGCAACACCTCGTTGCCGTATTTGCAGATGGGAAGAAGCATTCCGGTTACGCCTCGGCCTGTTTTTTCAGGATGTCGCTCAACCCGTTCCCGACCGTCGTCGCGAGCGTCTCGGGCTTCAGCAGCGAGAGCGCGGATCCCGCCAGCGTTCCGGCGATCGCGGCGCCGGCCGAAGCGAGGGAAAGAACGGTTTCGCCGAGCGCCCCGACCACGGGAAGTTCACCGACGGCCTGTTTCGCGGAACTGGAGGACTCGGTCAGCGAGGTCGCGGCCTGTTCCTGTCCCAGCGTCTTGAGCATCGCGCCCAGTCCGCTTCCGAGCGTCGCGCCGACCGCACCGCGCAGAACGGTGTCCAGCATGCCGACAGCTTTGTCCGCCGCCGATTTCGCCTCGGAGGACGCGGTGTTCACAGTCTTGACGGCGGCATCCATATCCGCCTTGAGTTCGGTATTCAGTTCTTCAGTGCCCATAGTCAAACTCCCGTGTTTGGAAAAACAACTCCAGTATGGCAGATGAAACGGAAAATGGCAAGCTGAAAAGCGGGGGCGCATCTCCGTTGGGCGCATCTGTGTTTTTCACCGTGATCCAGGTAGATGCCTGCGATACCGAACGCGGAGATTCAACCTCACGCAAAGTCCGCCATGTTCGCTAAGGAAGGAATCATCCTAGATTCCTCGTTTGGGTTCTCACGCAGAGCCGCGGAGGCCGCAGAGTAGGCTAGAAAGGCCCGAAACAGCGGAATTTTAAATGAAAGAACGGTATGGTCGGACTGCAAGGAGGGGGACGATCCTTCACCCGACAGGTGAATCGAACCTCGTTCGGAAAACCGCCGGAAACCCAAAAAATCTCCGCGTCTC
>JAFSTA010000119.1 GCA_017450695.1 Kiritimatiellia bacterium | reverse complement strand
CCGCAGAGGATCCACGGCATGTTGTTGGTCGGCGCGTCGTCAAACCGGGCCGAGAGCCACGCGCAGGTGGCGCGGCGGCGGTGGAAGGTGTCGCCCGTCCGGAACACGACCGCCTCCGCCGCGAAGTTCGTGCTCGGCTCCAGCGCGGTGAGCGCGTACGTCCCCGGGCCGTGGAAGCGCGAGGGGGCGACGCGGACGCGGTGCGTCCGGCGCCAGAGCGCGGACATCCCGCCCCACGACGATTCCAGCGGGCAGCCGCATTCGGGGCACGGCTCTTCCGACGAGCCGCTGGAGACGGCTATGGGCATCGCGGCCGCGGCGTCCGGGCCCAGGACGACATGGCTCCATTCCACGTTGCGGTAGCGCGGCGGCTCGCCCTCCCGCGGCGTCTCCGTGTCGGCCGGCGTCGCCCACGCCGTCGCGGCCGTCCCGCCGAGGCACTCCCAGCAGACGCATCCGGACGCCGGGTCCGCGGTTCCGGGGTCGTGCCCTCCGCCCGTCCCCGCCGCCGGGTCCTCGTTCTCCTCCGGAGCCTCGACGGGAAGCTGGAGACAGAGGTGGTACGGCACGCTCCCACGTCCGCCGAAGGAAACCGCGCCGTTTCTCCCGCAGACCAGCCGGTACGCGCACCGGGCGACGCCGCTGGTCACCCCGCCCCCCGGGACGGCCGGCGTGTATTCCCCCGACAGGGCGTCCCCGTCGAGGAAGAGGACGTCGTTCGACGGGCTGGAGACCGTGAGCGTCCGCCAGTGGTGGAGGCAGAGGCAGCCGGGCATGACCGTGAAGGACGGCGCCAGCAGGTTCCCCCCGCGCCGGATCGGGGCGCCGTCCCGGACGGCCCGGACGACCGCCCCGCCTTCTTCCGTCGCGGAAACGCCGGAGGGCGTGTCCGCCGCCACGCATCCGAGGCCGCTCCCCCCGGTGAACGTCACCGTGAAGACCGCGCCGTCCGGAAGCGGGACCCCCTCCGCGAGCGAGACCGGGATCTCCGTCTCCGCCGGCACGATCAGCGTGTTCGTCGTCTCCCCGCCCGGCGGGACGGGGATCACGGCGTCCCCCGCCCGGAACACCGCCGCGCCGGACGCCGCGTCCAGCCGCGTGGCCACCGTGAACGCCGTGCCGTCCGCCACCCCGGCGGAGGCGCGGAAGACGCCGCCCGTCGCGGGCGCGCCGGCGCACAGGGCCTGCCACAGGTCGTTCGTGCCGTCCCCGTCGCTGTCGGGCGAGAGCGGGTCCGTTCCCGCCGCGACCTCCTCCCCGTCCGAGAGGCCGTCGCCGTCCGTGTCCCTGTCCCTCGGGTCGGTGCCGTGCGCGAACAGCTCCGCGCTGTCGGAAAGGCCGTCTCCGTCGAAGTCCCCCGGAAGCCGCGCGCCCGCCAGCAGGTCGCCGAACCCCGCCCACCGCAGCTCGCCCCCCGCCGCGTTCGTCAGGACGGACTCGACGCCGTTGATGCGCCAGCCGGGGGCGTACGGGCGGTTCGTCCCCGCGTACCGGAAGGTGAAGCCGCCGCCGGGGGACAGCTCCGCCTGGAAGGAGACCGGCGCGTTCGCGTCGCGTCCCAGCAGCGCGTCCTCCCACGCGAGCAGCAGGGTGTTCGACGGCGTCGCCGCGTACCGGAACCGGGACGAGCCCGCGTTCGCCTCCGGGGGGAGGGAGAGCGCCGCGCCGAACGGCGCCAGGGAGTCCGCCCCCCAGCCGACGCGGCCGGACGGCTCGACCCACACGCGGTCCGTCGCGTTCGAGAAGAACCGGAAGGTGAAGGGGGCGGGGAAGACCAGGCGCGCGCGGTCGTCCGCCGCGCCCCGCAGCAGCCAGGGCCGTATGGCGGCCGCGCCGGACGGCATCTCCGCCAGCGCGACGGCGCCCGTCACCGCCCCGACCAGCGCGACGCCCGACCGGTACTCTCCCTCCGTCAGCTCGCGGCCCGCCCCCGCTCCGGTGCCGGGGAGATGGGCGGGCGGCGGCGCGCCCAGCCCCCCGCCCGGCGGCTTGGTCCCGCCGTAGGCGGCCAGCAGGGACGCGCAGGAAAGAGCGAGCAGCTTCCTCGCGAAGGGCAGGCGGCGCCACGCCTCCAAAAGCGGGCGCGCCTTGCCGGCGAGGCCCGCGAAAAGCGTGGCGGCGAGCAGGGGCGCGAGAAGGAAGACAAGTATGGAGAGTCGGTCTGCCATCGCGGATACCTTCGGGAAACACAGGCACAGTATCGCAAAATTCCGCCAGCACTGCAAGCGCCGACTGTGATGGGGCAAGGCGTTCTCAAGATTCCTCGCTTGAGTTCCCACACAGAGTGGAGCTTTTCGCCTACAAGCGCACACATGGCGACAGAAAAGTGCGCCATCCACGTCACTGCACGAGGAACTGAGGTGACAACTCGGATGTGTCGCGTAGCGGCTCCAAACACGCGCAGGGGTTTGGAATTGCTCGCGGGAAGTGGTTTTTGTTATACTGGGCGGCATGGAACTGGATGTCCAAGCGACAACAGCTGCCGTGCGTCTCAGCGTGTGAACCAGAACGAGGAAACAAGGATGAAACAAGAAAGCAGAATTTGTACGATCACCGCATTCGGAATCTTCGCGTTTTCGTTGGCAGGAGCGGGGGAGCGCGTGTTGACGATGGACGACTACCGCGACAAGATGCAGGCCGCTTGGATCGGGCAGATGGTGGGCGTGGCGTGGGGGACGCCGACGGAGTTCAAGTGGAATGATGCCATCATCCCGGAGGACAAAGTTCCGATCTGGATGAGCGATTTCCCGCTCCGCATGGCGTATGGCAATGACGACCTCTATGTCGAAATGACCTTCCTGAAGACGCTGGAGGACTATGGGCTGGATATCTCCATTCGCCAAGCGGGGATCGACTTCGCGAATTCGGAATACAGCCTTTGGTGCGCGAACCGAGCCGGGCGTTCCAATCTGCGGCGGGGGATCGCGCCGCCAGACTGCTCGCACCCGAAATTCAACAAGTGCCCAAACGACATCGACTACCAGATTGAAGCAGATTACGCCGGAATCATCTCGCCTGGTTGCCCGCAAGAGGCAATCCGCCTAGGTAGCGTCTTCGGGCGGCTGATGAACTATGGTGACGGCGTGTGGGCAGGCCAATTCATCGGTGCGCTTTATGCCGAGGCGTTTTTCACGACAGACATCAACGCACTTTTGGACGCCGGGCTCGCCGCGATTCCTGCGGAATCCGACTACGCGCAGATGGTGCGTAACGTGCGCCAATGGCACCGAGAGAATCCACGCGACTGGATAACGTGCTGGGAAAAGATACGCGCAGCCTACTCGAAGAAATCCAATCCGAAACTCCGCGACTCGAACGGCGGCATCGATGTACGCCTCAACGGCGCGTGCATTGTGCTGGGACTCCTCTACGGCGAGGACGACCTAGACCGTTCCATCGTCCTGTCCATGCGGTGCGGCTGGGATTCGGATTGCAACCCGTCGAACGTGGGCGGCATCCTCATGGCATCGCGCGGTCTCAAGGCGTTACCCGCGAAGTACACGGAGAAACTGGATTACGCCCGCAAGTTTTCCTATACCGCCTACAACCTGCCGACGCTGTTTGCCGTGTGCGAGAAACTGGCTCGTCAGGTTGTGGCGCGGCACGGCGGCCGCGTCGAGAAAGGTGCCGGCGGGAAAGAGCGTTTTGTGATTCCCGTTCATGTCCCCCACCCCGATCCTTTCCTTCCCTCGTGGAAAGCACCCGCTCCTGAAGGAATCCGCTTCACAAAGGCTGAAATGGAGAAGCAGAAGTTCGCACTCAATCTGCCAGACCCGGCACTGGTGGACGATCCCGATCCGACCATCCGCGTGCAGAAAACGCTGGATGCGCTCTTCCCCGGCTGGAAGACAATGACCAACGCGCCGGATATGGACCCCGGTTTGGTCGATACGCTCGACACGACAGGCGGACAGGTGTACGGGGTACTCCGTACCCACCCGCCGAAACGGGGCGAGGCCGTCACGCTCTCACGAACGCTCACAGTACCCGGCGAAAAGCCTTTGCTCCATTTCTCCGTCGCGAACTCGAACGGCGGCGACTTCCGCCTGATCGTGCGTGTGAACGGATGCGCGATTCTCTCGACGGTCATTGGCAATCCGGGCGGCGGTTGCCACCTGCAAACATTTGACATCTCTCTGGATCCGTGGCGCGGTAAGGAAGCGACGGTTGAACTGGTGAACGAACCGACCGGCTGGTACAACGAGGCCGCACTCTGGAAAGACATACGCATAATCGGCAGTAAAGAGTAGGCAACAGGCAGTAGGGTTTTGCCCCGCGGTGCCCCCAGCGCGGGAAGCGGCGCATTTCCTTCTCGCGGCTAACGGCGGATTATGGTATTATCAGCGATGTTTCCCGCCTTGGCGGGAAAGGCGTCAGATTCAATCGAACAGGGAGAGATACCATGAGGAAATTGTTGCGTTGGTTGGGCTTGGGTTGCGTTTGCTGGGCGGCACTGCCGATTCCTGCCACTCCACTCGAAGAGTCGTTGAAAAACGCCTTGACGGCCCTGGACGGTCTCGCATCGCCCGAGGTACAAACGCTCCAATCCGAGTTGCGCACACTCAACGAACTGCTTCGCGGGGTTCCGCCCGAGAAGCAAGCCGTATTCCAACAAACGATCATCGGTATTTCGTCCAAGGTCCGCAACATCCGAGCGCAAGCTGATTTCATCGCCAAGAAACATTCGGATCGGGAAATCCCCTACGGCATCGAGACCTCGCTCGTCAAACTCCTGAAGCACAGTCCATTCCACGGAGAGATCGGCGGAACCGTCCGGTTGGATGCCGCACGCAACGAGATGGATGCCGCGCAGATCGTCCTCTTCGCCAATGACACCACGCGACTTTTGACGGAGGTAAAAGTGGACGGGGACCTGAAAGCCGCCGATGGGAAACTCCTCCCCCTCTCTACGTTGCGTCTTCGGCGGGTCGGCTTTGTCAAGACCAAAAAGCCTTACTATTCGACAGAGCATGTCGGTCTGTGGCCCGACCCACTGATGACGCTCGCGCCATTCGACATTCCCGCCGATTCTTTCGAGACCGTCTGGATCGATGTGCGTGTCCCCACCGGTCAACCCGCCGCACTCTACAAAGGTTCCGTCACCGTCACGGCGCGGAACAGCGCGCCGACGCGGATTCCCGTTGAAGTCAGAGTCCGCAGCTTCACCATTCCCCGGAAATCCAGCATTACGACAGCATTCGGCATGAATCCAAATTCGCGGTGGTGCGGACCGCAAGACAAGGATGCCTACCTTGACAATCTGCTCGAACACCGCATCACGCCTTACTCCTGCGTAGATGTCCCCAAACTCATCTCCCTCCCGACATGGAACTGGACGAACGCCAAGCGGTTGTCCGTCCGCGTCACGCCGAATCAAGCGGCGAATCTGGTAGCCTTGATCACGAAAAGCGACGGGACACTGCTCACCCTCCCTCCGTACACGCTTCCCGCTGGAAAAGAAACCGTGGTTGATTTCGCAAAAGAACAGATCGCGCTAGAGAAAATCACCTCCGTCCAATTCACGATCAACCACACGGACGGTGCCGAACTGGAGGCAACCGTCTGGTTTGAAGACGGTTCCTCCAAAACACTCGCGCCTTCCAGCAAACGGGTTGCGCAGTTTGCCGACGGTTGGCTGCAGAGGTTTCCGATGTGGCAGTTCTACGCATGGCGGCAACCGGATGTCCCCCCCGTTTTTGACTGGACGGAGTTCGACGCCCAGTTCGAGAAAGCGCTCGAAAAAGGCATCACGTCGCACCTCGCGCCAGTCCGCAATCCGATTCCCGTCTGGTCCGCCGAATTCCAGCGACACCTTTCCGCAAAGGGTTGGCTTCCGTATTTCTACACCTACCTGTTCGATGAACCCGTGGCGCGGGATTACCCGCATGTCAACGACTTGCTATCTCAGGTCAAGCTGGCGGAACCGGGCGCCCTCAAGAACATGATGACCGCTCGTAGCTTCCCGCCCGAACTGCCCTTCGTGGATATCTGGTGCCCGGAACTGTATTCCTACCGTCCGGAACTCTCCGCCGCTGAGCAGAAGAAAGATCGAGAGGTATGGTGGTACATCGCGTTCAGTACCCGTCACCCGCTACCGAACATTTGGCTCGACTATCCCGCACTCGACTGCCGCATCTGGCCCTGGCTCTCATGGAAGCACGACATCGACGGCATGCTCTACTGGTCGATCACCCACTGGCCGAAAAACCCGTGGGAGACGGGCGAGATGTTCCCGCGCGCCAACGGGGACGGTTCGGTGCTCTATCCCGGAGCCAACGGCAAGCCGGTCGATTCCATCCGTTGGGAGTGCCTCCGCGACGGCATGGAGGACTACGAGGTATTCTGCCTTTTGGAAGCGGCGGAACGCGAGCTGGCCGGCAAGCAGCCGACTCTCGCCGCCACCATCAAGCGGCTCTGCGCCATCGACGATTCTGTCGCCGCCGCCTTCAACAAGTACAATCCCAATCCGCGTGCGCTCCTCGATGCCCGCCGCCAGATGTCGGAGTGCCTCGAACAGGCAATCGCCGCACTGGGGCATGAACCCGTCATCCGCGACCGTCCACGCCGCCGTCGCGGCGTGACGCCGGAAGAGGTGCGGGCGGCCGTTGCCAAACTCGAAGGCGAACAGGTCCAACGCCCAGAAATCGACTTTTCAAGCCTTGCTTTCCCAACCGCACAGCCGAAAGAGGGGTTGCGCCTCGATTACCGGTTTGACTCCGACCTGCCGTTTCTCTTCGACTACTCGGGCAACGGGTTGGTCGGAATGCCGTTCCGCGCCAAACGCGTCCCCGGCACGGACGGCCAGGCGCTCCAGCTCACCCAAAAGGGATACGTCCAGCTGCCTCCCGGAAACGAACTGCTCGGCGCGCAACCGAAAGAGGGAACCATCGAGTTTATGGTTCGCCCAGACTTCGATCCCGCCACGCTCGCCAATACGGGGACGGACCAATACGCCTGCCTCTTCTACCTCATGGAAACCGACGGGAACGGTCTGCCCGACGGCTTCGACGAGATCGGGGTATTCATCCGGAACGACCGACTCAATCTCCGACTCGGCGGGCGCGAGGCCTGGGCGGGCGCCGTCCCGAACCCGCTCCGTCAGGGACAATGGTACCGCATGGCGATCGTCTGGAAACCTGGCGAACGCATCCTCTATCTGGACGGAAAGCCGTGCATCCACAACACATCGCCCTACACGCCGCCGCGCCTCGACGAGTTCCGCGGTACGCTCGGCGTGCATTCCCCCAACCACTCGTTCGCATTCAACGGCACCTTCGACAACCTGAAGATCTGGTCCCGAGCCCTCCGCGACAACGAGTTACAGTAAGGGCACACTTCACAAACAGGGGGAGGCGTGGTATCCTTTTCTTTTTACGAGGCACTGAATGGAATTGGTACAGATAGACTGGATCGTCCGCGACGGGGATCGTGCCCTGCCGATGGAGCTGTTCGTTCGACTTCTGCAAGAAGGACGGAAACGGGAACTGGAGCGCGTTTCTCTTTCGGGAACCGGTGACCTTTCCGAATATCGGGATACGGTTGCCGCATCGGGTGTATCTCTAGTCGATCCGCCGCCCTGCGCGGAACGGTTGTCCGGTGCGAATCCGGACCGCGCCTGTTCGCATTACCGGACATCCTGCGCGATCTCTGCGGATGGTGACGTCTTCCCCTGTCTGGGACTGCCCATTCCGCTCGGCAATACCCGCGAAACATCCCTCGCCGAAATCCTGGAAGAGAGCGAATTGAGAAACGAGCTGCTTCATATTGCAGACTGGGTCAAGAAACCGTGTGCCAGTTGCGAGAACCATGCCTCCTGTACAGGGTGCCGTGGCACCGCGTATCGCCAGACAGGCGACTTCTTTGGCGCAGATCCCGGTTGTCCTCTTCTCGCCGGACGCGACATCCCCAAGCTGCCGACCGACGCCCGGAATTTCCTCCCCCACAAGGGACGGGCGGTTTACCTGCAGCGAATCTGCTCCCTCTTCGAGAAAGGCGGGACGGCGGCGTTCACCGTCCCCGCGAACTGCGATCTCCTCCGCGACGGCCGGCATCTTGACGAATCCGCCTTGGTCGAATTGATGGCGCAGGCATGTGGGGCATTGCACGGATTCCAACATGAACGTTGGGAGAGCGTTTCATCAGGCGGAGTTGTCGGGGTTAACCAGTTCCATTGCAGCCGACTGATCCGCGTGGGAGAAGAAGTGGTCTTCCATGTCCACAAGAAATTCGTCTTCGACACCTTTACCGTTGTCGATCTAGACGCCGTGGTCGGGAATGAGACGGTCGCATCAGCCAGCATCAAACTCTTCGAGGGAGCGATCTGACGCGGTACGGTCATCGCATGAACGAACAAGCCATGTGCCTTGTGAAGCTTCCAGCCATTCTACTCTGCCTTGTCTGCTTTCTCCCGACCACGGGCGACGGCGAACTGACCGTTCAAGGCAAGGCGGAGACGAATCTAGGTTCGTTTCCATCCAAAGACCGGAAGTGCGTCACATTCCGTCTGCACAACGACGGAAAAACCGTCGAACGGATACGCGGCGTATCGCAAACCTGCAGCTGCCTCCAGACAACCGTTTCCACGAATACAGTGATGCCGGGGTGTGATGTGGAGGTGAAGGTCGAAACGGTTCCCGAGAAACTGAACGGTGCTTTCTGCTACCCCATTTATGTGGTGAAGGAAACAGGCGCCCAGCCAAACCGTTTCATCCGATTGACCATCCGCGGGGAGGCGGTCAGATCAGATGAGGAGTGAAAGGAAAGCCCGACCTAAATTCCCCTGTTGGACAATTTGAAAACCACGGTTCAGCAGGCGTGGAAACGCTTTTCCCCCGCATTTTGCGTGTCGAGAGATGGATTTCATTCGTGCGCCGATGACCAGTTATAGTAATGGCCATTCCGTTCTCTATTCGCGAATAGTGTTTCGAAAAACCTCTGTTGTCGGCAATTTCTCTGCGTACTCTGTTGCTCCGAGTGAGAACGCAAACGAGAGATCGAAGTTTAGCTTATTCACTTCCATCATGGTGGGCGCGGTGGGACTTGAACCCACACTCCTTGCGGAACAGGAACCTAAATCCTGCGTGTCTGCCAATTTCACCACGCGCCCGGCAGCTCTCTACTTGACGGCATAGCGGGTCGCTTTCGTCAACGCTTTCCAAAGCGCTTCCGGCGTCTCCGCAGCAATCACCGCATTGCGGTTTTGCTCCTTGACAAAGGCCTCCGTCAATCCCGACATCAGGCGCAGGTAGAACGCGCTGACCGCCGTCGGGATGGTAATCATAAAGATGATGTGGACGATATTACCCGAATCGTCGTAAGGGATTCCCTCCTTGGAAACGCCAAGGGCCAGCGTCAAGCCGCCCCCCTCAACACCACGGACGTGCGGGAACGCCAGCCCGTCGCTCACGGCGGTACTGAGAACCGCTTCGCGTTCGAGCGCGCTTTGAATCAACTTGTCCGAGTTGGAAACGAATTTTTTTTCTTCCATCAAGCGGCAAAGCTCGACGATCGCCTCTTTCCCGTTCGTCGCCTTCAGGTTGGAAATCATCAGCGAGGGATTGGAGAAACGCGAGATACCCGATTTTCTCGGCGTTGCGCGGCTGGGAGACTCCCCGATCCACTGGGGCGCGTCATTCTCCTCAAAAAGGATACGCGCACAGTTCGGGCAGTTCTGGAGGGTTTTGCAGAGACGCACAGCCTGAACCTGGGAGATCGGCATCCGCATCCCGCAGATGGAACAGTTGCCATTGTACATCGGGGCCATCACAATGTGGTCTTTGTTATACAGGCGCTGGAATAAAGAACGCACGTCGGGCGGCAATTTTTCCGTCAACGCGTCAATGGATTCGTTGAGTCGTTCCAAGTGACTCCCGTCGCCAGTCTGGCGGTGCTCGTCACGGATCAGAATCAAATCCTGAAGCTGATTTAAATGGTTGATCAAACTTTGCATAAAACACCTCGTTAAAAACTAAATTCATTATTGCTCAAACAAAAGGGAAAGTCAATACAAAAGTGTAATCGTGTAATCGGGCGCTTCGCGCCAGCTGAGAGGCTGAGAAGCGGGGTGCTGAGAAGCTAAGAAGCGGCACGTCTCGTGTCTCGCCCGTCTCTTGTCTCTCGCAGAGATAGGGAGGGGCGCGCTCCGTCGCGACCGCACCAGCACCCAACAGCTACCCAATACCTACCCGCTCGTCTATAACTCCATTGTTCACAAATCTCAAATGCTCACAGATGCCAACAATGTCACAAATCACAATGCCGTTTCAATTTGTGGCAATGATGACAATTGTGCCAATTGTGAACAATCGGAGAAGTTATCTGAATCGAATCACTCGCGCAACGCATGACCGGGGGGGCTAACAGCTAATACCCAAACCACCCAACCACCTAACCACCCACCCTGTGGAATCGGGCTTTTCTTTGTCGTTGGCTTTTCGTACAATACTAGCTTTGTTTGTACGTTTCAGGATTCTCGCTTATGTCATTTTCGTCGTTATTGGCTACCGCCCATCCGGTGTTCTTTTCCCCAGAAATCTGGGGAAGTGCCGTCGGCTTGTTCCGGCGCGGCGGTCCCGTCATGATTCCAATCGCCTGTTTCTCGATTCTCGGTGTGTGCGTCGCGATCGACCGCATAATCGCCTTCGCCTGGTATGCACGGGCGAATCGTCGCGGACGCATCTGCATTCAGGACACTCTCGCGCTTTTGGAAAAAGGCGACTGGGAGAACGCGGAGAAAACCGCGCGCTCCCGGAACGCCCCGCTTTGCCGAATCTTGTCGGCCGCGCTGGAAAACCGTACGGCAGGTTTTGCCGATACCCTCCAGATGGCGGCGCAGCGCGAACTGAACCGTCTGCGCCGCCATGTCTCGTTGCTCGACACGACCATTACGGTCGAGCCGATGCTGGGAATCCTCGGAACTGTCACCGGTATCATCCATACCTTCAGCAAACTGAACGGGGCAGGGATCGACAACCCGCAGATGGCGACCGCCGGAATCGGCGAGGCGTTAATCACGACCGCCGCCGGACTTTCCGTCGCAATCCTCTGCCTCTTCCCCTTCAACTGGATTGTCTCACGGCAACGCCGCGCCACGGAGGAACTGGAGGAGTTCACGCACCGCGCCGAGATCGCCTTCCGCAAAGGAGGCGGCAACTCGTGAAACTCCGATCCGGATATGAAGACCGCAAGGCGCGCGTGGAACTGGTCTCGCTGATGGATGTGATGTTTCTCATCCTCGTTTTTTTCATCTACTCGATCTTTTCCATGACCGTGCATCGGGGTGTCCGCGTGAATCTTCCGAACGCGAAAGGCGGCAAGATCACCGGCGAGGTCTCCCTGATCACGCTGGAGAAGGACGGGGTGTTCTCGCTAGACCGGCAGAAAATGCCGAGCGAGGAAATCATTCGCATCGCCAGCACACGCTGGCGCGAGGAGGCGCGCCCCGTCTTGATCAGCGGGGATCGTGACGCACCGCTCGGAGCCGGTATCGAACTGCTGGGGAGACTGGAAAAGGCGGGCGTCGAGAAGGTTTCTTTCCAGGTCAGCGGAAAGACGCCGGAGGAAAAATCGCCCAAGCTGCCGCCTCCTTCCGCAGATCGGAGCGTCGGAAAATGACCATCCCCGGTTCTGTTGGAATAGCCCTTCTCTCCTTTGCTTCCTCCTGCCTGTTTCACGCGGTTCTGTTTCTAGGCATCGGTTTTTGTTTTTACGGGCGACTGGACGGACTCGACGAACAACCGGATCTCTCCGTCTCCTCCGTCTCCCTGACGCTGGATGCCGCCGCGCCGGAGGCACCCGCTTCCGTCTCCGCCCCCCCCGTCTCCGCGCCCCAAGATCCGCCGCCTCCCCTACCGTCTCCTGTCATTCATGAAACGACAGTCCGGCCTTTGTCAAAAGCGGTTGCGCTACCGATCGCATCCGACCTGCATCCCGCCCCGATCTCCTTCCCGGAAGAAACGGAAGGGGAAGAGACGCGCGTGGCGGTGGCGAAACCACCAGCCGAAGAAAACACAGTCGAACCGCCCCCGGCGAAAAAGCCAACGCAAACGCCACAGCCCACGGCCATCGAGTTGCCGCCCTCTGCGGAATCCGTTCCCAGCGGCGGCTCGGCAGGGAGGATCGACTCGCCACCAAACCCCAGACGTAAAATCAAACCGCAATATCCCGCCATCAGTCGGCAACGAGGCGAAGAAGGCGACGTCGCGCTCCGCTTGCGGATCGATGAGAAAGGAATGGTTGTGGATGTCCGAATCGTGCAGTCCAGCGGATTCCCCGAACTGGACGCGGCCGCCGAACGCGCCTGCCGCCACGCGCAATTCACCCCCGGAAAACGAGACGGGAAACCCGTCGAGTCCTCCTGCAACATCACCCTGCGCTTCAAGCTGGACTAAGGCGAGTGTTGCCTATGTGGAAATGTTTCCTGTTTCCAAGTTGAAGGACAAACGATGAACTCCGCTGAAGATTTGATTTTCGGGAGGGTGGAGATTTGCTATACTGGGGGCATGAAAACGATTTTTACGTGTTTGTCGCTTGTGCTTGCCGCGTCCCTGTCGGCGGCTGCTTCAGAAAAAATTTTCCTGGGGTCGAGACCGTCCGTTTCGAGCGATGGCTCGATGTTCGTGTTTGAATGGGCGGACAATATATGGACCGCCTCCACCGACGGTGGGAAGGCGCGTCCCCTGTTGACCGGAGTCGGCAACCGTTGCTGGCCGATCCTCTCTCCCGATGACAAGCATGTCGCCTTCCTGAGCGACGCCGACGGTTTCCAGAAGGTGTTTGAGCAGGATCTGGAGAATGGGACGTTGCGCCAGCTCTCGTTCCATTCGGAAACGACAATACCCTACGCCTATTCCCGTGACGGGTCCAAGCTGTTGTGCGTCGCGGTGCGCGACCATGCAGACACCAAACGTGCCGGACGCGCTGTCTATCTGCCGACGAAGGAGCGCGGGGCGGAACGCGTCCTCTTCGATGTGGAGGCGTTCGAACCGTGTGCCTCGCCGGACGGCAAGCGTTTCCTGTTCGTGCGGAAGCAGAGCAAATACCTCTACCGACTGCGGGCCAAAAGTTCGCTTAGCGGACAAATCTGGATGTACGATACGGAAACACGTCGTTTTTCCCTGCTGGTGAAGCGCGACACCGAGTCGCGTACTCCGATCTGGACTCCGGACGGCAAAGGGTTCTATTACGTCTCCGGTCAAGACCGCACGATGAACGTGTGGCACCGGAACCTCGCCTCCGGCAAGGAACGCCAAGTCACCTTCTTCAAGGGCGAATCCGTAATCCATCCCTCGCTCTCGAAGGACGGACATACGATGGTCTTCCGCCAGCAGTTCGATTTCTACAAGATCGACCCGACGCTGGATCGTCCCGCTCCGAAGAAAATCGAGTTGACGCCGGTCGCCTACACGCCACGCCCCAAGACACGCCGCCGGTACTACGAGGAATGTTGGAACAACGATTCGTCTGGTGACGTCGATTTCTGCAACAACGGGATGCAGATTGCCTACACGACGGGCGGCGACCTGTTCGTCACCGACACGGTGGTGAAAGAGCCGCGTCTCGTACACGGCAGTTCGCTCACGCAGGAACGCGACTGCGTCTTCTCGCCGGACGGCTCGGCGCTGTACTACGTCTCGGACCGCGGAGACGGATCAGACCTGTGGGTGGCGACACTCGCCGACACGAACCAGCAATGGTGGTCTGCCCATGAGTTCGTCAAGCGGCGGCTGGTGAGCGACAGCGTGATTCGTCGCGACCTGCAGATCAGCCCGGACGGGAAATATCTGTCGTGGATGACAAGGCCCGGTGGCTTGACGGTCGCGGACACCAACGGTGTACCCGTGAACCAGATTCCCTCCCACTGGTGTATCAACCACACCTGGTCCGGCGACAGCAAATGGCTGGCGGCGGCGCTGGAAGATGACGACGGCAACAGCGATATCTGGATTGTTCCGGCTGTTCGGAACAACAAGTATCCGCCCTACAACGTTTCCCGTGACTTCCACTGGGACGGAATGCCCGCCTGGTCGCAGGACGGCAAGACGTTGGCGTTTGTCGGGTTGCGCGAAGACACGAACCGGAGACACTTGTTCTACGTGTGGCTGAACCCGAAAGACGAGGCCGCCGCCGAGATCACCGATAAAGTCGTCAAGGCGCACAACACGGCCGCTGGCGGCGACAAGAAAGGCGACGCCGCGAAAAAGGCCGCGCCGGTGAAAATTGATTTCACGGATTTGGACAAGCGCGTCCGCCGTCTTCCGCACGCGGGCGAATACCCGTTCTTCTCGCCGTTCGCGAACGCGGACGAACGCTGGCTTTGGTTCCGTGCCGACGGCGGAACCTACAAGCTGAATCTCCTTCAGCCCGGCGCGAATCCGATCCAGACCACGAAGAACCAGGGCATCTTCCGTAAATGGTACAAGAAGAACGACATCCTCTGCTGGATTGTCGGCAACAAGCCCGCCCACTTCAACAACATCTTCACCTTTACATCTCGGCAGGACACCAACCTTGCCGACTATCAGGAACTCGCCTTCCGCTCGGCGTGGGGTGTCATCCGCGACCGTTTCTACGATCCCGGTTTCCACGGCGTGGATTGGAATCGCGTGCGCGACAAGTACCTGCCGTGGGCACGGGATGCCGCGACGCCCAGTGTCTTCGAGCGCGTCATGGAAATGATGGTTGGCGAACTGAATGCCTCCCATCTGGGATTCTACCGTACCGACAATTCCAAGAAAGAGTGGGAGAAAACCGTCTCATTCCAGTCGTGGGACAACGCGACTGCGCATTTGGGGCTGACGTATGACCAGGAATACACGGGCAAAGGCTGGAGGATCAAGTCGGTAATTCCCGAAGGTCCCGCTGCACGGACCGCTTGCGGCATCCGCCCGGGAGACATCGTGGAAACGGTAGATACCCGCGCCGTCACGCCGCAGATGGATCCCACCGAAGTGCTGAACGCCCCGAAGAACAAAGTTTTCATGCTGGGCATCCGGTCGGGAACGAACGCCGTGCGCGAGGTTCTGATCAAATCCGAGAGCTTTTCCGACGCCCGTGAGCGAGTCCGGAAAGCCGATTGCGAGGCGATGTGTCGCCGCGTCCATGAAGCGAGTAAAAACCGGTTCGGTTACCTGAACCTCTCGCAGATGGATACCGAGAATTACTTCCGGTTTGAACGAGAGATGTTTGCCGAAGGATACGGCAAGGATGGTCTGATCATCGATGTCCGTTACAACCCTGGCGGGCGGATCGCCGACGCACTGCTCAATATCCTCTGCCGTCCCGAACACGGGGTCACGATGTTCCGTGGCGCCACCCGTCCCGGATATCCGTCATGGTTGCTCAAAACGCCTGTTTGGAGAAAACCCATCGTGGTACTCTGCAACGAGGTGTCGGGTAGCAACAGCGAGATCTTCTCCCATGCGATCAAAGCGTTGAAGCGCGGACGTCTCGTCGGTCAGCCAACCGGCGGGAATGTGATCTGGACGATCGACCAACCCCTGCTGGATGTCGGGAATTTCCGGATGCCTTACAACGGTACCTTCCTGATGGACGGCACGGATCTGGAATGGCACGGGGCCGTTCCCGATATCCTCGTCAATGAGGACTTGAACGAGGCCGTGAAGGGCGTGGATGTCCAACTGGAGGCGGCCATCCGCGCACTGGACGAAGATGTGAAGAAATACCAGAAATCGCATCCGACCGTGAAACCCAAGTTCGCCAAGGAATAGCATTCTCACACCATGAAAATCGTTTGGACGATTCTGCTGATGATGATCGGCAACGCGCTGATGGCGTTTGCCTGGTACTGGCATCTTAAGGCTGGAAACTCGGAGAGCAAGCCTTTCGTGGCGATCCTCCTCGTCAGCTGGGGAATCGCCTTCTTCGAGTACTGCGTGATGATCCCCGCCAACCGTCTCGGCTTCTCCGCCGGTCTGACGGTCGGGCAGCTGAAGATCATTCAAGAGATTGTGACGCTCTGCGTCTTTCTGCCGTTCGCGCTGTTTTACATTGGGGAGAAATGGAAGCTGGACTACCTGTGGGCCTTCTTCTGCCTGATCGGCGCGGTTTATTTTGTCAATCGCTCGAAATTCTGAACGGAACGGGAGGATCGCGGAGATGAATCGCTGGAAAAAGATCGGACTACTCTGGAAATGGCGGCGGCAGGTGCGCGAGACACTTTCCACGCAGCTCAGTCTGCTGGAGGGAGACCACTCGGCGGACGCGCTAGGGGGCCTGACCGCCGAGGAGGAGGCGGAGGTGGTGCGCTTGGTGCAGAGCGTGAACCGCGAACCGGGCGCGATTGTGGAATTCGGCACGCTCTTCGGTTTGACGACTCTCGCGATGGCGAAAAACAAGTCCCCCTCCCAACGCTGTGTTACGGTCGATAACTTCTGCTGGAATCCCCTCGGTCTTCCTCCCGATATGCACCGGGACTTCACCCGCAGAATCCTCCGGAACGGGGGCGACGGAATCGAGCTTTTCGACGGTACGACGGAAGCGTTTCGGGAAACATACCACGACCTGCCAATCGCCTTGCTCTTCCTCGATGCCGACCACTCCTACGAGGCAGTGCGGTCAGAAATCGCCTGGGCGAAAGCGCACGGCGTCCCAGTCATCTGCGGACACGACTACCAGAACCCCAACCCGATCTTCGGCGTAACCCGTGCCGTCGATGAGGCCTTCCCCCACGGAGTCCGCCATGTCGGCATGGTCTGGAGCGCCATCTGCTAGGAAAGACCGGGATCGAGCGACAACTGGGACACCGCGATAGACAGGGGAGCTGTTATAGTAAACGACATAAATAATTGTGCTTGACTTATGCAGGAAATAAGTTATACTTGCCCCCTGATTTGGAGGTGAGTATGCCGAGACGCAAGTACAAGACAGACCCGGGGGTTCTGCTGGCGCAGGGACAGGAAATCGT
>JAFSTA010000118.1 GCA_017450695.1 Kiritimatiellia bacterium | reverse complement strand
GATACCCACCTTTCCTTGCGTTTCGCCGATACGCACCTGCGTTCGGACAATGAACAGGAATTACTATACCATGACTTCTCCCATTCTACAAGCTGATTTTTGGGGCAGTTGATTTTTGGGGCAGTTGCGGTGCGGTGCACAGTCGCTCCGAACTGCGGCGGTACAATTGCCGCCCATGCCGCACATCAACGTTCCTTTCGGTATTGGTAGTTTGGGAGGTTGGAGAACAACCGCACCCTGTCTCCGAAACTCCGGGACTCCCCGTAGCGAAAGCAAGTTCCTCCCCACCGAAACGGCCGCGACGGGGCGCGGCCCGTTCTCCGAAGATTTACTTCGGCCAGGCGGTGTCAGAGTCTGTGACCTCGCGCAGTTCCCTGCCGTACGGCGGCATCTGGAGGACGGTTTTCGCGGTGGTGTTCACGCGCGCACGCCAGACCTTCCCGTCTTTCCGGAAGATGTGGACGGAGACGCCCTGCGGCGTCATCCAGTACGGACCTCGTACCGTCCCCTGCAGAAAGTCCGCCAGCTTTTGGAGGTTGTCGATCTCTTTCTCGAAAGCCGCCGCGCAGGCATGGGATCGGGCGGAGCTTTCGTACATGACGCCCGGATCGTCGGCGACAAGGTAGTCGTAGCAGTGGACCAGGGACTCCTTGGCGCCGCCGAGGATCGTGTAGTAGGCTTGTTCGACGAACTTTTCCGGGGAGGAGTCGAGCGCGTCGTACCATCCGCCGCCGCAGTGGCCGCCCGTCACATGGTTCATCCAGTCGATGATCCAGCACGCCTGAAGCGGGTTGGGGTTTGCGTCGCGCGTCTCGGTACCGACCCAGCACTCGCCGAAGAGGGCGGTCTGCCGAACGGGCTCGTAGCCTCGGTTCCTGTACCCCTGGTACCAGCAGGGATACTTGATGATGAAGTGCGCCTTCGGGTTCGCCTCCCTCGCGATGGGAAGAATGTCGCGTTCGCACACCTCGTACAGGAGTGCGCGGCGATAGGCACCCCAGTCCTCGATTTTTCGCGCCCCCTTGTCCGCCTTGCAGCGTGCGCAGGAATCCCCGCAACCGGAGAAGAGGAAGTCGTCGAGGATTACGGTGTCGAAGATCTTGGCGGTGCGGGCGACGATGGCGCGCATGTTTTGACGCGCCGTCGGGTCGCTCCAGCAGGTGATTGAGAACTTGTGTTTTTTCGAGGCTTCTGTGGGGGCGTTGAGGGAGGTTGGCGTGATACAGCCGCAAACCTCGAACCCCTCGCGGCGGAAGGCGTCACGCTCCTCGACCAGTCTCTCCGTGGCGACATGCTCCCCGTGGCGGTAACTCTCCAGCCAGAGCTTCGAGATATGGTTGCGCCTGAACCAGTCGAGCGCCTTGGCGCGTCCCTCCGGCGTGGAAAGCGCACCGTTGCAGCTTGTCACCTTGCAGGTCATCGAGAAGACGTGGGGCTTGGAAGCGGACGGTTCTCCCGCAAACGAATGAAAGCCCGGTTCGAACGCCGCGAGAAGAACGGCAACAACGACGATTCTCTTCATAGGATACCTCTTATTCAATTACGTCGTCTTCGCTCTTGTGCGGAAAGGCGAAAACGCGGAATCCATGTTCGACAGAATATGTACCTCTTTCTGCCTCTTGGTGAAAAGCAGGGCGCATGGCCTGTGCGCTCCAAGACCACTCGCCGCCCTTGTAGAGTACTTTCGAGCCATTCTTCTTGCCAATCGGGTCAACCCCGGAAGATGTGCCGGCGGTCAGGCAGCCTTCCTGGACGTTCCCCGCCGTGTCGTAAAGACCGTAGGCGTTCGGGAGGTAGGAACCGACAAGCGCGGTTCCGTTGGTCGGTCCGTATTTCGACGCGTCGCTCCCGTCGCGACTGGGCTTTTCCGTCTGCCCGTTGTCGATGAATCCGCCGTTGTAACGGTAACGCCCGATGAGATTGGCGATCCGGTTTGTGGTCTGGTCGCGCTGTCCGGAAGCCAGCAGATATCCGCCGGATTCGCCGCCGTCGTAGTAGTGGGTGGAGGCGCCGCCGCGCGCGGCGCGTTCCCACTCCGCCTCCGTCGGCAGGTCGAAGAGAATCTTGTTTCCGGTTTTCGTGCGGAGTCTCCCGATGAGTGACGTGGAATCCACATGGTAACCAGTTTCGTAGAACGAGTAAGCACTTCCGCGCATCCCGTTTTGCGAGTGGAATTCGATCGGACGACGGTCGCCCGCGACAGTAAATTTGGAGTTACAGCTCTCCGTGGTAATATTCTTCCATTGGCGTTGCGTCAATTCATAGACGCCGGCCCAGTACGGCTGGGTGAGCGTGACAGAAAAACGACCGCCGGAAGATGTCAGCCCCGTGTCGCCAAGCGTGAAGCTGCCGGCGGGAATGGCGCGGAAGACCAGCTTGCTGGTGGCGTATTCCTGTGAGTTGGTGATGCCGGTCCAGATGACGCCCTGCGCGGCGCCCGCGCCCCAGAAGTTGGTCTCGATGGAACCGTAGGCGCCGGTCTCCAGATCGGCGCGGGAAAGATAGGTGATCTGATTCGGGTCGCTGGCGGACTTGGTGAGATCGACAATCATGTAGAGGACGCTGCGGGCGATGGAGACGTCGGCACGGAAGTTCGCGAGCGTCAAGCGGTTCGTGTAGCTGGTCTTCGCCGGATCCCAGGAGACGACATGGTGCCCTTCCTGGAGGAGCTGCGTTCCCGTGGAGAAGGAATCGGCGGGAACGTCGAGCGGATCGCCCGCGTTGGAGAGGGCGATGTTGACATCGACGAACTCGTCCGTGTCGGCGGAAATGTCGAAATGGATATCCACCTGACGGCTCCACGGCCAGCGTTGGAAGACGGTGACGTTGCTGACGGAGGCAGCATAGGAGGATGTGGCGAGAATCGCGAGGAACGAGAGGATGGTGAGTTGTTTCATGAGTGTGGTCTCCAGTTATAGGATGCTGATCACGGTTCCGTTTTCGGATTCACGGAGCGTGGCGGAAAGAAGTTCGGTGTCGTCTTCATCGGTGACGGAAAGCGTGTAGGTGCCGGTTCCGAGCGGATCGGGAAGCGAATACCAGCCGCTGGCGCCGATCGAGGGCGAATCGAGGATCGTTTCCCCTGCGCGGAGCGTGAGTGCCGCAGGCTGGGTTTCGCCGCCGAAATAAGGGATCAGCCGTGGAACGTCCGGGATGACCTCCCATTTCGGCGTGGAGTCTCGCGTGAAGATCGGGGACGTGCCGAAAACGCTGCGAAGGACGACAAGCGTGGCGGTCTCCGTGGTATGGACGGCGTCGCCCTTCAGGAATTCCAGGCGGAGCTGGCACACGGCGTCACGCTCCAAAGCCCCATCCGGGAAGAGTGCGCAGCTGACGGAAGACGCGCCCGATTCCACCGTGATGCGATTCGTCGTGGAGTTCGCGTCAACCACCGTCAGCACGGCGCTGTCCGCGCGCTTCGGCCAGACGACCGGCAGCGATACGACACGCGTGTGCGCCACCTGCCAATGCAGGTCGTCGCCGGGTGCTGACGACTGTACCAGAATTGGCTGGGAGACCGCCCCGAAGAGGGCGCTTCCCGAAACCAGCCATGTGAGAAGAAGGAAGACTGTAACTTTCATGGAATCAGTATAGGCGAAAACGAGGACTTTCGACAAGTAAAGAATCCGCATATAAATGTTAGATTTTGCGCACGATTTCGCTTGTCACGGGGAGTGCGATCTGCTATCATTTCCGTCTTGTTGGAAGCCGCGCGTTTTGGATCTCGGTTGAAAATCTCACACGGAGGCGCGGAGGGCGCAGAGAAAGGTTTGAAAACAGCAGTCTTCAAACGGTATTGATGAAGTGAAAAGAAGGGGGCGATTCTTCATCAAACAGGTGAGTTGAACAACATGTGGCAAACCACCGCAACCCTACAGAATTTTGCGTGAGAGCAAAACCGATATCCGGTAAAAATTACAGAGGAATTTGAATGGGCGGAAAGGATGAGTGGGATATGCAGAGTCTGTTGCAACGGGTGCCGAAGATTCTGGTCGTGCTGTCAACCGTGCAGAAGGCGCGTCGCGACAAGCTATACGGGATCTTGCGGTACGCCAAGGAAAACGGGCCTTGGAATGTCCAGATGTTGGAGAACCATCCGTTTGAAACACGCTTTCATGCGTTTCAGAACTGGCAGCCGGACGGCGTCATCTGCGACAGTTCCATTTTTCCGCCGGACGGATACGCCCAAGAGGAGCAACCGGAAGCGATTTTCCGGCATCTCGCAAAGTTGCGTGTGCCCTTCGTGCTGCTTGATGTTTCGCCCGACTCCTCGATCCGTCGCTGCTCACGGGTGGATCTCGATTCCGCGCAGACCTCGAACGCCGTGGCCGACGCCTTTTTGAAACAAGGGTTGCGCCATCTCGCCTTTGTGGGTGCGAATCCAGACGTTTTCTGGTCTCGCGATCATCAGGAGGCCTTTTCGCGCAGGGCGGCGGAGGCGGGTGTCCCTCTCGCCGTCTATTCGTGCCGCTATCCCGAAGACTGGGGGCTGGAATGCATGGACATGGGAAAGTGGCTGCGCGAACTCCCGAAACCCTGTGGAATCATGGCGGCGATGGATATCCGCGCGCGTCAGGTACTGGATGCCTGTGTCCAGGCCGGGGTGTCGATTCCCGGAGAGATCCGGATCATCGGGGTCGATAATGACGAGACGATCTGTGAAAACACCGATCCGTCCCTTTCCAGCGTCTGTGCCGATTTTGAGGGAGGCGGTTACCTGGCGGCTTCCGTCCTGCATCGGATGATGCTGAATCCGAAGTCGCCTCCCGTAAGGCTTTCCTATGGCGTGAAGCAGGTTGTGGAACGGCTGTCGTCGATGAATGTCAATACCCTTAACGGAATCGTCACGCGCGCCGTCGAGTTTATCCGGTTGAACGCGTGCGCGGGGATTGGCGTCACGGATGTGGCGAAGGCGATTCACGTTTCCCGGCGGTATGCCGAGATCCATTTCCGTGAGGCGTGCGGGTACACCATCCACGAGGCGATTCTGCGGCAACGCCTCGACCGAGTCTGCCTGTTGCTGCGCGACACCTCGCAGCCGATCGGCGAGATTGGCGAACGCTGCGGATTCCGTGTCGAGAGTTACCTCAAAACCCTCTTCAAATCCCGTTTCGGATGCACCATGAGCCAATACCGCAAGAGCGAGCGGTCAGGGGTGGGGAATCGGTAGTAGGGGACAGCGGCATAAAAGCCTTGATCCTACATTCCCTGGCTGGACAAGTTGAAAGGAAACCACGGAACACACGGAAAATCATCCGTTTTTTTAGGACGGCGATTCCGTGTATTCCGTGGCGAATCATGGTGCTTTGGAATTTTTGTACCCCGCCGCGCTGAGTCGGAGCGTTGGTAGAGCGGACTGCCAACCCGTTCACGCCGCACGCAATGCGCCAGCTGCGCATGCTACTAGAAGTGGCGATGCCGCCTGTGGGCGGGTTGCATGTTTTTCACTCGCGGGACATACGGAAGAATCGCGTGCTTCCCTGACTGCGTTCTTGTTTTCCCGCGTTTGCTTTTGTATAATGAACCTCTTACTGAGCGGCGGGATGCGTGAGCATCCGCCGAATCAAAGGAGGTACAGGATGAGAAACGGGATTCGTGGACAGAGGGGCGGTGCGGGAATCGTACTGCTGGTTTTGGTTGTGATCGTGATCGCGTGCGGCTTGTTCGCGCTTTCGCTCTACAACGGACTGATCGGCAAGCATGAAAGCGTGTCGGAGCAGTGGAGTCAGGTGAACACGCAGCTCCAGCGGCGTTCGGATTTGATCCCCAACCTGGTCAATACGGTGAAGGGATACGCCAAGCATGAGGAGAAGATTTTCACGGAGGTCAGCGAGGCCCGTTCCAAGCTGATGGGCGCGAAAACCACTACCGAGCAGATTGCCGCCGCGAATGCGATGGAAAGCGCGTTGAGCCGTTTGCTGGCGATCGCCGAGAACTATCCGGACCTGAAGGCGGGCGAGAACTTCAAGCGTCTGCAGGATGAGCTGGCGGGGACGGAGAACCGGATCGCCGTCGCGAGAACGCGGTACAATGAAACCGTCAAGGATTTCAACCGTTCGATCCAGCAGTTCCCGCAAGCCTTCTTCGCCAAGATGCTGAAGTACGAGAAGGCCGACTACTTCGCACCGGACGGTGGAGAAAAAGCGGTGCAGGAAGTGCCGAAAGTTTCGTTCTGACCTCGTGCCATCGAGGGAGTATCACTTCAGACGGAGGATGAGGAATGGGTAGGTGTTCGCCAACGGGAGCCTCTGACGCCGCAAAAGAACAGCGGCGTGCGATTTTCCGTTTCATCGTGATTGCCTGCCTGTTCTTTGCCATCCCGTTTTGCGTACAGCAGTGTTCCCGTACTTCCGCAACGGCGAAGAAGTCGGTCGCGTTTGCGGAGGTCCCTGCATTGACCGGTCGGGTGGTCGATACATCCCACACGCTGGACGCACAGGGCGTCGAGAAGATCGAGCAGGAAATCCTGCAACTGGAAACGGCGCTTCCCGGATGCCAGATGGCGGTCTTGCTCGTGCCGACAATCGGACGCGAAACGATCGAGGCGTTTTCGATGCGCGTGGCGGAGAAATGGAAGATCGGAGACCGCGAAAAGGATCGCGGCGCGATTCTGACGTTGGCTGTCAAAGACCACCTGATTCGCTTGGAAATCGGATACGGATGGGAAGGGGACATTCCCGACGCTCGGGCGGGCGACATTATCCGTTCGATGCGCCCGTATCTCCAGGCGGGGAATTATACCGACGCCATCTGTCTCGCGGTACAGCAGGTTCGTGCCTACGTGACGAAAGACGCCGACCTGATCCAGTACTATGATGCCAAGCGGAAGCCCCAGGAGGATCCGGAAAAGGACACGGCGGAAGAGTGGGTCGTGATCGTGTTTTTCATCCTGTGGTTCATTGCGATGTACCACAGGGACGGCAAGGGTGGCGGTAGAAGTGGCCCTCGCTTCTACGGCATGGGATCGTTCGGCGGTGGCAGCCACTTCGGCGGCCACTTCGGCGGCGGTGGCGGTCACTTCGGCGGCGGCGGTGCCAGCGGGCGCTGGTAGGGGCATTCCGCGCCAAGGATGGCGCGGCACAGAACAAGGGAACGACAGCTGACGCCGCAGGTCGCACCACCCGTTACCGCCTACAGCTAACACAGGCGGCGAGGAGGATCCAGGTGCCGCCGACGAGCAGGGGAAGGAGCGGAGCGGATTCGCCGAAGAGCAGGAGGGAGGCGGCAACTCCGAGGGGGATTTTGAGGTTGTTCATGACCGCCAGCGTTCCCGCCGAAGTTTTTCTCGCTCCGCGATTCCACAGAAAGTAACTGACACCGGAAACGACTACGCCGAGGAAGACGAGCGTCATCCATTGCGTTCCCGTGAGACCGCTGCATGTGGGGGTCGACTTCAACAATAATCCCGGAAGAAGGACGAGCGCCCCGCCGAGATAGAGCCAGCTGAATACCGAGAGGTCGGAGGCTCGTGCGTTTCTTCCGCCCATCCAGAACCGGTATGCCATCTGTCCAACGGCAAAGCAAAGGTTGGATGCTTCCACCAGCAGAAAGCCGATGAGCGAGCGCGAGAATTCGATGTCGGATCGCCAGACAATGACGGCCGAACCTGCCACCGCCAACAGCGCCGCCAGCAGATTCCGGGGATGGAAACAGCGGTCGTGCAGATCGTTCAGGAGCGAGACATACACGGGCGTCATGACGGTGAACAGGACGACCTCGTGCGAGGGCAGGTAGGCGAAGCTGGCCATATAGGCAAGGGACATCAATCCGAACTGGACGGCTCCGATTCCCAAACAGGCGACCGTGTCCATCCATCCTGTCCATCGTGTCCACGGGAGGAAGAAGAGCAGGGCGATCCACAAGCGGATTCCTGCGCTGAATGAGGCGGGGACACCGGAAAGGTTGTTGCCGATGGCACCGAACGACACGGCCCAGATGCAAGATGCCGCAACGAGGCACCAGACGCCTTGCCCGCTGCTTGTCCCGCCTGTTCGCAGGAACGATGTGAATCGAGAAGCAACTCCTTTGTTATCCATCCTAGATTCCCCTGTTGCTTTTACCCCCGCAAGGTGATTTTCTCACGCGGGGATAACTACAGGTTTGAGGCGGTATTATAATGTAGCCGAATCCGCCTGTAAAGCCGGTTCAGGCGGCAACTCAGGGTATTTCCATTCCGTAATTTGTTGACGACCTTGTAAAAACCGATCATGCGCGACGCATACCTTACCTATCATTTCCGAGTTCTGCGTTCTGAGCTGGTGGTTGGGGTAACTTTTGTCTCGCCGAGACGCGGAGGGATACGCGTCCCGTCGCGTCCGAGGTGACACAATCGGGCTGTCAACCCGTTCAACTATTGCCCTTCGTACAATTTTACCCATTGCACAGGAGCACAAATCATGGCATAATACACCTCTATGAAACCGATAGCGATAGACACACACGACTTTCCCAAGCTGCGGGAGAACGGCTGCATCTACGTTGACAAGACGGAATTCATCTACCGTCTCGTCAGCGGTGTCGGCAGCAATCTTTTCTTCCTGTCGCGTCCGCGCAGGTTCGGGAAGTCGCTCACTGTCTCCGCCCTGAAGGCGCTCTTCTCCGGTCGGCGTGAGCTGTTCCAAGGACTCTACATCGACAGGACGGACTGGAAGTGGGAGAAGTACCCTATCATCCACTTCGAGTTCAACGACCTCACGACGACGAGCATCGAAGAGTTCACGAATGATCTTGCTACTCACGTGAAGGAACGTCTGACCGAGGCCGGATACGACTACGACGAATCGAAGTCTGCTCATCTGAACTTTGGCAGCGCCATCACCTCCCTCTCTGCCGCGAACGGCGGGAAGGGCGTGGTGATACTCATCGACGAGTACGACGCGCCCGTGGGACACTGCCTGGACGACATCCCGAAGGCCGAGGCCGTGCGCGACCGCCTTTCCGCCGTCTATTCGCAGATGAAGAACCGCACCGG
>JAFSTA010000012.1 GCA_017450695.1 Kiritimatiellia bacterium | reverse complement strand
GTGTTCCGTGGTGAATCATGTGCTTCGGAATTTTTCAAACTTTCACCATTTGGGTGAATCCGTTTTCTCTCGTAACGTGTGTGCTGGGGGGATCGAAAAGCCTCTGTTTTCGGCAATTTCTCTGCGTACTCCGCGACCTCACCGGCTCTGCGTGAGAACCCAAACGAGGAATCCAGGTTAATTCCTCTGTTGGACATTTTTTAAAAACCACGGAATACACGGAACTCACGGAAAAATCATAAGCACCGATTCCGACTCTGTTTCTTTGTGTTCTTTGCCTGGTATCACATTTTGCAAAGTGTGATACCAGACAACTGGAGAATACAGAAGCAATAGCCGTATCCTCATCTATCCGTGCCGTGGTTCACATCTCGGGAGAAGAACGACACTCCGGAACAAGACGGACTTTCACCATTTGAGTAAATCCGTTTTCTGGCGTAACAGTGTGCGTTTGGGGTTGAAAAGCCTCTGTATTTGACGCTTTCTTTGCGGCTCTGCGTGAGAACCAAAACGAGGAATCTCGGATTATGGGGATCTTATCCCGTATCTGCATTTGTCGGATGTACTTCTGACCTCATCGGCCCCGTACCGCAAATCCCCCGTGCCATCCAGACGGCAGAATGGCTTGCCAGATTGACCTCTTGCTACAGTCGAGGCGGACGGTATATGTGGTGGAGGTGAAACGCAAGAACGAAATCGGACGAGATGTAATAGCGGAAGTTGACGATAAAGTCCGTAGGCTGAAACGTCCGCAGAATGTTTCGGTCAAGACCACGCTCGTCTATGAAGGGCACCTGGCGCCAATCGTCGAGGCGGATGGGTATTTCGACGCACTGATACCTTTCAGCAAACTTCTCGGACTGTGAGAGCGCACAATTCAGGGACATTCCCGTATGGCATACGGGCTGTGGGCTACCGCCTACTCCCCTACTATCCCCGCGCGGTATTCGATTGCCAGGAAGGTGATGTCGTCGGCTTGGGGTTCCCCTGCGGCGAATGCGCTTACGGCCATTCGGACAACGTTGCAGACGGCGGACGGGATTGCGGAAGGCGCCACCAACAGGGCTTCCCGCAGCCGATCTTCGCCGAAGAGTCCGCCTTTCGAATCCATCGCTTCCGTGACGCCGTCGGTGTAAAGGAAAAGCGTATCTCCGGGGAGAAGCCGGACGTGGCGTTCCTTGTAGGGGATGTCGTCCATAATCGCCAGCACACACCCGGATTTTTCATTCAGGTAACTGGCCTTCCGGGAAGCGGGATCCGTTTCAGGTGAGAATCCATTCAGGAGGACAGGCGGATTATGTCCCGCGTTCGCGAAGGAGACCGTTCCCGATGTGAGGTCAAGAACTCCAACCCAGGCTGTGAGGAACATATTGGCCGTGTTGTTTCGGCAAAGTTCGCTGTTGGCCTGAACGAGCGCGGCGGCTGGATTCTGGCTGGACAGAAGCGCATTCTTGATGAGCGTCTTGGCGGTCATCATGTAGAGCGCGGCGGTGATCCCCTTGCCGGAAACGTCCGCGACGAGGAAAGCGACGCGATTTTCGTCAAGGGGGAAGAAGTCATAGAAATCGCCGCCGACCTCGCGGGCCGGGGTCATTGCCGCGCACAGGCGGAAGCGGGGATTATCAGGAAGGTCTGTGGGGAGGGCGGATGCCTGAATGTTTTTGGCGATCGCAAGTTCCTTCGCCAGGCTTTCCTCCTCGGCCTCGTAAAACGCCTTGAGCCGATCCGCGTCGCGCTGGATGCGGTCGATGAACCAGCCGAACGCAAAGAGGACGACGAAGAGCAAGACGGCAAAGACGGAGACGAAAACCATGCGCGTGTCGTAAAACTCGCGAGCGGGAAGGGCTGCGATAATGAGGTGTCCCGCAAAAACATAGTTGCGGCAATAGCACATCTCGCCAAAAAGATGTTGCACGAAGGTGACGCCGTTGAAGTCATTTCCCGAAAATTCATACTGTTTCGCCTCTTCCTCGCGGTATCCTGTCTCCGCCAATGTTTTCGCCATGTCGCGATGGCGGGAGGGGTTGGAAATCAGCTTGCCTGTCTGGACATCCGCGCAGAGGAAAAATCCCTTCTCGCCCAACAGCCATTCGTCGAAGATGTACAGGAGCATGGTGGGAAGCATGGCGACGAGGTGCTTTTCGTCCAGGCCGATCTGCACAAAGCCGTCCCCGCCGGGGAAGGCGAATCCGAGGTATTTACGACGCGCGTTCGCGTCATACACGCTGGCGCGGAAGGGTTGCGAGTAGGTGTTCTGCGTTCCGTTGGTCAGAACCATGAAATCCGCCGAATCGCGCTTTGCCGTCATGGTCTTCCCGACGCTGGCGGGATCGGAGGTGGCGACGATGTTACCGATGCGGTCCACGAGGTTCAGCTCATCCATGTCGAGGCGATGGACAAGTTCCGTCATTTCTTCGACCGAGTGAGGTTCGGCTTTACCGAAATACCGCACTGCGGCGTTTGCGGCATAACCAAGCATGGTATCGATCGCGCCGTTGATCGTGTCGCGGAAATCCGTGATGGCGTAGTCAAGCAGGTTTTCGGTTTTACGGACTGCCTGCCGCGTACCGACTATCCAAACGATAGCCAAAAGCACGACATACAAGGAAAACGTCGCGGTCGCGAGAATCCAGCGTCTTTTCATGGCGAGATAGGCGTGGGCGGAGAACTCACCGGTTCCCGTTAGAACTTCTTTGCGCCCGTCAGGCTGTTTTGGCTGTTGAAAACAAAAACACGATTTTTTGTTTTCAAGGTCAAGTCGTCCACGATTCCTCGATCACCCTTCGTCCTTCTCGCTGGATGCGTATTACGCAGAATCCGAAGTCCGGTAACAGAAAGGAATTTCATTTCAGCCGTGTCGATCAAGGTTCGCGACAGGAAACAACCAGCGGCGGTTTTCCCTTCCGTCTTCGGATCCACACGGAGGGCACGACAGTCGCGCGTCACCAGCGTACGGATGTGGTTCTTTCGGGTTTTGTCAGTCTGCATGATCTGTCAGATCTCCTTATCAGCTTGAAAAAACGCAACTATTATACCATATTTTTCCCCCTACAGTACAAGCAAAAAAAAGAGGAAAAAACGGATCGGGCTCATCTGTGTTTTTCACCGTGATCCAGGTAGCTATCTGCGATACCGAAACGTGGAGATTCAACCTCACGCATAGTCCGCAAAGTTCGCAAAGGGCGAATAACCGGTAACTTCGCGGACTTTGTGAACTTGGCGTGAGACAAATGGGGGGGACAGCGGCCTCGACAAACCAAGCAGATGCGACGGTGCGCGTCTCCCACTGACATCTATTTTTCTGGCACTTGTTGAATTTCGGAGATACGCCCTTTGCCCACGGGAAATGCCGTTTTGGGTTGACTTTTCCGTTTTTTCGCGCTAACATAAAAAGCGTTTTCGCCGAGATGGGGGACAGTGTGCGTTTGCATAAAGCCCCCGCACCATTGGAAATTTCAGGGAAAATGCCGTTTTACTGGAGGGCTTATGTCTTTTGCTGTTGCGTGTACGAGAATCTTCTCCATTCTTGCTCTGTCCTATTCGCTCTGTTTTGTCGCGCGAGCGTCGGGCGGCGCACTGGAACCGTTCCCCCACGGGGCGCGGGTGGCTTGCTACGGCGACTCCATCACGGCGGACGGAGGATGGGTCACGCGCGTGGCCGCGCATTACCTCAAGTCGTTCCCGGAGCGGGATGTCCGCTTTTTCAACTGCGGGATTTCAGGCGGTGGATTCGACGCGGCCGAACTGTATTTCGACTGGATATTGACCGCACGCAAACCGACTCATGTCGTCCTCGCGTTCGGCGTCAACGATTCGCCCGGATTGAAACTGGCCCCGGATGCGCAGGACGTGGATGCCGAACAACGGCGCATCGAAGTCGCAGCGGCCGACTTCCGTAAGCGGTACGCCGCGCTTGTGCGACGCATTCAGACTCTCGGTGTACCGGTCATTCTGCGGACGGTCACGCCATACAACGAGAAGGGCAAGGGGGATGGGGCACCCGAAAGGGGGAGGGATGCTGCCCATCGCCGCGTAGCGGAAGAGATTCTCGCTTTCGCGCGGGAAAGCGGTCTTCCGGTCATTGACGACTACGCGCCGCTGAAGGCGTGTCTCGACAGGGGGGAGGACGTGTTCAACGGAGACCGGGTACATCCGAACGATCGCGGACAGTGGCGCATGGCGGAAGCGTTTCTCGCGGCGCAGGATCTCAAGGTCGCCCCGTGGAAGCCTCTCGGAGAGGAGGCCGCCTCTGCCGGGATCGCCGAATGGTCACGTCTTGCGAGACGGATGCACTCGGTGTACGCGACCGAATGGCTCATCGTGCGCGACGAGTCCCTTTCCCTCGAGACCAAGCTCGCCAAGGTTCGCAAGTGGATGGAAGACAATCCGAATGTACCCGAACACAGCTACATGGGGACGGTCTGCCGCGACTATCTCGAACTGCGGCCGAAGGGAGATGCCGTTTACGACGACCTCGACGCCCTCTGGCCCGGACGCGCCCGCGAGTTTTTCAAAAACGGGCGATACGAGGGGCCCGAATGCGAGATGCTCGACAGCGGTCTCGGAACCGGCGGGCAGCTGCCGGTTTTCGACCTCGGCTGGTATGTCGCGGAATGCCCGGAACTGGTAGGCGAGAAGGGCTTCGCGGCGGCGGTCATGTTCCGTCCGCTCGACATGGGATCCAAACTCGACATCGACCAGCGTCGCCAGGGCCTGTTGATGGCGTTCGGGAACGGCTGGAACAACGGCTGGAGGATCTACGTCCCATGGGCCAGGATGACGGTTGAATTCCAGATCGGACGAGAGGGCGGTCCGTGGACGCTTGCCTCGCCGACTCCCCTCGTCCGGGGCGAATGGAACTCCGTCTGCGTGACGTGGGACCGCGAATGCGGCGCGGTGCGGCTCTACGTGAACGGTGCGCTGGCCGCCGAGAACGAATACAGGGGCGGATTCGTCTCGCCGCCCGGCGGCAAGGTGTCGTTCGGCGGCGCCGAGTACGGGCTCGGCTCCCTCAAGATGCAGCTGAAGGATCTTTCGTTCTCGCCGGCCCCGTGGGACGAGAGCAAGGTGCGCAAGTTCACGTTCGGTGGCGAGGCGGGAATCAAGGACTTCGAGGAGTATGCGAGGATCCGCATGACGGATGGCGGACAGGCTCAGGCGGCGATGGACGCGTTCCTCTCCCGAAACGGCCTGAACCCCGTTGTCCGCAGCCTGGCGCTCGACTGGCTCGCCTGCCGGGCGGACGGCGGCCGGGCGGATGGCCCGGAGACGCTGTGGCGCAGTGCCGACGCGCTCGTTTCCTCCGGCAACAGGGCCAAGGCTCGGGAGACGCTCGGGCAAATCGCCGCCCACGCGGACGCGACGCCGTACGCCCGCCACCAGGCCGCACTGGCGATCGCCCGCACGCACGAGCTGGACGGCGATTACGAAGCCGCGGTCGCCGCCTTCCGCAAGGCGGCGACCGCGGAAGGGATGGAGACGCACCTGAAATGGCTCGCCACGGAAGGTGAGAAGCGCTGCATGCGCGAGGCGGCGGGACTTCCCGCGTTCGACGAGGCGGCCACGCGCCGTCCGCCGCCGCCGTTGCCGAGGCCGGCCTTCGCGTTTCACGTCTCGCCGCGCGGCAGCGACGCCGGCGACGGTTCGCCGCAAAAGCCGTTCGCCACGCTCGAACGCGCCCGCGCGGCTGTGAACGCCAAGCGCGGGGCGGACGGGAAACTCCCGCCCGGCGGTGCGACCGTCTATCTCCACGACGGCACGTATGCGATATCCGAAACGTTCTCGCTCTCCGGCGCCGATTCCGGCGGCGAGGATTCGCCCGTGGTCTATCGCGCATTTCCGGGCGAGACGCCGATCCTGAGCGGCGGCGTCGAGCTGAAGGGATCGTCGCCGGTGACGGACGAGGCCGTGCTGCGCCGTCTGCCGGAGGCGGCGAGGGGCAAGGTGCGGATGTTCGACCTGAAGGCGTCCGGCGTCGGGACGATCGAGCCGCCGTCGGCCTATGGATTCATGAAGCCGAGGGCGATCATCCGCAACCTCTACGAGAACGGCACGGAGATGACGCCGGCGCGCTGGCCGGACGCGGGCTACGCTCCCATCGGAGGTGTCGCGAAGGGCAGCAAGACGGTTTTCACGTTCGACCGCGAACGCCTTGCCAGGTGGTCCGGCGCGAAGGACATGATGCTGCGTGGCTTCTGGTACTACACGTGGGCGGACAACTCGATGCCCGTCGCATCGATCGACGCGGCGCGCGGCGAGATCCGCCTTGCCGAGTCGCCCGCGTACGGTATCCGCTCCGGCATGCCCTTCTATGCGTACAACGTGCTCGAGGAGCTCGACCGCCCTGGCGAATGGCATCTCGACAGAAAGGCCGCGAAAGTCTATTTCTGGCCAACGGTGGAGAAGCCGGGCGCGGAGCCGATCTACACGTTCGGCAATCTTGCAAAGCCGTTCATCTCGCTCGAGGGAACATGCAACGTCGCATTCGACGGACTGGTCATGGAATACTCGGCCGGCGGGGCGATGAAGATCACCGGCTCGACCAACGTGACGGTGTCCGGATGTACGATACGGAAGATCGGTGGTTCCGCGATCGGCGCGGACAAATGCGCCGCAATCTGGATTTACGGCAACAGCATCACGGACATCGGTTTTACCGGAATAGGCGCCTCGGGCGGCGACCGGCGGACGCTCGAGCCGAGCCGCATCAACGTGGAAAACAACGAGATCGCCCGGTTCAGCCGGCACACCGTCACGTACAATCCGGCGGTGAACCTCTACGGCTGTGCCGTCCGCGTTGCGCACAACTTCATCCACCACGGTCCCTCGAGCGCGATCCACATCGAGGGCAACGACCATGAGATCGAGTTCAACCGCGTCGAGAACGTCGTGCTGGAATCCGACGACCAGGGCGGGATCGACATCTTTGGCAACGTCTCCTGGCGCGGCAACGTGGTCAGGTACAACATCTGGAAGGATTTCGGCACGGGGAGACCGGATCTCTGGCAGTGCGGCATCCGCCTCGACGACGCCATCAGCGGCTTCACCATCTACGGCAACCGCTTCAAGAACTGCGCGAGCGGCATATTCGGCGGCGTACAGATCCACGGCGGGCAGTTCAACACGGTTGACAACAACCGTTTTGACGGATGCCGCTACGGCGTGAGCTTCTCCCCTTGGGAGAAGCCGTACTGGGAACGGCACCTGAGCAAGACCCGCAAGGAATTCTGCGAGGAAGTGGACATCCGTTCCCCGGCGTACGCCGCGAAATATCCCGAGCTGGCCCGCCTGGAGACGGCGGTGAACGCCAACACCGTCAGCCGGAATCTCTTCAAGGGGGCGGAGCGCATCCTCTTCGGTCTGCCCGACGAGACGGAGACGTGGGACAACCGCCATGCCTCCGGCGAAGTGCCGCTCCTCTGGGAGCCGTTGCCGCCGATCGAGGCGATCGGGCGCTATCCGGATGCCCGAGCCGTCCCTTTCCCATCCGAATAAAAACATGAGGTCCTCGTTTCGGTTCTCATGCAGAGCCAACGGAGAGAATCGGGAACAATAACGAATTTTCGTTCCCGAACATACCTGAGGCAACCGGAAAAGCGATTCGCATAAATGGTGAAAGCCCGTCCTATTCCGATATGACGATACTCTTTCCGAAAGGTTGACCACGGAATACATGGAACACACGGAATGAGGCAGGTTGGCGTATAAGTGATTGGGGGCGTAGCCCGCCGACCGCGTTCACGCGGGGATGTACAGGATGGCAAGTTTCGTTCACGCGGAGGCGTAGAGGGAAACAGGTCGTAAAATCGGGGAAGCGACACTCTTTTGCGTTCTGGATCCAATCGGGAAGGTCGCGCTCCGTCGCGTCCGCTGCGTAGCGACGGCGCCCTCGCCGTCGGCTTTCGGGGAAGCGGGGGGCAGATAAGTGTCGGCTGGCGCCGCCTAAATGACCCTGCGGGTCTAAGTGGTGCTTCGCCCCTAAGTTGATTTAGCCGCGAAGCGGCAGATAAGTGTCGGCTGGCGCCGCCTAAATGACCCTGCGGGTCTAAGTGGGCTTCGCCCCTAAGTTGACTTGTCCGCGAAGGCGTAGGCGAGTGTCGGCAAGTCGGAGAGTCGTCGCGGATGTCGCGTGTCGCTTGTCTTTTTCCTCACGCAGCGCGGAGAAGTCGCTTTGAACTCAGAACTGATAGGCGAGCGTTATCTTCTATTTGGAGACAACTGGAACAACGGAAAGACAACTCGCGAGCGGTCGTCGCGCAACCGCGCGACGGTATTGATTCGGTTCGCGGTTGCGAACCGTTCCGATTCAAGTTGTTCTCGATGTTATCCCCGTTGTTTCCCTATCTAGAAGTTGGCAGGTTAAGCAATTCGGACGCGACGGGGCGCGGCCCTCCCCATTTGCCGCGCAAGACAAAAGGCAATTACACCTCCGCGAAGCGGCACTCCTGTCGCTATTCGGTGGCTCGTCAATTTAACCATTTAACCATTTCAAAGCGCAACGATTTAATTTTTCCCGCTTCCCCGAACGTCTCGCGAAGAACCCGGAACGTAGAAGTAAGGACGACTGCCATGCATAACACGCTTGACCGGTTGAATTACCGGTAAGCAGGCGGCTACGACCGCCTACCCTCCTGTACATGCCCGCGCAAGCGAGGGCTAGCTACTGAACTGCCAAACTACCCAGCTCACGCGAAGGGATCTCCGTTACTGGATCGTGATGATCAGCCCGACTGACAGAAATTCGCGCACTCCGGGTATCTCCGCCGACAAACCGCCGCCCACGCGCAGGAGGCCGGGACCGGAGAGCCAGTCCACGCGCGTACCCCGGTTACCGCTTCCCGTGTACCCGCCGCGCGCGACCGCCACGCCGTTCGTCAACAGGACATGCGTCCCCACCGTAACGCCGCTCTGCAGGTTCAGCTTTCCGCCGTTCTCCAACGCCAGCACAGCAAGATCGACCGCCGTCCCCGCATCCACGGCTGCATCCGCGACCCGCACGTTCGCCCCCGTCTCAGGCGCGGATACCCCGCCGCCGGAATGCGTCCAGTTCGCGGCGTCGTTCCACGCCCCGCCCTGCGCCGTCCCTGTCCAGTCATGGAGGTTGAAGCGGAGCCGGTCCGCGATCTGGTTGTTCTCCAGCTCCGCCCCGGTCAGCACGCGGTCATAGACGCGGATGGAGAAGACCTTGGCGTTCGGCATCTTGTCGTAGTTCGAGAGCAGTCCGACATAGCAGATGTCATTTGCCGTGTCCACGTTCGACCGTGGGAAGGAACCGCAGTAGAAGCCGTTGGTATTGTAGGTGGAGGTCGCCCCGTCGGTCAAGAGGAAGGAGAGCGAGTTCGTACCCTCCGCCTCAAAGTTGATGTCCTTGAAAACGCCTTCCTCCGGTTGCCCGCGATGCTTGGCATGGTAGGAAACGCAGCGGAGAATATAACTGCCCTGCTGATAAAGCCAGAAGGCACGGGTGTCATCGCCGAAGGCAACGAATCCGCCGTTATCCACATACGAACCGTTCTTCGCGATGACCAGTTCCACCGTCGCGTGGCCCGCGTTCAGCGTGTCGATGATCTCCTGCGACCGGAACTTCAGGTATCCGGATCCGAGGAGAAACGCCTTGCCGTCAGCAGGCACCTTGTTGGTCAAAGACTGCTCAATGCCGGACGCAATCTCCACCGGCGCGTCGGATGAAATATCGTGCAGTCCGTATCCGGCGTTCTCCGCGCCGTCCCACTGGGCGAGGAGTCCCGA
The DNA here is from genome assembly GCA_017450695.1 of Kiritimatiellia bacterium. GTDB lineage: Bacteria > Verrucomicrobiota > Kiritimatiellia > RFP12 > UBA1067 > RGIG8368. Next base: position 1,737 of record JAFSTA010000012.1, on the reverse strand, counting down.
CCGGACATAGCTGGCAGCGCACGCCACGCCGTTTCCCGTGAACCGGCGCCGGTCGATCGCCGCGTTTTTCGCGATTTCCGCCGCCGTCAACACGCGTCCGTAGATGCGGATGGAGAAGACCTTGGCGCTCGGCATCAAATTACCGTAGCTCGCAAGCATACCGATGTAGCAATTTTCGGTTTCGGTGACATCACTATCATACCGAGAAAAAGTCCCCGCCTCCGAGCCACTGATATACCAGCGATTCGCGGTCTGGTCAGAAAGCGCGAACGAGAGCGTATTCGTTCCGTCGAGATTGTACCGGATTACGGTATAACCATTTCCGTGATAGGAAACAGCGTTACAGAACGCATCGTTCTGCTGGTAGAGCCAAAAACCTCGTATGCTGCCGCCGAACTCGAAGAAGCCCCCGTTATGGTTGAAGCCCCCATTCTTGGAGGTGACGATTTCGACCGTCGCGTTCCCCGCGTTGATCGCCGCCAGGATTTCGGGCGAGGTGAACTTCAGGCTGCCGCTACCCAGTGTGAAAGATTTCTCGTCCACAGGGATCGTACCGGTTAACTCCGTCTCGAGTCCGGAAATCAGCTCAACTGGCTTCGCGGCCGTCACGTCGTGTACGCCCCAACCTGCGTTCTCGATGCCGTCCCACTGCGCCAGCAGACCGTCCTGCACGTAACTCCGTGCGGTTTCTCCCGCATCAGCAGGGACGAAGCGGACTTGATCCCCGGTGTTCGGATTGATACCGAAACGAAGCCGGTCAATTACGGCGTTCGACGCGAGTTCACCAGCCGTCAGTTTGCGGCTGTAAATCCGGATGGAAAAGACAGAAGCCTTTGCGTATGCGTTATATGTCCCGCCGAGTTTCCCCAGATAGCAGTCCGCGTCAGCCATATCTACAGTACCGCGATTAGGAGTACCCGTCAGGGCACCGTTTAGACCAAAATTGTTTTGTGAAGTCGACAGCAGATACGAGACGGTCGTTGCATTCTCCCCGCTGACACCAAATCCGTAGGCGTTCGTAGCGCGATAAGAATACGACGCAATCACCGCATTCTGATCATTCTGCCATACCCACAATCCCCGCGTGGAGTTACCGAACGCGATCAATCCGCCGTTTTTCACGCCTTTTCCGGTCAATTTCACGACAATCTCGACCGTTAGAGCCCCGCTGTTGACGGCGTTCTTGATCGTTTCCGATGTGAAGTGAAGGTACCCGCTTCCGAAGGTGAAACACCTGTCCCCTGCGGGCATGGTGCCGGTCAGTTCCGTCTCTGTCCCGGAAATCAGCTCAACCGGTTTCGCGGCCGTCGCGTCATGTACACCCCAGCCCGCGTTCTCGATGCCGTCCCACTGCATAAGCAGGCCGTTCTGCACATAACTCCGCGCCGTAACCTCGGCATAAAGCGACCCCGCACATACGAGAAACGCCAGCGCACACGCCCAAACCAATCTGCTCGAGCCAATCTGTTTCATGAGATCTTCTCCGTTTCAAAAGAGGCAATTGCAAAACCCCTTCAAGGACACCCGTCCCTGAAAGCGCCGCCGATTTTATCAAAACGGCGCCGCGCCGTCAAGCGTTTTTTCGTTCTGGGGGGGGGGTAAATCGTTGCGCCACAAACATTTATCTTGACTTTCCACACGGTTTCCGCTATAATTTGCGGCATGAAAGGCAAAACCATTACTACGGAAAACAGGGGGGCGGGGAGTTTCGCGGATCACTGGCTGACGATACAGCCG